>CAYGMG010000053.1:0-23989 GCA_964350895.1 uncultured Lysobacter sp.
TGCCACCTGCACCCAGTTCACGGGGTTACCGCAATCAGTGGTCGGCGCCGGCACGGTCGTGGTGACGTAGACGTCAGCGGCGACGTCGTACAGAGGCGCACCGCTGGCCCAGTCGCCCAGGGTGAAGCTCTCAACCTGCAGGCGGGTCGGCGAACCGGGCAGCACGTCGTCGGGAAGAATGTCGAACACCTGCACGTCCTGCAGGCCAACATTCGACTCGTAGCTGCCGTTGAGCCGCCAGTTGATCCGCCCAAGACCCTGATCGTCCGGGGTATCGCTGGGCGTGGCATCGTTGCCGCTCTTGCCGATCGAGACGATCGACTGCGGTCCGCCGCGGGTACCGTCTGTCTCGCCGAAGCACTGCGGGTTGGCGGTGTCGCCGGGCGCCGGCACGCCGAGCGTATCCGGGCAGTACTGGTCGTCGTCGGTGCGAACGTGGGCACGGTTCTGCGCCAGAGCGGCGCCGGCCGGCAGGTCGTAGGTGACGAAGAAGGTGAAACAGGACGGCTGGGACAGCGAGGCGCCGGGCGGATACAGCTGGTCGATGTCCAGCCGCGCTGCCGGAATGGTCCAGGTGATCCGGTTGCCGCTGATGCTCTCGCCGATCGGCGGCGTGCCGCCGGGCAGGGTGGTACGGATATTGGTCGCAATCGCCGGCGTGTCGTCGTACAGCGTCACATCCTGCAGTTCCACCAGATCGACGCCCGAGGTGGCGCAGAACTGCACGCGGTCGGTGACGAAGGTCGGCTGGTCGGAGATGACCAGGGACGTGATCGGGTCAACGCGCACCTTGCTGATCGAATAGTTGCGCTGCGAGGCCGCACTGATATTGATCGGCGGACTGCTGGTCGTGACCGGCTGCGGCTGGCCGCCCGGGTTGTTGGTGAAGGTGGCGGTCACCGTATTGATAACATTGCTCGCCGGGCCGGCGCTGGGCCGTACGCGGGCATTGATGAAGCCCTCGCCGGTCACGCCGGAGTTGATCAGGGCTCGGGTGGCGTTGAAGACGTTGCCGCCCACCGGGCAGCTGCCGATGGTGAAGGTCGGGAAGTCACAGCTCAGTATCTCGAGCTCGGCCGGCAAGGTGTCATTGAGCGTCAGGCTGCCGCAGTTGGGCTGCGAAACACCGTTGCAGGCGTAGGTGATCCGGTAGCGCACATCGGTCCCTGGGGGCACCGTCGCGTTGGCGGCTGGCGTGACCAGCTGCTTGCCGAGCGTCACGTTGGGATCTTGGGCCTGCGCGAAGGCGGGCAGCAAGAACAGGGTCACGCTCAGGATGCGGACGATAGCGCCCACCTGCAGGATCGACATGTTTTCTTTATCCCCATTTTGATCTGGCCGGATCGGCTGTCTCCGATTCAGGCTCGCGGAGTGTAGCTGACCCGCCGGGCCCTCCCCAGTGGGAAAGCTTGACCCCCACCCTGCGCTGCTAGGTAAAAACCCGGAGGCTGCAGGCAATCGCGCGACCGTCGGTGATCAGGACCCGACCAGCGGCGAGCGCCGGCAGAAACAAGCGCCAATCAGCGGCGCCCGATCTGCCGCGCCGAACCTAGATCGCGCCATTCCCCTGGCGTCAGGCCGTCAAGCCGATGGCCGGCGATCTCGACCCGCACCAATCTCAGCGTAGGCAGGCCGACCGCCGCGGTCATCCGTCGCACCTGGCGGTTGCGGCCTTCAGTGAGGCTGATCGACAGCCAGGCATCCGGCACCGACTTGCGGTAGCGAACCGGCGGATCGCGTGGCCAGAGCGACGGCTTGGAGATGGCCTCGACCTCGGCCGGGCGGGTCAGGCCGTCCTTCAGCTCGACCCCTTGGCGCAGCCTTGCCAGCTGATCGGCACGGGGCTGGCCTTCGACCTGCACCCAGTAGGTCTTGGCCTGCTTGTGCCGCGGATCGGTAAGCCGGTTGGCAAGCGGCCCGTCATCGGTCAGCAGCAACAGCCCTTCGGAGTCGTAGTCGAGACGCCCTGCCGCGTACACGCCGGGCGGCAGGCCGAACTCGGCCAGGGTGCGCCGCGGCGGATCGCTGCGGTCGGTGAACTGGCAGAGCACGTTGAACGGCTTGTTGAAGGCGATCAGCACGGGATTCGGACTCGGGTTTCGGCCGCTGCGCGGCAACGGTTGCGCTGCAACCTGCGCCGTCGCTGCGCTCGGTCGGGATTCGCTTGCAGCGAGCGCATTGTAGGAGCCAGCTTGCTGGCGAACTGATGTCCGGGCAGCGAAGGCGCTTTCCCCGCAGCGGTGCGCCAATCGCCAGCAACCTGGCTCCTACAGTCCGCGATGATCGGCTAGGCTGCGCGGTCAGCACGCTACGGCCGCCCCATGCATCCCCTGCACCGCCTCTACGACTATGCCCGTCCCTACCGCGCCCAGGCCATCTGGGGCAGCGTGTACTCGGTGCTCAACAAGATCTTCGACATCCTGCCGGAGATCCTGATCGGCGTTGCCGTCGACGTGGTGGTGAATCGCGAGGACAGCTTTCTGGCCGGCCTGGGCATCCCCGACCCGATGCATCAGCTGCTGGCGCTGACCGGGCTGACCATCGTGGTCTGGGTGCTGGAGAGCCTGTTCGAGTACTTGTACGCCCTGCGCTGGCGCGGCCTTGCCCAGGATCTGCAGCACGAGCTGCGCTTGGCCGCCTACGCCCACGTCCAGCAGCTGCCAGCCGACTACGTCACCCGCGCCCGAAGTGGCAGGCTGATGGCCGTGCTCAACGAGGACGTCAACCAGATCGAACGCTTCCTCAACACCGGCGCCAACGACCTGATCCAGGTGGTGGTGTCCTCGCTGCTGGTCGGCGCGGTGTTCTTCATCCTCACCGCGGATCTCGCTGCGCTGGCCTTCCTGCCGATTCCGCTGATCCTGGTCGGCGCCTTCTGGTTCCAGCGCCGCCTGGCGCCGCGCTACGCCGCCGCCCGCGAAGCCGCTGCCGTGGTCTCCGACCGTCTGTCCAACAACCTGGCCGGCATGGCCACCATCCAGGCCTACACCGCCGAGCAGTTCGAGAGCGATCACGTGCGCGAGGCCTCCGACGGCTTCCGCCAGCGCAATGCCGCGGCGATCCGCTTCTCCGCGGCGATCACCCCGGTCATCCGCATGGCGATCCTTGCCGGCTTCGTTGCCACCCTGCTCTACGGTGGCTGGAAAACGCTTTCGGGGGAACTGGGCGTTGGGGCCTATTCAGCCCTGGTCTACCTGACCCAGCGCCTGCTCTGGCCGCTGACCCGGCTGGCCGAAATGACCGACCTCTACCAGCGCGCGATGGCCTCGGTAGACCGGGTCATGGACCTGCTCGCAGCGCCCTTGCCGGCGCGCGGCAGCCAGCAGCTCGACGCGCCGCTGCGCGGCGAGCTGGCCTTCGAGGAGGTGGTGCTGCGCTATGCCGAGAGCACCGCGCTCGATAGGGTCAGCCTGCGCGTGCCCGCCGGCGAAACCCACGCCCTGGTCGGCGCCACCGGCGGCGGCAAGTCGTCCCTGGTCCGCCTGCTGCTCGGCTTCATCGCGCCGCAGTCGGGGCGCGTGCTGGTCGACGGGGCCAACCTCGCCACGCTCGACCTGCGCGCCCTGCGCCAGCGGATCGGCTATGTCGCCCAGGACCCGTTCCTGACCGACGGCAGCGTGCACGACAACATCGCCTACGGCGACCGCAAGGCCGATCCGGCGCGGGTTCGCGAGGCGGCGCTCGCGGCTGCGGCCGACGACTTCATCCGCGCCCTTCCCAAGGGCTACGACAGCGAGGTCGGCGAACGCGGCACCCAGCTCTCCGGCGGCCAGCGCCAGCGCATCGCCCTGGCCCGTGCGCTGTATCGCGACCCGCGCATCCTGGTGCTGGACGAGGCGACCTCGGCAGTCGACAACGACACCGAGGCGGCAATCCAGCGCTCGCTGCGCGAGGCCGCCCGCGGCCGCACCTGCCTGGTCGTCGCCCATCGCCTGTCGACCGTGCGCGACGCCGACTGCATCCACGTGCTGGACGGCGGCCGGGTGATCGAATCCGGCACCCATGCCGCGCTGATCGACAAGGACGGCGCCTATGCTGCCCTGTGGCGGCTGCAGACCGGCGAGTCGAACGGCGAGCGCGCCGCGCGCTGAATCCGCCCATGCGTCGCACGCCGGGCGGTCGCGATGCGCTGCGCCGCCGCGGATAATGGTGCGATCAAGTCGCCCCACTCCAGATGCTGAGGTCTCCTGTCATGTCGCCATCGCCGCAACTGCGCATCCCCGCCACCTACTACCGCGGCGGCACCAGCAAGGGCGTGTTCTTCCGCCTGCAGGACATGCCGGAGGCCGCGCAGGTTCCGGGGCCCGCGCGCGATGCCCTGCTGCTGCGGGTGATCGGCAGCCCGGACCCCTACGGCAAGCACACCGACGGCATGGGCGGGGCGACTTCGAGCACCAGCAAGTGCGTGATCGTCTCGCCGAGCACGCGGCCCGGCCATGATGTCGACTACCTCTACGGCCAGGTGTCGATCGACAGCGCCTTCGTCGACTGGAGCGGCAACTGCGGCAACCTCAGCTCGGCGGTCGGCCCTTTCGCGATCAGCCAGGGCATGCTCGACGCCGCCAGTTCGCCGCACGACGGCACCGCCACGGTGCGCATCTGGCAGGCCAACATCGGCAAGACCATCATCGCCCATGTGCCGCTGGCCGGCGGCGCGGTGCAGGAGCTGGGCGACTTCGAGCTGGATGGGGTGACCTTCCCCGCCGCCGAGATCGCCCTGGAGTTCATCGACCCCGCCGACGACGATGACGGCGGCGCGATGTTCCCAACCGGTCGTTTGATCGACACGCTCGACGTGCCCGGCCTGGGGCCGGTCGAGGCCACCCTGATCAATGCCGGCATCCCCACCGTTTTCGTGCGCGCGGCGGATATCGGCTGCAGCGGCCGCGAACTGCAAGGTGACATCAATGGCGACCCGGCGCGGCTGGCGATGTTCGAGGCGCTGCGCACCGCGGGCGCCCTGGCCATGGGGCTGATCCGAACGCCCGCCGAGGCCGCGACCCGCCAGCACACGCCCAAGGTGGCCTTCGTTGCGCCTCCCGCGGATTACCTCGCATCCAGCGGCAAGCCGATCGCCGCGGCCGATATCGACCTGCTGGCGCGCGCGCTGTCGATGGGCAAGCTGCATCACGCCATGATGGGCACCGCCGCGGTGGCGCTGGCGACTGCGGCCTCGGTGCCGGGCACCCTGGTCAGCGAGGCCGCCGGCGGCGGCGCGCGCAACGCGGTGCGTTTCGGCCACCCTTCGGGCAGCATGCGGGTCGGCGCCGAGGCCGAGCAGGTGGACGGCCAGTGGGTGGTGCGCCGCGCCCTGATGAGCCGCAGCGCGAGGGTGCTGATGGAAGGCTGGGTGCGGGTGCCCGCGGACGCACGTGCCGCGAACTGAGCGCTCGCCGCGGTAGCGCGTGAACGCCGCTCAGCGCCGCCGCGCGGCGAGGCTGGCGGCCATCCGTTCGCGGACCACTTCGATCGCCTGCAGCGGGCGCAGCATGACCTTGAACTCGACGATCTGGCCGTCCTCGTTCCAGCGGATCAGGTCCACCCCGTTGACGTAAACACCGTCGAGCTCCAGCTCGAACTCCAGCATGGCGTCGGTCTCACCGATGATTTCCCGTACGTAACAGAAGCCGGGCACGCCGAGCACCGCCAGCGCCGCACGCAGGTAGGCAGCGGTGACCGTGCGGCCGCGCTGCGCGGTGTGCAACACCGGCGAGTAGAACACCGCATCCTCGGCCAGCAGCGCCTCAAGCCCGCCGGCATCGCGGCTGGAGACCAGTTCATGCCATCGCTCAAGCGGGGTGTTCATGCGCGCTCCGGACTGCGGTCAAGGGCCATCCGCCGCGCACTGCAAAGCCGGCGCGGCGCTCTGGCCAAGGCTAACCGAGCAGTCCTTCCGGAGCCAACTCAGCGCTGCCGCGCGGCGTGCGCAAAACCGGCCGCGCAGAACAGCCATAGCGCGGCCACCGCAGCGCAGAAGCCCAGGGCCAGGGGTTCGCGCGCGGCGAGCAGCAATGCTGCCAGCGCCTGCAGCACGGCCGTGGCCAGCATGACCACGCTCAGCCCGGCCGGACGCAGTTGCACCAGCAAGCCGCCGACCAGAGCAAACAACGGGACGGCGAAGAAAGCCAGATTGGCCGGATTCGCCGGTTCGCCGATGATCCCCACCGCCAGGTTGGCCCACACCTGAAGCAGGCCGGCAAGCAGGGCAAGGCCGCTGGTGAGCAGGTACAGCGGGGCCGCGGATCGGCGCAGTGCCAACTCCATGCCGGCGCACGAGGTAAGCAGGAGCACGGCTGCCACGATGAAATCGGCCGCGCTCCAGCGCACCTCATCGGTGAACTGCATGGCGATGAGCGGGCTGAGCAGGACCAGGCCGCAGGCCAGCCAGATCGCTGCGCGGATCCGTGCGACGCCGGGTGATCGCTCCTGCGGGTGGATCGTGTCGTTCATGTCTGCTCCCTGTTCAATGCGCTGCCATCCTCGGCGATGACGCGGCGCGTCTGCGGGCGGAGATCGGGCAAAGCCGTGGCAGCGCTTGCCAAACTGCGGGAGTCAGGAACCGGCGGCGGCCTCGCCCGGCGGCAGATAGCGGTCGGGAATAACAAGACCGGGCCGCTCGTCGTCCCAGACCATCGCCGCGACCTTCCACTGGCCGTCCACGCGATACAGCTGGATGCTGTTGATGCCGCGCTTGAGCTGCTGGCGGCGGCCGACATCGGCGTAGGCGACATAGCTGCTGAAGGCGTGGGCGATATTGCCGAACTGCTCGATCCGGCAGCGCAGGCCGACCTCGTAGAAATCGCGCCCGGCCATCTTGGCCTCGTAGTTGGCAGCATAGTCGGCCAGCGCGATCACCTCGGGACGCGGCTGTCCCTCGGCGTCAAGCACGGTGCGCACCATATGCGCCTGGGGCATGAACAAAGCGCGCTGCGCCGCCCAGTCGCGCGGCTGGCTGCCTGGTCCGGAAATCAGCATGTACAGCGCATCGACCACCCGCTGGATTGCCGCCTGCTCCGACATTCTCGGCCCTCCGCTGCTGCCCTTTGCCAAGGGTAGCCCGGATCCCGACACGGTTCAGCCCGGAGGACGCCGCCGGCGCAGTCGATTCAGCGCATCGGCATAGGCGCTCTCCAGCAGCGGCTGCAGGGCGGCAAGGCGCGGCCGCGACGGGTTCAGCACGCAGACCCAGCCCATCCAGGCATACACCGGGTGCGGCAGCAGCTGGTCGAGGGCAGAAAAGTCGTCGCCGGTGCCGACCACGCCGCCCGCCGCTGGTCGCGTGGGCAGCGCCCCGAACTGCGCGAGAAAGGCGCTGCGACCAATGCCCAGGCTCAATCGGAACACGCCGGGGCGGTCGAGCCGGGAGGCCCGGTCATTGGCGCCGTCAGCGGACTTGAGGGTGGCGAAGTAGACGCCGTTGGGCAGCCGGCTGCCCGGGTTCACGAAGCAGGCGCGCTCCCCCCACGACGCCTTGCACTGCACGTCGGCAAAGTTGTCGACGACGTGCCGCTCGATCTCCTCGGCGCCGGGTGCGGACTGCTCAGTCATCGACATTCATCCCTGCCTGTTCAGTGGGGGCGCGCTGCATGGACACCCGCTTGCCCGCCGCCGCCAGCTGCTGCTGACCGACCTCGACGAAGCCGTGCCGGGCATGGAAGGCGATCGATGCGGGATTGGGCGGATCAAGGTTGATCTCGCAGACCACGCTGTCGATCCGCGCGGCGCGGGCGTGGGCGAACAAGGCCGCGTACAGCGCCCGACCCAGGCCGCCGCCGGCAGACCGGCGATTGATCACGATACGGTCGACGTAGAGGAATCGCTGGTAGCGCTGCGCGAACCAGTCGAAGTTGTCGTTGCGGTAGCCGGCGTTCTCGCCCATGGCGAGCAGGAACCCCTCGATGCTGCCCTCGCGCAGCACCACCCAGTGCAACGCAGACAGAGCATCGAGCTCGGCCAGTCGGGCCTCATCCAGCGGACTGGTCTGGCGCACCTCATCGGCATTCAGCTCCAGGATGCGCGGAAAGTCCGCGGCGAGCGCCGGGCGGATCATGCTTGCCGTCTGCACGGCAAACTCGCGCAAACGCCATGTGCAGAGGACTGGGCCACTGCGATGAGGGTGGCTCGGCCATGCAGCGCATCAGGACGGGCCGACATCGAAGGTGCTGGCATCGAACAGGTCTCCCTGGGAAGACGGCGAACGTGGCGGCAGGAACTGGCTCTCGTCAAGCGCCGGTCGCTGGCGATCTAGCCCTTGGCGGCGCGCGGCCACCGCGAAGCGCTGGGCGATCAGTTGGGCGAACGCCCCCTGGCCGCGCATGCGCTCGCCAAAGCGGGCATCGTAGTCACGCCCGCCGCGCATCTGCTGGACCAGGCTCATCACGTGCCCGGCCCGGTCCGGGAGGTGCTCGGCCAGCCAGTCGCGGAAGATCGGCGCGACCTCATGCGGCAGGCGTAGCAGGACATAGCCTGCGCTGAGCGCGCCTGCCTCGGCGACCGCGGCCAGGAGGCGTTCGATTTCGGCGTCATTGACTGCCGGGATCAGCGGCGCCAGCAGCACGCCGACCGGCACCCCGGCTCCGCTAAGCCGGCGGATGCACTGCAGGCGCCGCGCCGGCGCGCTGGCCCTGGGCTCGAGCCGGGCCGAAAGGCGGTTGTCGAGGGTGGTCACCGACAGCATCACGCTGCACAGTCCGGCCGCGCCAAGCGGGGCCAGCAGGTCGAGGTCGCGCTCGATCAGCGCGTTCTTGGTGATGATCGAGAACGGATGCCGAAGCTCACCCAACACCTCGATCAGCTGACGGGTGATGCGATAGCGACGTTCGATCGGCTGGTAGGGGTCGGTGTTGGCGCCAAGGGTGATCGGCTGGCAGCGATAGCCCGGTCTGGCCAGTTCCCGCCGCAGCAGCTCGGCGGCATTGGTCTTGGCGAACAGCCGGGTCTCGAAATCCAGCCCCGCAGAAAGATTGAGAAAGGCATGGCTGGGCCGGGCAAAGCAGTAGCTGCAGCCATGCTCGCAGCCGCGGTAGGGGTTGATCGACTGCGCGAAGGGCACGTCGGGAGACTGGTTGCGGCTGATGATGCCGCGCGCGACTTCCTCGACCACCTTGGTGCCCGGCGGCGGATCGTGCTCGACGTCCCATCCTTCATCGCCCTCGGCGCTGCTGTCGATCCGGGTCGACTCGAAGCGGCCAGGCTCGCGCCAGGCGCTGCCACGACCCTTGATTGCGCTGTTCACGCCGGCCGCGCTCAGTTCATGCCGCCCTGCACGGCGCCGGCCTCGGCCTGGGCCAGATAGCGATCCTTCAGCCGAACATAGTGCTGGGCGCTGTAGTGCAGCTGCTCGATCTGCCGGTCGGTGAGACGCCGGACCAGCCGCGCCGGGCTGCCGACCCACAGCTCGCCCTCGCCGACCACCTTGCCCGGCGGCACCAGTGATCCGGCACCGACATAGCCGTGCCGCTTGACCACCGCGCCATCCAGCACCCGCGCGCCCATCCCGATCAGCACCGTATCCTCGATGGTGCAGGCATGCAGGATCGCGCCATGGCCGACGGTGACGTCGTCACCGATCAGGCAGGGCAAGCCGCCGGGCGGGCCGAAGGGGCCATCGTGGGTCACGTGGACAATCGCCCCGTCCTGGATGCTGGTCCGCGCACCGATGCGGATGTGGTTCACGTCGCCGCGGACCACCGCCATCGGCCACAGCGAGACGTCATCGCCCAGCGCGACATCGCCGATGACCACCGCGGCAGGGTCGACGTAGACCCGTGCGCCCAGCCTGGGCTGCAGGTCGAGGTAGCAACGGATGGACATCGGCAGTACTCCTGACGCAGGACGGGTGATTGTCCCGCAGGCCCGGGATGGCCGCCAGCGCGCCGCGCCGCCTTGGCTGCGTTGCCAAGCCCCGGAGCGTCGCAGCGGGTTCATTGCGAACCGCAGCCACGCGCAACATGTGTGCTAAGTACGGCAAGGCCGGCGACAGGCCTGGTTAACCCGCCAGGCACTACCCTTTGGGGTGCGTGGGAGAGCCCGAGGGATTCGCAAAACATTCGATCCGATACTTAGGAGGCCCAAGATGGAACATCATCTGTCCAGCGAAGCACTGCAGGCGTTGATCGAGCATCGCTCACCGCGTTGCGTCTCGATCTTCCTGCCCACGTCGCCCAGCGGCGAAGCGGCGAGGCAGGCACCGATCCGGCTCAAGAACCTGCTCGCCGAAGCCGAGAGCCACCTGCGCGGACACGGCCTGAAACAGGATGAAGCACAGCGCCTGCTGCAGCCGGCACGGGCGCTGCTCGACGATGCGCCGTTCTGGAACCATCAGCGCGAGGGACTCGCCCTGTTCATCAATGCCGACGGCATGCGTAGCTACTCGCTGCCGATCGCATTCACGCCGCTGACCGTGGTTGGCGAGTCGTTCGAGATTCTTCCCTTGCTTCCGCATCTGGCGCTGGGCGACCGCTTCTACGTCCTGGCGCTCAGCGGCAACCAGACCCGGCTGCTTGAAGCCACCCGGTACAGCGTGATCGAGGTCGAGGTGCCCGATCTGCCGAGCAGCAAGGCCAAGGCGCTGGCGCACGATGATCGCGAGGAGTCCTTGCAGTTCCACACCGGCGCCAGCGGCAACGGGGCGGGCGGCGGACGGCCGGCGATCTTCCACGGTCAGGGCAGCGGCACGGATACCGAGAAGCTCGACCTGTTCCGCTACTTCCAGCGCATCGACCGCGCGCTCAGCCGCTTCCTCGGCAACCAGCAGGCGCCCCTGGTGCTCGCGTCGGTCAACTATCAGCAGGCGCTGTACCGCGAGGCCAACCACTATCCGAACTTGCTGGAAGGCGGTATCGACGGCAATCCCGAGTCACTCAGCGCCGAGGATCTGCGTGATCGGGCGTGGCCCCTGGTCGAGCCGAGCTTCCGCGAAGCCGAGCGCGAAGCGAAGTCGCGGCTGGCGGCACTCAGCGACAGCAAGCGCGCGATCGGCACCATCGAACAACTGGTTCCCGCGGCCTACTGGGGCCGGGTCGACACCCTGTTCGTACAGCGCGACCAGCATGTCTGGGGGCAGTTCGATCCGACCGCCAACAAGGTTCATCTGAGCACGCAGGAGTCGGTGGAACCCGGTGACTACGACCTGCTCGACCTTGCTGTGCGGCGCACCCTTGCCAAGGGCGGCACGGTGTTTGCGCTGAGCAGCGATCGCATGCCCGCGGCGGTCCCGGCGGCGGCGATCGGACGCTACTGAGCGTCGAGCCCCCTGGCCCTGAAAACGAGGCCCCGCGCAGCGCTGCGCGGGGCTTTGCTTCCTGCGCGGCAAGGCTATGCTCAGTCCGCGTGGTCCGAGCCCTTCTTCTCCGGCAGCCGCTTGCGGGGGGTGCCGGCGAACTGTTCGAGCTGGCTTTCGCTCATCGAGTCGTACATTTCCCGGGCCGCTCCTTTCAGCTCATCAGGGTCGCTCTCGCCGCGCCTGGCGGCAAGGGCTGCCCCGGCGGCCTTCTGTTGCGCTTTGGATTCTGCCGGCATGACTGATCTCCTTGTTGGGGACTTGCGGATAGCGGCTTGCCGGTCCGGCTGCTCAGAGGCGGCCCGCCGTCGCCAGACGCTGCACCAGCGCGGCTCAGAACAGGGTTACGGCAACGATGACCGCGCCCACGTAGACCAGCAGCAGGCCGACGCTCTCGAAGCCGATGTTTGCAATGCCGTGCGGCTGACGGCGGATCATGCCGAGCAGGAGCAGGCCGGTCATGGCGATGCCGACCAGGGTCCAGAAGCGCGAGTCGGCACCGACCGCGTTGTACAGCGAGCCGTCGCGATAGGCCAGGTCAGCCGCGGACAGGAACAACACGTCGAAGGTATTGCCGCCAATGATTCCGCCCACCGCCAGCTGCAATGCGCCGCGGCGCACCGCAGCCACGGTGGTGACCAGTTCCGGCAAGGAGGTCACGGTGGCGGTCATCAGGGCGCCGACGACACTGCTGGCAATCCCGGTCTGCGCCGCTATCGCTGAGCCGGTCCGGGCGATGACATAGCCGGCGACGCATATGACGGCCACCAACACGACGAAGCTGAGCGACAGCTGCCAAGTCGGCGGACCGCTGTCTGAGGCGGCCTCCGGCCGGTCCTCGCGGGTCCTCGCGGTCTTGCGTGGATGCCACATCGGTTGCCGGTGCGCCTGGCGGGCAAGCATCACCCCGCCCAGATACAGTCCGACCAGCACTAGGGATGCCGGATGCACGCCCCACAGATTCAGTGGGGGCAGCACGGCGGCGGTCAACGGCACGCTGAGCAGGATGATCAGCATCGCCGCCTGGCTGAGGTTGGCGGTATCCGCCGCCGCATGCTCGAGATTGGCCCGCCGATGGCAGGCGTCGGCGACCGCCAGGAAGGCAGTCTGCACGGCGATCCCGCCGATCGCATTGCTGTAGGCGAGATCGACATCGCCAGCGGCCGCGGCGGCCATCGAAGTGACCGCGCCGGATGCCGAGGTGGTCGCGCCCAGCAGGACGCCACCGAACACCGCTTCGCCAAGGCCGGTGCGATCGGCCAGCGTGTCGGCAAGCCCGGCGAGGCGGACGCCGACGATCAGGATCACCAATGCAGCGACGATGAATAGCGTGAGCGTGAGAAGAATAGGCTCTCCCATGCATTGCCTTGGGCAAGGATAACGCCCGGCCCGCAGCGATCAAGTTTGCTGGCGAAGCATGCTGGTCCTGAACCGCGCTCGCAGCGCGTGGTGCAGCGGCCGACCCTCGCTTATTGCGGCAGGTCGGCTGGATCCCATCCGGGGGGATCGACGCGCCACTGCGCTTCCTCGAATTCGCCGATCACCTGCACGCGGACAAACTCCGCCTGGCTGTCGATGATCCGGCGAATGCGCTCCTGTGCCGCGCCGGCCATGGCGTCCCGCGCTGCCTTGGACTCCCAGCGGGCAATGGCCAGCAAGCGCTCGGGATCACCGATCTTGCGATGCAGCCGGGTGCCCGCCGCGCCGTCTGCCTGCTGGATCAGCGCGCTGGCGTGCATCCAGGCCTGCGCATACTGCTCCGCCGAGTAGCCGTTGCCGATCTCCACCTCGAAAACAAACAGCATGGCGTTTCACCATCCATCAGGACCAAGGGCAGCGCAGGAAGCCTGTACAGGGACACCGAGCCGCTTCGAAGCGCTACGCATTGGCATCAGGAGCGAGCAGCGCCAAGCATGATGGTGCCACGCTCGCGACGGCCAGCGCAGCCGCGGAGGAGCAGCGCCGCAGCAGGTCCTGTCAGGAATGCCCAGCCAACGCACCGCGCGGCCAGGTCCTCAGATGATCCGCAGGGTGATCGCCTTGAGCACGGCACGGGTGCGGTCGCGGGTGCCGAGCTTGTCCAGTATCTCGCTGACATAGTTCTTCACTGTGCCTTCCGAGAGGTGGATGCTTCGCGCGATCTCCTTGTTCGAGTAGCCGCCGGCGAGCAGGCGCAGGATCGATACCTCGCGGTCATTGAAGGTGTCGCTGGGCGGTGCCTGGTCGCGATAGGCAAAGCGCGCGCGGACCGGATCGGTGGCAACCGGGGCCAGCAGGGTCTCGCCCGCGGCCACGCGCAGGATGGCCTCGTGCAGGTCCTCGGGCGAAGCGTCCTTGAGCAGGAAGCCGCGCGCACCGGCCTCGGCGGCACGCAGGGCGAGGTCGTCCTCGTCGAAGGTGGTCAGCAGGATCACCGGCGGCGGTTCGGGCAGGGACTGTAGGTGCACGATCAGGGCGAAGCCGTCCTCGCCGGGCATCCGGATATCGCTGAGCACTACGTCGACCGGCGCCTCGGAAAGCGCCGAGATGGCGCTGGCGACATCGTTGGATTCGATCACGACCTGGAGACCGGGCAAGCTGTCGAGCAGGGCGCGAAGTCCATGGCGGACCAGTGACTGGTCATCGACCAGGGCAAGTCGGATGATGCTCATCGCTCGTCCGCCGGCAAGCTGGCACTTAGCTGCAATCCGCCGCCTTCGCCGCGGCTGATCTGCAGTTCGCCACCGAGCGCCTCCAGCCGCTCGCGCATGCCCTGCAGCCCGTTGCCCGGGACCGGCAACGCAGCGAGGCGTGCATCGTCCTGCAGGCTGAGGCGGAGCACGGCGCCGTCGCGCTGCAGGCTGATCCTGACCAGGCGGGCGTCACTGTGGCGGGCGGCATTGGTCAGGCCTTCCTGGACCATCCGCAGAACCGCTTCGGCGCGTTCCAGGCCGCTGATTCGCAGACCTTCCTCAACATACAGCTCCACCTTGGGCCGGGGGAAAGGCTCGGAAAGCCGGGCCAGGCTGGCCGCGATGTCGAGCCCCTCGTGGCGGCGCTGCTGGCGCACCACGCCGCGCAGGTTCTGCAGCAGGTCGTCGGCCAGGCCGGCGCACAGGGCGATGCGCTCGGGATCGGGCTGGCGCGAATCACGCTGCAGCGCGCCGAGGTTCAGCTTCAGCGCGGTGAGCGAATGGCCGGCCACATCATGCAGCTCCCGCGACAGGCGCAGCCGCTCAGACTCGCGAGCACCCTCGGCGAGCAGGGGACGGGTCGCCATCAGCTCGCTATTGGCTTCCTGCAGCCGCTCGGCCAGCGCTTCGGCGCGTACCGCCATGCGCATGACCAGCGCAGCGAAAGCCACGAAGCTGGAGTAGGCGACCACGCTGGTCATCCGGCTGACCAGCCCTCCGGGCCAGAAGCTCAGGGCGACGATGGCCAGGGCCGCACCGAGCAGGATGACCGCCAGCGCCAGCCGAGCGCCATCGAGTCGCGAGGCCAGAATCGCGCCAAGCAGGACAAGCAAGATCGGCGCCGCGCTATACGGCAGAACCGCTGAGAGCAGCAGGCCGATCAGCGCCATCCCCAGCGCGGCGAAAGCGAATCCGGCCCGCCCCAGACGACCACCGAAGAACTCGTCGGCAAGGAACAGCAGCAGGTAGATCGGCAGCAGCGCGTGCAGCCATGGCGCCCAGTCGGGATAGAGCTCGATGCCGCGGGCGCAGCTCAGCCAGACCGCGGCCCAGGCCAGGTAGGCAGCAATCTGCAGCGGGCTGAAGAAGTTTTCGGCGATGCGGCGAGCGTTGTTCATGCGTCCAGCTTGGCCCCGGCGTGGCACGGCGACAACCGGGGCCGCGAAGAAAGTGACTTCCGGCACCCGGTATGCCTGACGCCCGGCACCTGACCCCGGACGGCGCGACCCGGAGACTGGCCCCACACCCCGAGGAGCCCACCATGGACCTGTACCCGATCGCCGTAATGCTTCATCTGGTCGCCGGCAGCCTGGCGCTGCTCAGCTTCTGGACCGCCGGCGCGCTGCGCAAGGGCAGCCCTCTGCACCGCCGCGCCGGCCAGGTCTACCTGCTGTCCATGCTGCTGGTCATCGTCAGCGGTCTGGTGCTGGTGCTGGGCCTGCTCGAGCGCGGCCAGCTGTACGGCGCGCTATTCTTGGGCTACCTACTGATCCTGGTCAGCAACAGCTGCGTGGGCGCGCTGCGCGCAGTGCGGCTGAAGCGCGATCGTGCTGCCTACTTCGGACCGCTGTTCTGGATCCTGCACGGGCTGACCGCCACCACCGGCCTTGGAATGATCGCCGTCGGCTGGTCGATCGACGCTACCTTGTTCATGGTCTTTGGCAGCATCGGACTGTTTGGCCTGTTGGGCGGCATCAGAGCCTGGCGGCGCGCGCCAGCCACCCCCAACTGGTGGTTGCGCGAGCACTACGGCGCAATGATCGGCAACGGTGTCGCCACCCATATCGCCTTCTTCGGCATCGGCCTGCGCCGGCTGCTGCCCGATGTCGACCCCGGAATGCTGCAGGCCTTCGCCTGGTTTGGCCCGCTGGCGGTCGCCATCGGCGCCGCTATCTGGCTCGACCGCCGCTATGCGCGCCCCGCCAGGCCGGTCTCCGGCGCCGTCGGCGAGACCGCCTGACCCCCTTTCCCCACCCCGCAAGAGGAGACATTCCATGTCACGTCTAAACACTCTGTTCATTGCACTGACCCTGGCCGCCCAGCCTGTCCTGGCCGCCAATCTCGAGGTCGAGGTCCAGGGCATCGAGGCCCAGGAAGGCGAGCTGCGAATCGCGCTCTATGACTCCAAGGAGGCCTGGCAGGGCAAGGCCAAGCGACTTGCCGGCCACATTGGCAAGCCCGACGGCAGCCCGGCACTGCGCTTCACCTTCGCTGACCTGCCGCCCGGGGAGTACGCCGTGCGCGTCATGCATGACGAGAACGGCAACGGAAAGATGGACAGCAACCTGTTCGGCATCCCCAAGGAAGGCTACGGCGCGTCGAACAATCCCAAGGTGATGCGCGCACCGCATTTCGAAGAGGCCGCGTTTGCGCTTGGCGAGGCTGACTTGTCGATCAGCATCACGCTGAACTGAGGAGGCTAGCCATGGACCGTCGCCGCTTTCTTTCACTCTCGGCTCTGGCAATAGCGGCTGGCGCGCTCGATCCGCGCCAGGCGCTGGCCGAGGCCGCTGCCCGTGATCGTTTCGGCGCGGCGGTCGACCTGCATCCCTGGCTGCTCGGCTGGGCCGACGCCGAGCCGCGTTCTGGCTGGCAGCCGGCCCGACTGGTCGGTGATTGGCCGGCCGAGCTGCGCGGCACCCTGTACCGCAATGGACCGGGCCTGTTTCGTCGCGGCACCCAATTCTATCGCCATTGGTTCGATGGCGATGGCCTGCTGCAGGCCTGGCGGATCGGCGCCGGCGGCATCGACCACAGCGCCCGCTTCACCCCTACGCCCAAGTATCTGGCCGAGGAAGCCGAGGGCCGCTTCCTGGTGCCCGCCATCGGCACCTATATCGAGGGCGCCCGCGGCATCCGCCATGGCGACGACATCAACACCGCCAACACCGCGGTCATTGAACATGCCGGTTCACTGTACGCGCTGTGGGAGGGCGGATCGGCGTTCGGCTACGATCCGGAAAGCCTCGCGCCGCGCGGCCTGCACACTTGGGGCGAGGGGCTGGAGCACATGCCGTTCTCCGCGCATCCCCTGCGCGATGGCGACGGCAGCCTGTGGAACTTCGGTCTGTTCGGCGAGCGCATGCTGGTCTGGCACATCGACGCCACCGGGAAGCCGCATGCGCCGCACATCGTCCCGCTCCCGTTCGCCGGATACCTGCATGCGTTCTCGATGAACGAGCGCTATCTGGTCTTCGTGCTGATGCCCTACGTGCTGAGCGGTGATCTCGCCGACACTGCCTACTTCGACGCGCTCGACTGGCAGCCCGGTCGCGGCTGCCGGGCACTGGTGCTGGACAAGCAGGATCTTGGCCGCGAGCGCTGGTATGGACTGCCGGCCGGCGTGGCGTATCACTATGGGCCACTGCGCCAGCGCGGCAACACGCTGCTACTGCAGGCCTGCTGGAACACCGACGGCGAAGCGATGCGCTCGCCCTTGGCCGATGCCGTGGCTGGAGAGCCCTCAGGGCAGCGGCCGCCGGCCACCCACGTGCAGACGCTGCAGCTTGATCTGGACAGCGGACGCGCCAGCCTGCCGGGCGCGGTGGATATCGATGCCGACTTCCCGGTCTGGGATGAGGCAGGGGGTGGCAGCCGGCTGTTTGCCGCCGCCTGTTCGCGCGGCCGTGCGCATCCGTACTTCGACCAGTTGGTCAGGATCGACATGGAAAGCGGCGTGGTCGACCGCTACGACTTCGGTGATGACCTGCTGGTTGAAGAGCACCGCTTCGTGCCCGCGGCTGACGGTCGCGGCAATGGCTGGCTGCTCGGCACGGTGCTCGACGTGCGCCGGCGGCGCACCGGGCTATGTCTGTTCGACGCCGGCAACCTCGCCGCCGGGCCGCGCGCGCAGGCTTGGCTGGCGCAGCCGATGCCGCTGGGCTTTCATGGCTGGTACTCGCCGCGCGGGATCAGCTAAGCGGACGGTCGCGCTCAGACATCGCCGTCGGCAGGCCAACCCTCGCCAGTGCCCGCCTGGTAGACGCGGTCGGTCGGCAGCAGGCTGCCGGCCGGCACCGCGACCAGCGGAGCAAGCTCCTCGTAGATCGGGCGGAAGTCGGGACGGGTGGCGTCGAACAGCTGCTCGAAATCATCGATCACGAAGTAGGTCTTCTGGAAGCTATCGATGCGGTAGCGGGTGCGCATGATGCGCTTGAGGTCGAAGCCGACCCGGTTGGGCGAGGCGCTCTCCAGGCTGTGGATCGACTCGCCCTTGCTGGAGACGATACCTGCGCCATAGATGCGCAGTCCGTCGTCCTGGCGGATCAGCCCGAACTCCACCGTGTACCAGTAAAGCCGGGTGAGATTGACCAAGGCATCCGGGCCCAGGCCGTGCGCCTTCACCCCGCCGGCGCCATAGGCCTGCATGTAGTCGCCGAACACCGGGTTCATCAGCAGCGGGACGTGGCCGAACAGGTCGTGGAACAGGTCGGGTTCGGAGATGTAGTCCATCTGCTCGGGCTTGCGGATCCACCAGGTCACCGGAAAGCGGCGGTTGGCCAGGTGCTCGAAGAAGGTCAGTTCGGGCAGCAGGCCCTCGACGCCGATCAGCTGCCAGCCGGTAGTTCGCGCAAGGATGATGTTCAACTCGTCGAAGCGCGGGATCTGCGCATCCGACATACCCATCGCATCCTGGGCGTCAAGGAACTCGCGGCAGGCGCGGCCGGGCAGGATCTCGCGCTGGCGCCGGTACAGCTGCCCCCAGACGTCGTGGTCGATGGCGCTGTACTCGTCCCATGGCTGCTCGACCACCCGGGTGGTGTAGACCGGGACATAGCCCTTGTCGGTCAACTGGTGCTCGACCCGCTGCGCGTTGGCCATCCTGCTTCCTTGATCGATATCTGCGCACAGTTTATCGGGCATCCTGCGCAATTTCCGCGCGCCTGATGCGCATTGCCGCCGCCATTGCGCAACAATGCGCCGTCATGACGGTGGAGGACGCCTCGTCATTGCATCGACAACCAAGGAGCCACCGCCATGTCGCTCGACAGCCTGGACATCAGCCTGCTCGCTGCCCTGCAGCGCGAGGGCCGGATAGCCAACACCGAGCTGGCCGAGCGCGTCGGCCTGTCGCCCTCGGCCTGCCTGCGCCGGGTGCAGCGCCTGGAAGCCGAGGGCTATATCGCCGGCTACCGCGCAATGCTTGATCCGCAGCGTCTGGGCTACGGCCTGCAGGCCTTCGTCCGCCTGCAACTGGCCAAGCACGACGCGGCCAGCGTCGAGCGCTTTGTCGCCCGCGTCGCTGACTGGGAGGAGGTGGTCGCCTGCCACGCGCTGACCGGCGACATGGACTACCTGCTGCACGTCATGGTCAGCGATCTCGACCACTTCTCGCGTTTTCTGCTCGACAAGGTGCTGCGCCCGGGCGACGTCGCCGACGTCAATTCCAGCTTCGTCCTGCGCGCGGTGAAATCCGGCGGAGTACTGCCGCTTCCCCGGCGCTGAGCAGTCAAACCGCAGCGCCCTGGCTTCAATCCGAGCGGGCAACCCGCCACAATGCCTCGTTGCAGTTCGCCACCCATCGTTGCCGGCGCGTGTCGGCGACCCCAACCGGGAGACTTCCATGGCTGAGCCTGTCCTCGCCCCGCCGGCCGGCGGCGCCAAGATCACTATCGACAACGGCAACCTGAAGGTGCCGAACAACCCGATCATCCCCTTCATCGAGGGTGACGGCACCGGCCGCGACATCTGGCGTGCCTCGGTGCGCGTCCTCGACGCCGCGGTGGAGAAAGCCTACGGCGGCGAGCGCAAGATCCACTGGCTCGAGATCTACGCCGGCGAAAAGGCCAACAACCAGTTCGGCACCTGGCTGCCGGAAGCCACCGTGCAGGCCTGTCGCGACTATCTGGTGTCGATCAAGGGCCCGCTGACCACGCCGATCGGCGGCGGCATCCGCTCTCTTAACGTCGCGCTTCGCCAGATGCTGGACCTGTACGTCTGCCTGCGCCCGGTGCGCTGGTTCAAGGGCGTGCCGAGCCCGGTCAAGACCCCGGGCGCGGTCGACATGGTGATCTTCCGCGAGAACTGCGAGGACATCTATGCCGGCATCGAGTTCGAGAACGGCGCGGAGAACAACAAGAAATTCCTGGCCCTGCTCAAGGAGCATTTCCCGCGCGAGTTCGGCAAGATCCGCTTCCCGGACACCTCGGGCATCGGCATCAAGCCGGTTTCACGCGAGGGCTCAGAGCGCCTGATCGGCGCCGCCATCGAGTACGCCATCGCCAACGGCCGCAAGTCGGTGACCCTGGTGCACAAGGGCAACATCATGAAGTTCACCGAGGGCGCCTTCCGCAACTGGGGCTATGCACTGGCCGAGCGCGACTACGCCGACAAGGTCTACACCTGGGACCAGTGGGAGCGGACCAAGGCCGCCAAGGGCGAGAAGGCGGCCAACGATGAGCAGTCCGCGGCGGTTGCCGCCGGCAGGATCATCATCAAGGACGCGATTGCCGACATTACCCTGCAGCAGGTGCTGACCCGTCCGGCCGAGTTCGACGTGATCGCCACCCTCAACCTCAACGGCGACTACCTCAGCGATGCCCTGGCCGCCCAGGTCGGCGGCATCGGCATCGCGCCCGGCGGCAACATCAACTACGCCACCGGTCACGCCGTGTTCGAAGCCACCCACGGCACCGCGCCGAAGTATGCCGACCAGGACAAGGTCAACCCCGGCTCGGTGATCCTCTCCGGCGAGATGATGCTGCGCTACATGGGCTGGACCGAGGCCGCCGACGCGATCATCGCGGCGATGGACACGGCGATCGGCGCCAAGACCGTCACCTACGACTTCGCCCGCCTGATGGACGGCGCCACCGAAGTGAAGTGTTCGGAGTTCGCCGACGCGCTGATCAAGGCGATCTGATCCGCTGACCTCAGGCCCGCGGGGAGCCGACAATCGAACGCGAGTGGTTGGACAGGGCCCGCGTGACGCGGGCTCCGTGTTTTCGTAGCCTGGGCTGCCCGTGGGCCCATTCCGCTGCCCAAACAGCAGACTGAGCGCCCTGCAACGGACCGTTCATGCCCACAAGGCAAGCTCGGTATGCGCTCGCTCAGCGCCGCTGCCGTGACCCTGTCGGGCCAGGGCGCCCGACGCTGGATCCGGTTTACCGGTGCAGACCGTCAAAGCCTTCAGAGCCTTTGAAGTAAGCGCCTCATAAAACCTTGGTGCCCGCCCTGGATCTCTGCGACCTGAAGGCGCGCTGCGATGGTGTGCTGGCGACAGCCGTCCCGTTGGGTGCCGGATTGGCGCGAAGCATACTGAGCAAGCCAGCCGTTCGGCCCCTGATCCTGCCGAGGATGATCGCCCCACTGGTGCTCCCGTGGCACGTGCTCGTCGCCGGGTTTGACCTCAAGCTATCTATCGCTGCCCAGAAGCAGGGACAATGGCGGCTTGCACTTGCCAGGAGACGATCAGTGTCGACCAATGCCCCCGCCATCATCTATACCCTGACCGATGAAGCTCCTTTGCTGGCAACTGCCGCATTCTTGCCCATCGTCCGCACCTTCACACGGGCCGCGGGCATCGCGATCAAGACCGCCGATATCTCCTTGTCTGCGCGCATCCTGGCGCAGTTCCCCGATCGACTGAGCGATGAACAACGCGTGCCGGACACGCTGACCGAACTCGGTAAACTCACCCTGCTGCCCGACACCAACATCATCAAGCTGCCCAATATCAGCGCCTCGGTGCACCAGCTGACCAGCGCAATCAAGGAACTTCAGGCACGCGGATATCTGATTCCCGACTTCCCCGAGGACCCGAAGACCGAGGAGGAGAAGGCGATTCGCGCGCGCTACGGCAAGTGCCTCGGCAGCGCGGTCAATCCGGTGCTGCGCGAGGGCAACTCCGACCGCCGTGCGCCGCTGGCAGTGAAGAACTACGCCCGCAAGCATCCCCACAGCATGGGCGAATGGAGCCAGGCATCACAAACGCACGTGGCGACCATGAAGCATGGCGACTTCTATCATGGAGAGAAGTCGATGACCCTGGACAAGGCGCGCGACGTGCGCATGGAGCTACTCACCAAGGGTGGCCAGAGCATCGTGCTGAAACCGAAGGTCGCGCTGCAGGACGGCGAGATCATCGACAGCATGTTCATGAGCAAGAAGGCGCTGTGCGAGTTCTACGAGCGCGAGATGGAAGACGCGCGCAAGACCGGCGTGATGTTCTCGCTGCATGTGAAGGCAACGATGATGAAGGTCTCGCACCCGATCGTCTTCGGCCACGCGGTGAAGATCTTCTACAAGGAGGCCTTCGAGAAGCACGGAGCCCTGTTCGACGAGTTGGGCGTCAACGTCAACAACGGCATGGTCAACCTGTACGACAAGATCGCCAGCCTGCCGAGCTCCAAGCGCGAGGAAATCGTCAAGGATTTGCATGCCTGTCATGAGCATCGCCCCGAGCTGGCGATGGTCGATTCGTCCAAGGGAATCACCAACCTGCATGCGCCCAACGACGTGATCGTCGATGCCTCGATGCCGGCGATGATCCGCATCGGCGGCAAGATGTACGGCGCAGATGGGCGGCCGAAGGACACCAAGGCGGTGATCCCGGAGAGCACCTTCGCCCGCATCTATCAAGAGCTGATCAACTTCTGCAAGACCAACGGTGCCTTCGACCCCGTGACCATGGGCACCGTACCCAATGTTGGCCTGATGGCGCAGCAGGCCGAGGAATACGGCTCGCATGACAAGACCTTCGAGGTGCCCGAAGCCGGCGAAGCGCGCATTGTCGACATCGCCACCGGCGAGGTGCTGCTCGTCCAGCATGTCGAGCAGGGCGATATCTGGCGCATGTGCCAGGTCAAGGACGCACCGATCCGCGACTGGGTGAAGCTGGCGGTGACCCGGGCACGCAACTCCGGCATGCCGGCGCTGTTCTGGCTCGACCCCTACCGCCCGCACGAGAACGAGCTGATCAAGAAGGTGAAGACCTATCTCAAGGATCACGACACCAGCGGCCTCGACATCCAGATCATGTCGCAAGTGCGCGCCATGCGTTACACGCTGGAGCGCGTGGTACGCGGCCTCGACACCATTTCGGTGACCGGCAACATCCTGCGCGACTACCTGACCGACCTGTTCCCGATCATGGAGCTGGGCACCAGCGCCAAGATGCTCTCGATCGTGCCGCTGATGGCCGGCGGCGGGATGTATGAAACCGGCGCCGGCGGCTCTGCGCCGAAACACGTGCAGCAGCTTGTGGAGGAGAACCACCTGCGCTGGGACTCACTGGGCGAGTTCCTTGCACTGGCGGTCTCGCTAGAAGACCTCGGCTTCAAGACCAGCAACGAGCGCGCCAAGCTGTTGGGCAAGACGCTGGATGCGGCCACCGGCAAGCTGCTCGATCTCGACAAGTCGCCTTCGCGCAACACCGGCGAGCTGGACAATCGCGGCAGCCAGTTCTTCCTCGCCCAGTACTGGGCGCAGGAACTCGCCGCGCAAACCGATGACCCCGACCTGCAGGCGCACTTCGCTCCGTTGGCGAAGGCGCTGACCGAGAACGAGGGGCAAATCCTGGATGAGATGACCAAGGTCCAGGGCAAGCCCACCGGCATCGGAGGCAGCTATATCGCCGACCCGGAAATGATCAAATCGGTGATGCGGCCCAGCGCGACCTTCAATGCCGCGCTGGCGGCGGCGCGGGCGTAGCCAACGCGAGGGCTCTCTGGAGGGATGCACGCGTTTGCGGTGTGGCCATGGCCACACCGCACCCGGCTCGGGCGCGCATCACAGACACCCCCCCCGACACACGCGCCCAGAGATCGTGGCCGCCGCGAACATGGCGCTCTGACGACGGCAGCAAGGCGAGTTTGGCGGTGCGTGCTGGATGCGTGCTTGTATCAGCATCGCTCGGCCTGGCACAGACGTGTCGCAGAGGCGCCCCAGGGTCGGAACACAGATACCCGTTGCGCAGGGCTTTCGCACAAAAAAGCCCGCGAAATCGCGGGCTTAGTTGTGGTGGCTATGGGTGGACTCGAACCACCGACCCCAGCATTATGAGTGCTGTGCTCTAACCGGCTGAGCTACATAGCCA
>CAYGMG010000054.1:0-23270 GCA_964350895.1 uncultured Lysobacter sp.
CCGCTCCCACAGAATTCCAGCGCGGGGCAACCTAACGCCGGAGGCCGCCGTTGCGGCCCGCTCATTACGAGTCGACTCTTGCTTTCATCAGCGCTTGCGTTCGGTCGACGGCCGGCAGACGCTGAACCTGGTCTGGTCGCAGCAATCCTTCGGCCGCCCTGCTGATGCGGCGCGTTGCAGCGGGAGTGCGGGATAGATCGCTGCTGCGAGACGCTGCGCTCCGCCTTGCCTTGGAGCGGCGCCGCCCGTCGCGGCTTGAGTGTCTGAACGGGCGCGCAAGGCTGCGCGCCGCCATCACAACGAGCAGGTAGAATGTGCGGCCCAGGCGTCGGCTGTCAGCCATGCCTGGTCTACCCACCCCGCCGAGGGGCGCTGCAAACCCGGATGCTCCGGGACCAGGCTCGGCGAAGGTACACCGTGAAACGGCGCCCGTTGATTGCGAGATTCTTCGCACGGTGCTGCGGCCAATGCCGCCACCGATCAACCTGGAGCTTTCCGATGAATGCTGTCGTCAAGGACCTTCCGAACAAGGACTACAAGGTCGCTGACCTGTCGCTGGCCGACTATGGTCGCAAGGAAATCGAGATCGCCGAGCACGAGATGCCTGGCCTGATGTCGATCCGCAAGAAATACGCGCCGGACCTGCCGCTCAAGGGCGTGCGAGTCACCGGTTCGCTGCACATGACCATCCAGACCGCGGTGCTGATCGAGACCATGAAGGATCTCGGCGCCGACGTGCGCTGGGCCTCGTGCAACATCTTCAGCACCCAGGATCACGCCGCGGCGGCGATCGCCGCCTCCGGCACCCCGGTATTCGCCTGGAAGGGCGAGACGCTGGAAGAGTATTGGGACTGCACCCTCGATGCGCTGAGCTTTCCGGGCGAAAAGGGCCCGCAGCTGGTGATCGACGATGGCGGCGACGTCACCCTTCTGATCCACAAGGGCTACGAGCTTGAGCACGGGTCGGACTGGGTCAACACGCCGAGCGAGTCCGAGGAAGAGCAGATCATCAAGAACCTGCTCAAGCGCGTGGCCAAGGAACGCCCGGGCTTCTGGGGCAAGGTGGTCAAGGACTGGCGCGGCGTCTCCGAGGAGACCACCACCGGCGTGCTTCGCCTGTATCAGCTGGCCCAGAACGGCAAGCTGCTGGTCCCGGCGATCAACGTCAACGACTCGGTCACCAAGAGCAAGTTCGACAACCTGTATGGCTGCCGCGAGTCGCTGGCCGACGGTCTGAAGCGCGCGATGGACGTGATGCTGGCCGGCAAGGTCGCGGTTGTTTGCGGCTATGGCGACGTCGGCAAGGGCTCGGCGCATTCGCTGCGCGCTTACGGCTGCCGCGTTGTGGTCACCGAGATCGATCCGATCAATGCCCTGCAGGCGGCGATGGAAGGCTTCGAGGTGAACACGGTCGAGAACACGCTGGGCCGCGGTGACATCTATGTCACCACCACCGGCAACAAGGACGTGCTGACGCTTGAGCACATGCAGCAGATGAAGGATCAGGCGATCGTCTGCAACATCGGCCACTTCGACAACGAGATTCAGGTCGAGAAGCTGTTCAAGGCCCCGGGCGTGACCCGTACCAACATCAAGCCGCAGGTCGACAAGTTCAGCTTCGAGAACGGCCGCGAGATCTTCCTGCTGGCGGAAGGCCGGCTGGTCAACCTCGGCTGCGCCACCGGCCACCCGAGCTTCGTGATGTCGAACAGCTTCTCCAACCAGACCCTGGCGCAGATGGACCTGTGGGCCAATCGCGAGTTCTACGACAAGAAGGTCTACGTGCTGCCGAAGAAGCTCGACGAGGAAGTGGCTCGCCTGCACCTCGAAAAGATCGGCGTGAAGCTGACCAAGCTCACCGACGCCCAGGCCGCCTATCTGGGCGTGCCGGTCGACGGTCCGTTCAAGTCGGACCATTACCGCTACTGATCGCCGGCAGCGGATCGAACTTGCAGCGGGCGCCTTCGGGCGCCCGTTTGCATTGGCGGCGCTGCGATTGCATTGCGGGCCGAGGCTCGGCGACGATGCCGGGATGTCCAGTCCGATCCAGCCCCCGTCAGACCCTTCCGCACTCCCCGACCGAAGCGCGCCGACACTGTCCGCCGACCCGAACTTCCGCCAGCTGCTCGATCGCCTACCCGACGCCACCTTGCTGCTTGAGGGCGAAACCGTCTGTTATGCAAGTCCGGCCGCGCGTGCGCAGCTTGGCGTGCCGGCGGACGCCGAGGACAGCGAGCTCGACGTCGACGGATTGTTCGACGCGCGCTCGGCATCGCGCCTGCGCAATGCGCTCGGCAGCGCGGCGCGCCGGGACGGCTGGATCGCGCTCGACCGGCTGCGGTTGCGGCGCTGGGATGAAACCTGGGTCGCCCGCGATGGCGAACTGGTCGCCCTGCCCGGCGGCGGCGGCGCGCAGCTGGTGCTGCGACCTGCGGTGGCCGAGAAGGACGTGCACCTGGCCGCGGCGACCCGCCGGGCGTTGGCCGAGTCCTCGCTGCGCGCGATCGAGGCCCAGGAGCGCGAGCGCGCCCGCCTATCGCGGGAACTGCATGACCAGATCGGCCAGTCGCTCAGCGCGCTGACCCTGCGTCTGCGCCTGCTGCTGCAGCAGCACGCCATTCCCGAGGAGGATCCACAGGCCCGCGCCCTGGCCGAGATCCTCGACGATGTGCTGGAGCAGACCCGGACCTTGTCAATGCAGCTGCGTCCACCACAGCTTGATGACTTCGGATTGCCGAGCGCGCTGCGGTCGCTGCTGCAGCGGCTGTTCGCCAACACCGGCATCCACTACGACATCGAGATCGAAGGCAGTCGCGACATCCCGGCCAACCGGGTCTCGGTCGCCGCCTACCGGATCATCCAGGAATGTCTGACCAATGTGCTGCGCCACGCCGGCGCGCTGACCTTGCGCGTCGAGCTGCATGCCGATGCACAGGGCCTGACCCTGTCGGTGGTCGATGACGGTGCCGGCTTCGACACCCAGCACATCGATGCCGAGCGGCTCGGCCTGCGCGGCATGCGCGAGCGCGCCGAAACTCTCGGCGGGGCGATTCTGCTGCAGTCGCGCCGTGGTCTGGGCACGCGGGTGTGGGCCAACCTGCCCTGGACTCCGCCATCCGAGCCCGCAGCACGTTAAGCTTGCGTTCTGGAATCGGGAGGGTAAACGTGGAAAGCGCTCC
This sequence comes from uncultured Lysobacter sp., assembly GCA_964350895.1. Taxonomy (GTDB): domain Bacteria; phylum Pseudomonadota; class Gammaproteobacteria; order Xanthomonadales; family Xanthomonadaceae; genus Pseudomarimonas. The sequence goes on from CAYGMG010000054.1 coordinate 3,180, forward strand.
AGTACGGGTCGTCCTGGCCGACGACCATGAGCTGGTCCGATCAGGCCTCAGGGCCCTGGTTGAACAGGTGTCCGGCTACGAGGTGGTTGCCGAGGCCGGCGACGGCGAAGCGCTGCTGGCCGCGATTGAGTCCAAGCACCCGGACCTGGCCATCGTCGACATCCAGATGCCCCTGCTTGGCGGCATCGATGCGCTCGAACGCATCAAGCGCATGGACTCGCCGCCCAAGGTGCTGATCCTGTCGATGCACAGCGCCGACGATTACGTGCTCAGGGCCATGCGCTGCGGCGCCGATGGCTACCTGCTCAAGGATGCCGCTGCCTCAGAGCTGGGCCGCGCCCTGGCCGCGCTCGGGCGCGGCGAGCGCTACCTCAGCCCGAAGGTGTCGGAAACCCTGGCCAGCGTCAGTCACCGACTCGACGAAACGCCGCCCTCGCTGTCTCCGCGCCAGCGTGAAGTGCTGCGCCTGATCGCCCGCGGCAGGGCAACCAAGGAGATCGCCTTCGAGCTCGGGCTCTCGCCCAAGACGGTGGAGTCGCACCGGGCGCAGATCATGGAGCGGCTCGGCATACGCGACATCGCCGGACTGGTCCGCTATGCGCTGCGCAATGGTCTGATCCATGACAATGATTGAGCGCGCCCGGGCGACTGATGGCGTTGCCGAATCGCAAGCCTGCGCCGTGCATGCAGACTGAGCCGGCGGCAGCGCCCGCGGCATCCGCTGGCCCGGCACGCTGGCGCTTCGCGCTCGACAGCGGCCTGTGGCTGTCGGATCAGGCGCTGCACTGGCTGGACCTGATCGAGCCCGCGGCGATGCAGTGGAAGTCGGTGCTGACCCCGCGGCTTGCGGTGACCGATCGCCCGCGACTGATCGAGGCCCTGCTGCGCGCGCTGGATGGCGAGCCGCTGGACGTGCAGACGGCTACGCTGGAATGCGGCGATTCGGCGCGCCTGCTGCGCTGGATCGCCGACGGCAGTCGCGATGGTCGCAGTCTCGACGGCATGCTGCTCGACGTCAGCCGCGACGCGCGCGAGCGTGAGGCCCTGCTTGAGCTGGCCGGGCTGCAGCGAAGCTTCATCGACGCCCTGCACTGGCCGGCCTGCGCCTATGACGAGGCCGGCGACATCGTACTCGCCAATCGACTGTGGCGGCGCTGCGCGGACTGCACCATCGTCTTCGACGGGCACGAGGTTGCCCTTCCCGACCTGCCGGAGTGGATCTGCCGGGAGCGCGGAGACTTCCACAGCGGCGGCGCCAGCGAACGCCAGCTTGCGGTAATCCTGCGCAGCAGCGAGGGCGAAGCGCAGCAGGCGCGCATCCACCGCAGCGTGCTGCGCCAGGCTGGCACGCCGCTGAATGTGCTGAGCATCGAATCGCGGCCGGTTGCCGGCAGCGATACCCTCGATCAGGACGAGGCGGTCGCCCGAGGCCGCTGAACCAGCCAGCGCGAGGCGATCAGCCCGCACTCGTAGAGCAGACACATCGGAATCGCCAGCAGCAGCTGGGAAACCACGTCCGGCGGCGTCAACACCGCGGCCAGCACGAAGGTGCCAACGATGACGTAGGGGCGCGCCTCGCGCAGCTGAGCGTCGTCCACCCAGCCAAGGCTGCGCAGGATGACCACGGCAACCGGCACCTCGAAGCAGAAGCCGAAGGCGAGGAAGATCACCAGGACGAAGTCGAGGTAGCGATTGATGTCGGTCATCATCGCCACGCCTTCCGGGGTCATCGCCGAGAGGAAGGCGAACACCGTCGGCAGGACAAAGAACCAGGCGAAGGCGCAGCCAGAGTAGAACAGCAAGGAGGCCGAATAGAGCAGCGGCCGGGCCAAGCGCTGTTCGTGCTGGTACAGCCCCGGCGCGACGAAGGCCCACAGCTGGTAGAGCACCACCGGCATGGCCGCCATCAGAGCTACGACGAAGGTCAGCTTGAGCGGAGCGAAGAACGGACTGGCAACATCGATAGCGATCAGCTGGCCGCCCTCGGGCAACACGGCAAGCAGCGGTTCGGCAATTTGCCGGTACAGCCACTGGGCGAACGGCAGCAGAGCCAGGAAGACCACCATGATCGCGACCACCGCGCGCAGCAGGCGCGAGCGCAGCTCGACCAGATGGCTGATGAAGCTGTCTTCGCGCTTGGCGTCCTCGCTCATGCCTTGCTCCGGTCGGCCTTGTCAGCGCCGTCGCTGCTTTCAGCGGCGGGAAGCTGCTGCTCGCTGGTCAGCCTGCGCATCTCGTCACCGCTGCGGCTGAGCTCGGCACCGGCCTCGCGCAGCTGCTCACCGGTCTCGGCACCGGCAGCCAGCAGTTCCTTGCCGGAATCGCTTAGCGCGCGGCGCGCCTCGTCGAGTTCGGCTCGGGTCGCGGCCAGGGAGCGCTTGAGCTCATCGTCGGCAAACTCGCGCTCCAGCTCGGAGCGCATCGAGTACCAGGCAGCGCGCGCCTTGCGCATCCAGAGGCCAACCGTCCTGGCCGCCTTGGGCAGGCGTTCCGGCCCCAGGACCAGCAGTGCCACGGTGCCGACCAGGAGCAGCTCGAAGAAGCCGATGTCGAACACCGCGCGGCTCCCGGACTACTTGCTGGAGCTCTTCTGCTGTTCGGCGCTGGGCGCCTCGTCCTTGGCCGACTGCTCGAGCTTGGCGGAGGACTCGTCCTGCCCGTCGTTCAAGCCTTTCTTGAAGCTGCGGATCGCGGCGCCAAGATCGCCGCCGGCGTTGCGCAGCTTCTTGGTGCCGAACAGCAGGACAACTACTGCGAGGACAACAAGCCAATGCCAGATGCTGAAAGTACCCATAGCGGCAGGATCCTGATCGTGAGTCGGCCATCATACCCGGCTGTCGATGACCGGAAAGTGGCGAAAGTCAGCGTGCGCTGTATTCCTCGAGTCGATCACGGAAATCGACCACCTGTGCGGGAACCTCGTCCACCCGCCCCTCGAAGATTGCGCGCGGCGTGGTGTTGCGCCCGTAGGCCGCCTGGTTGGCGCGATGGTCGATGGCGATGACCGCGCCATCAAGGGCGACCCCGGCAAACAGTCCGCGCGCCCGCGAGTAGGAGAAAATCTCCGCCTTGAGCTGGCCATCGGTCGAGGCCTGCGCGGTACGCCCGACCGGGCCGGCGGCCACCGAGGCATCGGCGCCGAGGGTGAACTTGCCATTGACGATCGAGTCGACGCCGCGACGCGAGGAGAACACCAGGACCACGTCGGTGGCCTGCACGCCGGCCTGGAAGCCCACGCTGGCGCCAGTCAGCTTGAGGTAGCTGGGGTGGCTCCAGGTGCCGTCCGCCGACTTGAGCGCGATCATTCCCTTGCCGGCGCGGCCGCCGACGACAAAGCCGGCCTTGACCACATTGGGGATGACCGCGATGGCGTGCGCGTCGCGCAGCAATCGCTCGGGGATGGCCTGATCCGGGGCGCGCATGATCTCGTCGAGCACGGTGATCGCGTCGGCAGCGCGATCATCTTCCTTCTTGCCCGCGTGGCTGAGCGCAACGGGAAGCAGGGCAAGCATTAGGACGGCGATCAGTCTCATGGCGATCCTTGAGTTGGGTTCGAAACGAAGGGCGACAAGGCTCCGCGCAGTGTCGCGCAGCCGCGGTGAACCGGGGTTAAGGCAATCAGTCGCGGCGGGTCAGGCCGCGGGCGCCTAGAAGCAGGGTCAGCGCGGCGAGCAGGGCGAGCATCGCGGTGCCCGGCCCGGGGATCTGCTGCGGACCGCCGGACAGGCTGCCGGGCTGGCAGGCAGGCGTTCCGGTGATCGCCATGCCCTCGATGCCGACATCAAGCGCGATGTTGGAAACCAAGGTGGCAGCGCCGGTCGCGATATCGATGCGCACGACGCGCGAGGGCAAGGTCGAGTTCAGCGGGTCGAGTGTCGCCCAAAGCACGCCGCTGCCGTCGAAATCCAGGCCGACGTTCTCGATCGGCCCACCGATGCCCAGCGGACCGATGCGCGTGGTCTGGCCGCTGCGGGTATCCACCCGGTACAGCGCGGCGTCCGCGCCGACGCTCACCCCGTACAGGGACTCTCCGCGCCCGGCAAGCCCGGACAGCGACGCACCGGTGTTGCCAAGCCGCGAAACGCCACCGTTCAGCCTGCTGACTTCCCAGATCTCCTGGGTGTTCTCGCTGGACAGCCAGAGCCGGCCGTCGCAGGTCGCGGCCAGTCCATAGTCCATTTGCCCGCCAGGGCCTTGCCCTGCCAGGCCGCTGAGCGGTCCGATCAGGGTGCCGGCGCCGCTGAGCAGGTCGATGCGGATCAGGAAGTCGCTGGCGGTCCCGCCGCTGCCCTGGGTCCCGTCCACTGCGGCATACAGCTCACCCAGCCCGGCAAAAGCCATGCCCTCGACATCGTTGAAGCCGATGGCGCCGACACGGCTGTGCTGCCCGGTGGACAGGTCCACCCGGTACAGGTCGCGGAAGCCGGCGCCGTAGGCGACCGGCTGGGCGAGCGCGCTCAGCGGTAGCAATGCCAGTGCCGCCAGCGCGAGCCGGGGCAGCCACAGGGGACGCATCGTGTCGTCCTTCGAATAGTATTTGGTGATCGTCACTGCGCCTTTTAGGCGCTGTAGCGGAGAATAGCAGCGAGCCTGCGCCGTGCAAAGCCGCCCGGCATCAGGAAAAACGCCAAGGAGAGCCGATGCGATTCCAGGGACTGGACCAGTTCAATCACCAGCAAACCGAGCGCACCGGCATCCTGCTGGTCAACCTTGGCACCCCTGATGCTGCCGAGCCCGGCGCGGTGCGCCGCTACCTGGCGGAGTTCCTGGGCGATCCGCGAGTCATCGAGGTGCCGCGGGCGATCTGGCTGCCCTTGCTCTACGGGGTCATCCTGCCGTTCCGCTCGCGCCGCTCGGCGCGTGCCTATGCCAAGGTCTGGACCGAGCGCGGATCGCCGCTGCGTTCGCACAGCGAGGACCTGGCCGCAGCGCTGCAGGAATCGCTCGCCGCATCGGGGGCGCAGGTCGAGGTGCGGCTGGCCATGCGCTACGGGCAGCCGTCGATCCGCAGCGTCGTCGACGACTGGATCCGCGAAGGGCTTCGGCGGGTGCTGGTCCTGCCGCTCTATCCGCAGTTCTCAGCCACCACCACGGCGACGGTATTCGACGAAGTCGGGCGCGCGCTGGCCGACTGGCGCTGGCCGCCCGAGCTGCGGCAGATCAATGACTACTTCGCCGAGCCGCAGTGGGTCGAGGCGATCGCTGCGAGCATTCGACGCTTCTGGGAGCAACACGGCCGTGGCGACCGCCTGCTGATGTCCTTTCACGGCGTGCCCCAGCGCTACCTGCGCGCGGGCGATCCCTATCACTGCCAATGCCATGCCTCGGCGCGGATGATCGCGGCCGCCCTGCAGCTGGCCGACCACGAGTGGCAGCTGAGCTTCCAGTCGCGGGTCGGGCGCGAGCCTTGGCTGCAGCCGTATACCGACCACACGGTCGAGAAGCTGGCCGCCGACGGGGTCAAGACCCTGGACGTCGTCTGCCCCGGATTCGCGGTCGACTGCCTTGAGACGCTGGAAGAGATCGCCATGGAGAATGCCGAGGCCTTCCACGAAGCGGGAGGAAGCTCGCTGCGCTACATCCCGGCGCTGAATGCGAGCGCCGATCATGCAGCCGTGCTGGCCACCCTGGCGTGCCGCCATCTGCAAGGCTGGAGCGGCAGCGATCCGGCCCAGCCGGTCAGCGATCCAGCCGCCTGTCGCCGGCGCTTCGAGGCCTACGAGGGCCCGCAGCGTTGAGCACTTCCTGGCGCGGCAGCGGGCGCGTCGAGCTGGCCGGCCTGCTGTTCAACGCCGGCGCTCCACGTCGCGCGCTCGCCCTGCACGGCTGGCTGGACAACGCGATGAGCTTTGCCGGGCTGGCAGCCTTGCTGCCGGAGTGGGAAATCCTCGCCCTGGACTTTGCTGGCCATGGCGAGTCCCAGCATCTGCCCGAAGGCAGCTGGTACCACTTCATCGATTACCTTGATGACGTCGGCGCAGCGCTCGACGAGCGCCCGGTCGAACTGCTGATCGGCCATTCGCTGGGCGGCGCGGTAGCTACCGCCTACGCCGCTGCCCGTCCCGAGGACGTTCCTCGATTGACCCTGATCGAAGCACTGGGCCCGCTGGCCGGCGATCCCGATGGCGCGGTGCGCGCCTTGCGTCAGGGTCTTGGCGAGCGGCGCGGTATCGCAGACAAGCGCCTGCGCCAGTTCGCGTCGCCGGCCCAGGCGGTCAGCGCGCGGCTGGCTGCCAACCGGATGCAGCCGGCCAGCGCCGAGGCCCTGATCGAACGTGGCCTGCGCCGCGCCGGCGATGGCTGGATCTGGCGCAGCGACCCGCGGCTGACGGTGACCACCCCCTGGCGGCTGCCGGAAGCGGTGATCGGGCAGTGGATCGAAGCAGTCGAGTGTCCGACCCTCTTGATCGCCGCCGATCATCCGCCTCCCTACTTCACCGCTGAAGCCCGCCAGGCAAGACTGGCGCGACTGGGCAACGGGCAGCTGCGGGTGCTGCCGGGGCAGCATCATCTGCACATGGATGATCCGCGGCCGGTCGCCGCCGCGATCAAAGAATTCGTCGCCGGCTGAGCCGCAGCTCAGCGCTGCAATAGCTGGTTAAGTTTCGCCTTTAGCGCCAGCCCATCGTCGCGCAGCCGCCCGCGCACCGGGCGCCAACCAGGATAGCGCTGCGCCACTTCGCGCCAGAACGCCGGCGAGTGGTTGGGCACGATCAGATGACACAGCTCGTGGACCAGAACATAGTCGAAGCATTCCGGACTGGCCAGGATCAGGGCGAGATCCAGCGACACCGCGCCACCCGGCGCCAGAGAACCCCACAACGAGGACATCGGCCGCAGTCGAAAGCACTGCGGCGCTCGGGGCAGTCCGGGCAGCAGGCCCGGCAGCAGCCCGCCCAACCGGCGGCGTCCCTCGGCTTCCAGAAACCCACGCAGCGCTGACGCCCACTGCGCCTGGGTGGAACGCTGGGTATAGAGGAAGCGCAGTCCCTGCTCGTCGCGCAGCAGGTCGCAGCGCGACGCGGGCTCCCAGCGCAGCGGCAGCTGCTCGCCCCACAGCGATAGACGCTGCAGGGAATCCGGCCGCAGCCGCTGCGCCGCGGTGGTAATACCGAGCGTCTGGCGCTGTCGCTGCAGCCAGCTGGTTTGCGCGGCGAGAAACTCCAGCGCGCTGCGCTCACTGGCGCGCAGCGGCAGGGTCAGGCGCACACCGCGCTCGTTCAGCGACAGCTTGAGCCGTCGCGCCCGCGCATCCCGCACCCAGCGCACCGCGAGCTCCTCACCATTGTCCAGGACCAGCGGCCGCCATTCGGTCGCCGGCGCGCTGCGTTCCCTCATCCGCCCGCCCTGAAGCGCTGCAGATTGCGTGCTGCCTGCGCGCGCACCTTGCCGCGCAGCAGCGGACTCCAGCCAAGCAGCCAGCCCGGCGCGCCCAGCGCCTGTCGCGACCAGCGCCAGAAGGAGAAACGGTCGTGGTGATGCTGGATCAGCCCGTCATGGAACACGAAACCGGCGTCGATCACGTTGTGCACCATCCTGCCGGTGGCGCTGAAGCGATAACGCGGCTCCCAATGCGCCGTGCCGTGCAGCTCATCGGCATCGATCTCGGAGAACTCGAGCCGCCAGTCAGCGCGTCCCTTGTCGGCGACCGCGGTGCACAGCATTCGCCACATCGCGCCAATCTCGGCGGCGCCGTGCAGCGAGAATACCGGGTCCTCGAAGCTGGCGTCAGCGCTGTAGCAGGCCGCCATGGTGTCGGCATCGAGATCGCGGAAGGCGCTGTAGAAGCGCTCCAGCAGGGCGTGATGCGAATGCGGCATGGCAGGCTCCCGGTGAACGCGACGATGCTACCAGTCCGCAGCCGCGACTGCGGCCCGGCAGCCCCGGGCCGGCAGCGCGGCGAGCTGCTCAGTCGACCCGGCTGAGCTTGAGCGCGGTCTCCAGCACGCCGAACAGCCGGCGCAGTTCGCCGACCATCAGCGCGTAGCGCGCGTCGAGCTCGGCCCGCTGCGAGTCGCGCTCGGTGTTCTCAAGGCCCTCGACGGCGCCGTCGAGGAACTTCAGCTTGCGCACGACGAGGTCGTCGCCGAGGACGAAACTGAGGTGATCGTCCAGCACCAGGGCCAGTCGCGCGCACTGCTTGCCGGCCTGCAGGTGGTTGCCGATCTCCTCGGCGCCCAGCTCCTGGCGCTGCGCCTTGACCACGGCGCCGCGATCGACCGGGTCACGCAGTTCGCACTCATCACCCAAGGTCAGCCCGTCGGGCAGGGGCTCGCCTGCCAGCCAGCCGGTCAGCACGCTGCGCGGCGCGATCTCGGCATTCACCGGCACCGCGGGGAAGCTGCCCATCGCCTCGCGCAATTCGCTGAGCAATCCCTCGGCGCTCTTCCGGCTGGAGGTGTCGATCGCCACCAGGCCGTGCTGCAGATCGAGGTGGCAGCCGGTTCGCACCGGACGCACGAAGGCGCGCGGCAGCAGGTCGTGAAGGATCTCCTCCTTGAGCCGCTTGCGCGCACGACCGCCGAGCTTGCGCCCCTCGGCCTCTTCGATCTCGGCCGCCTTACGCGCGGTCAGGTCATTGACCACAGCGGCCGGGAGGATCTTGTCCTCGCCGCCCAGGCTCAGCCACAGCCCATCGTTTACGCGATGGCTGAGCGCTTCGTCGTCGCGACCGAAGGGCGAGACGAATCCGCGCGAGGACAGCTCCAGCGGGCCGACCGGCTTCAGTCGGTTCTGCTCGAGTGATTCGTCGATGGCGTCGAACTCCGGGCGCAGCGAGACGGGAAAGCGGAACAGGGTCAGGTTGCGAAAGAACATCGGTACTCCATGGATCGCGCCAACCGGCGCGGAACGGTCAAGGGTTGCAGGGCAAAAGACGCTAGGCGATCAGGCGCGCAGCGCGACCTCGGCGATCTCGGCCCCCAGCCAGGCGTGCGCATCGGGGGGCGGCGCAGCGCCACGCCGGCCCAGCGCGGCAAAATCGAACAGTGCGCTGTCGGCAAGTTTGTCAGGGCGGACGTCACCGAGCGCCCGGGCCAGGGTCTCGATCCGTCCGGGTGAGTCCTTCTCCCACCCATCGAGCATCTGCCGGACCTGCCTGCGCTGCAGGGTCTCCTGCGAGCCGCAAAGGGTGCACGGAATGATCGGAAAGCCGCGCGCCCGGGCAAACTGCGCGATGTCTTCCTCACGCACATAGGCCAGCGGGCGGATCACTACGTGCTGGCCGTCATCCGAGAGCAGCTTGGGCGGCATGCTCGCGAGCTTGGCGTGAAAGAACAGGTTGAGGAAGAAGGTTGCGACCAGGTCGTCCCGGTGGTGGCCCAGGGCGATCTTGCTGAAACCGTGCTTTGCCGCATGCGCGTACAGCGCTCCACGGCGCAGGCGCGAACACAGCGAACACATTGTCTTGCCTTCCGGAACCACCCGCTTGACCACCGAGTAGGTGTCCTGCTCGATGATCTGGAAATCGACACCGGCCGAGCGCAGGTAATCGGGCAGCACCTCGGCAGGAAAGCCCGGCTGCTTCTGGTCCAGATTGACCGCGGTCAGCGAGAACGCCACCGGCGCCTTGCGCTGCAGCTGCAGCAGCACATCGAGCAGGGTGTAGCTGTCCTTGCCACCGGAAACGCAGACCATCACCCGGTCGCCCTCTTCGATCATCCCGAAGTCGGCGATCGCCTGCCCGACCTGGTGGCGCAGGCGCTTGCCCAGCTTGTTCAGCTCGTAGTCGTGCTTGCGGTGCGGCGCGGACATTGCGTGATGGGCGGCGATTCGGGGCCGCGATTGTAACCCGCTGCCTGCCTGCCGGCCGGAGCCTCGGGTATGCTTGACGCGTCCCGTCGGATCAGCGCATGGAACCCCTCGACCCCTCCGTCATCGCCCGCCGCCTTGCCGAATTGAAGGTCGAGCACCGTGACCTCGACGCCGCCATCGGCAGGCTGGCCGAGCTGCCGACCATCGACGAGCTCCAGCTCAAGCGACTGAAGAAGCGCAAGCTGATGCTCAAGGACTGCATCGCGCGCTTGCAGAGCAAACTAATCCCCGACCTAGACGCCTGAACCGGCTCAGGGCTGCGGCGCTTCGAAGCCATCGACCTGAATCAGATCAGGATTGAGCAGGGCCACGCGCAGCCCGGACAAACTGCCACCAATCGAGACATTGAAGTCGTTGTCGTCGCCGGGAAAGGCTTCGACCAGCAGGCCAAATCCGGATAGTCCGTATTCTTCAGCCTGGGTGGCGGGAGCGCCGCGCGCTGTGAGGTCCTCGACTATGCGAGCGAGCTCGGCCCGCCCTATCTCTGCACGGTATCGACGTGGCAGGGTCCAGCCATGCTGATTGGCAAAACTTGCACTGCCCGAGCCCCTTCGCAGGTAGCGTGGCGGCCGGCCGGAGTGGGTAAGGTCGGCCACGGGTGAGGACGCGAAATCGTAGAACGTGTCGTGGCTGAGGAACTCGTCACCGTTGCCCTGTCCCGGCTCACGGCTGTCGAACAGCGCCAGCACATGCGCAAAGGTCCTTCCGCTCGGCACGTGCTCGGCGTAATAGAACAAGGACACCTGGGCGGTGCCGCGACCGCTGGCAGGATCGTGCTCGATCGCATAGACCAAGGGCAGTACCAGGTCCAGTTCAAGCGCCAGGGCGTCGCCATCGCGCTGCCAGGGTCGCGGTAGCGTGGGCCCGAACCAACGCTGATAGACCACGTTGGGCCCGCCGCCGCGCAGTGGAACGGTGTGTCGGAACTGGTAGGTATTGAGCACGAACCCGACCCGATCACAGTGCCACTGCACCGCGCTGCTACCAATTGGCGGTCCCGCGTTGTAAAAACCGCGCTGCCAAGCGCTGATCGGCGCCGGCGGGCGAAATCCTGTGTAGTAGGCGACGTCCCAATCGACCGGGTTGGCCACCTGCCCCCGCCATTCATCGGTGTCCGGGTCGCCATGGTGGCGCACGATCAAATAAAAACGTCCAGGCTCCTCGTCCGGGAACTGGCTGCGCAGATTCGACAGGTCCACCGCGCACTCGGGCAGAACCAGGTCGCGCTCGAGCGCCATCGACGCGCTCGCCAAGGCGAGCAGGAGCGCTCCGAAACAGAAGCTGACGCTCGAGCAAAGCCGGAACATCCGCGCCGTGCATGAACACTTCACTCCACCACTTGACTGCATGAGCTGATCCGCGAAGCGACCGGAGCTTGCGACCGCAGCGCGCGAGCGAAAGTTCGCCAGCTCGTCGGCGCGCAAAATCCGGCTCGTGGATCAGGCCTCGACTTCCTTCGCTGCCGACTTGGCCGTCTCGGGCGTGATCTTCATGATCGAGTGACGCAGCTCGCGGGAGAGGATGATCTTGGCGTCCTTGGCCCAGCTGTCCAGGCGCTCGTCATAGTCAAGCTTGCCGCTTTCCGCGGTCCAGACGATGCCCAGTTCGCGCAGCTTGCCGATGAAGCCACGGAACAGCGCACGGTCGAAGAACTCCGGCGCAGCCTGCGAATAGAGCAGGGACAGACGCTGCGCGGTCAGGTGACAGAGGGTTTCCAACTCGCCGGCCGACACCGTCCGCGGACCGTTCTTGACCAATATCGAGATCGCGATGTAGTAGCGCTCGAAGGCCTGCTGCAGACCCTGGGCGATGACCCGCAGCTGGAACACCTCGTCGGTCTGTCCCTGACAACGCTGCAGGAAGCCGCTCGACTCGTCGAAGGTGAACAGGCCACGCTCGATGAAGCGGTCAATCACCCGCTGGATGCGCTCACCGAACTGTGCCTCGGTCCAGGGCAGGAACAGTTCGCTCTGGATGAACGGGAACAGCAGCCGCCCGAGGCGCTCGACGCCGACCCGGCTCATCCTGCGGTTGTTCTGGAAGCAACAGGCAACCCAGGAGGCAGCCGAGAAAAGGTGGACCACATTGTTGCGGTAGTAGCTGAGCAGGACGTCCTGCTCCTCCTGCAGCGCCAGCACGTCGCCCAGCGGATGGCTCACCCGCTTGAGCACCGCGACCTGCTCGCCATGGGCGATGATTTCTGCCGCGCTCATCGGGGTCACGGTGACCCGGTCGGAGAACGGAATGTGCACCAGGATGTCTCGATAGAGCTCGATCTGCGCCAGCAGGTCGCCTTCCGACATCGCATGCTTGGGTGTCGAAAGCATGGCGAGCGCGATCAGATTGATCGGATTGACGTCGGCGGCGCGGTTGATGTGGGTCTGGATCTTCCAGGCCAGCCGGTCCACAGCCGGATTGAGCCAGGCAGGCTTGCTTCCGGGCTGGTCGAGCGAAGCACGCCAGCCAGGCTCCAACTCGTCGAGCACCTCCTGCAGGTAGATCGGCTCGCCGAAGTTGACCACCACCTTGCCGTAGCGATGGCGCAGCACGCCGAAGGCGCGCAGCAGGCCAAGCAGGGACTCCTTCTCCTTCGGCCGTCCGGACAGCTCGGCAAGATAGCTCTTGCCCTCCATCAGTCGCTCGTAGCCGATGTACACCGGCTGGAACACCACCGGGCGGCGGCTCTGGCGCAGGAAGGCGCGCAGGGTCATGGCCAGCATGCCGGCCTTGGGCGCCAGCAGCCTGCCGGTGCGCGAGCGCCCGCCTTCGATGAAGTACTCGATCGAGATCCCGCGGCCGATCAGGGTCGCCACGTACTCGCTGAACACTGCCGAGTACAGCGGATTGGACTTGAAGCTGCGGCGCAGGAAGAACGCGCCGCCACGACGCAGGATCGATCCGACCACCGGTAGGTTGAGGTTCACCCCGGCGGCGATATGCGGCGGCACGATGCCGTTGCGGTAGAGCAGGTATGACAGCAGCAGGTAGTCGATGTGGCTGCGGTGGCAGGGCACGTAGATGACTTCGTTGCCCGGCGCGACCTGCTTGAGCGAGTCCAGGTGATGGACGGTCACGCCGTCGTAGAGCTTGTTCCAGAACCAGGTCAGCAAAAAGCTCAGCGAGCGGACCACCGTATGCGAGTAGTCGGCGGCCACTTCCATGGCGAAGCCGCGCGCCTTGTTGTATGCGGTACCGAAACTGCTGCCCTCGCGACGCGCGTGGTCAGCAATTGCCTGGCGCACCGGTTCGGAATCAAGCACGCCGTCGACCAGGGTGCGCCGATGCGATAGGTCAGGGCCGATGACCGCGGCGCGGATGCGCCGCAGGTGCGCACGCAGCACCCGCGACAGCTTGCGCACGGCGCGATCCGACTCCAGGTCATCCTGCAGCGCTTGGCGCAGCGAGATCGGCGCAGAGAACTGGACCAGGGTGCTGCGGCCGTTGAGCACCACCGCGAGGAAGCGCCGGAAGCGACCGACCAGGGTCCAGTTCTCGGCGAACAGCACGCGGAACCAGCCTTCCGCGCGATCCGGAGCGCGGCCGACGAAGATAGAAACCGGCACCACCTGCACATCGAGCGAAGCCTCGCCGCGGACCGCCTCGACCAGCTTGGCCAGCCCTTCGCTGTGGGTCCGCGAGCGCGGCCGCCGGAACAGGAAGCCCTGGCGTCGGGACAGGCCGATCATCGCCCGGTCCTTTTCCAGCAGGTCGCCGCCGACCATCGCCACCAGGGGCGAGGGCAGGCCCGCCTCGCGACAGGCCTGCTCCAGGATCAGCGAATTCGACAGGCCGTAGCGTTCGACGACGTAACAGATCGGACGCGCCGGATCGATGCCGAGGGATTCGCGGTCGGTCGGCTCAAGGCGGATGTGCAGCCAGGGCTCGGCAAGCTTGCCCAGCCAGCGCAACGCCAGCGGGACGCGGGCCGAGGCGGCGCGTGCCAGGTTCTTCATGGATGCTCCGGGCAGCGCCCGGGACGCCGCCCGGGCGCGACCAGCCGAATCAGCCGCCGTTGCCGGCTGGGGCGGCCTCGACGGCCGGCTGGGCCGGCTCGGAGAGCGACTTCTCGATCTCCTGCAGCGCCTCGCTGCCGTACCAGCGGTCGTCGCGACGGGTCATGGTGGTCTCGAAGCTCAGCGGCTGGCCAAACAGCTGGTAGCTGACCTGGACCACCGCCTGCTCATCCTGCTGCGACTTCACCTCGCCTTTCACCGAAGCCAGCGCCTGGTCAAGATCAAGGCCATAGGTCTTGAGCACGTCGCGGACCCCGAGATAGGCAGTCCCGGCCTTCTGCATGGCGGTTTCGAAGTCCATCGCCTCGACTTCGTCAAGCGTCTTGACGCCGAGCTCGCGGGCGGTGGCGACCATGCTGCCAATGGCTTCCCGCGCCTTGTCGCGATCAAAGAACTTGGCGCTCTCGATCCACTTGGCGAAGGCGTCGACGAACTCGCTGGCCTGCTGCTTCTGGGCGGCACTGAGCTTGGCCGACTCATTGATCGCCTGTACCGCGAAACCGCGGCCCATACCCACCATCAGCGGCAGCTGCGCGCCCATCTCGGCCTCGGCCTTGGCCAGCTGGGGCTCAAGCTCGGCGTAGAGCGCAGTCTCGGCGTCGGCCGCGGTCATCTTGGCCATTGCTTCGGCGAATTCGCGCTTGTCCTCTTCGGTGGCCGGATCCTGCTGGATCCGCTTCGGCCATTCGGCCTTCATCTTCTCGTACTGCGCCGGCGGCACCGCCAGCTTCACCAGGGACACGATGTCCCCGTCGCGCAGCGCCTTGGCCTGCTCGACCACGGTTTCTGCAGGCCCCATTGACTTGGCAGCTTCGGCGGCGTCGCCGGCGTCCTTGCCACCGCAGCCAGCAAGGCCGACGACCAGCAGGGCGATGGCGGCGAGGGAAACCTTGATTCGCATAGCGATCTCCGAAGGGTGTGAAGGGCGTGAACTTTAGCAGACCGGCCGCGCGACGCCGGACTGCTACGGGCCAAGAAAAAACGGAAAGCTGGACGAGCCGGCTTTCCGCGAGGTCTGGCAAAGGGCCAGAAGGAGCTTGATTGTCAGGGCGCTATGGTCGGCGTTCGCCGCTTTATCGGCGCCGAGCATACTTGCAGCACATATCGAATGCAATACCTGACAAAAACCTCCCAAGACTATGAATTACTGAAGCTTTCTAGGATCTGCCCCTGCATCTGCTCGGCCGCGCGACGCGGGTCAGCGGCCTGTCTGATCGGCCGGCCCACCACGATATGGCTGGCGCCTGCGCGAAACGCGCCGGGCACGTCGACGATGCGCTTCTGGTCGTCGCCGGCTGGCCCTGCGGGCCGGATTCCGGGACAGACGATCAGCGCCGCAGGGCCGAGTTCGGCACGCAGGGCGGCGGCTTCCTGGCCGGAGGCGACCACGCCGTCGCAGCCATGACGGAGCGCCGCGCGCGCGCGGTCGAGGACCTGTTCCTGCGGCGAACGCTGTATGCCCAGCTCGGCCAGGTCATCCTCGTCCATCGAGGTCAGCACCGTCACACCCAGCAGTTTCACCGAGCCCTTGGCCGCGGCCGCGGCCTCGATCATCGCAGACTGCTGGGCATGGATGGTGCAAAGGCTGACCGGATAGCGGGCGATTCCGGCAAGCGCGTGACCGACGGTTGCGGGCACGTCATGGAACTTGAGGTCGACGAAGATCCGCTTGCCCTGCCCGGCCAGCTCATCGAGCACCCGGAAGTATTCGCCCGAGGTGAGCAACTCCATGCCCAGCTTGTAGAACTGCACGCTGTCGCCGAGCAGGCCTACCCAGCGCCGTGCCTGGGTCGCATCAGGCACGTCGAGGGCAAAGATCAGCCGCTCGCGCGGCGGCAGCTCAGTCATGACGCAGGGCGCGACGCAGGCAGTCGGCCCCGGCCTGCTCACCACAGGCGCGACGCAGAGCGCTCTCCCAGGATCCGTAGGCGGGATTGGGCAGCATGATCCAGCGCTCGCCCCACCAGCCGCGATACTGGTCGACCAGGGCCTGGCGGTCCCGCGGTGTCGAGTAGACACCGTCAACGAAATCACCGAGGTTGTCGCCGAGCATCAGCAATACCCGGTGCTCGCGGCCAACCCATTGACGCCGCGTTGCTTTCTCGCGCTCGGCCGCTCGCGGATCGCCGGCAAGCATGACATTGCTGGCGTCGGCAGCCACCGGAAAGCCCAGCGCACGCAGGTTGTCCACGGTGGCGGCGCGCTCGTTGGCATGGCCGCGGTTGGTCACATAGAACACCGTGACCCCGTTGGCCGCGGCGTGGTTGGCAAAGGCCAGGGCACCCGGCAGCGCGGTAGCCCGACGCTCGTTGACCCAGCCCTCCCAGCGCGGCAGCGAGTAGGGTTCGGCGTCGCGGATATTGCGCGCCTGGAACGGCGAGTTGTCGACCATGGTTTCGTCAACGTCGACGATCACCGCCGGCTTCAGGCCGGCTAGCGGCTGACCGCCACGCTCGACCGGCGGCAGGGCGTCCCAGTCGGCCGACAGCAATGCACGGTCGAGCTGGGCGCTGGCGAGATTGAATGCGCCAAGCACCGCGGCCTGATATTCGGCCGCGCTCTGCATCCAGAGCGTTGCATTGAGGTTGTCGTGGGCAAGCGGCCCCTCGGCCACCACGGCGATGCCAGCGGCCGGCGCTGCCTCGCGGACCGGGGCGGCACAGGCGCTGAGCAGGACGAGGGCAAGCGCAAGGCACGCCGGCTTGAAGGTACGCATGATCGATTCCGATTGAAGCCCGTGCGCAAGTTTACACGTGGCCTATGACCTCCCGAAGGCGACGTCGAGGTCGCAGCTGGCCTTGCCAGAAAGGTCAGACACACCGCTGCACTGGACGGCGTCAGTCGCCGAGCAGCGCGGCAATCGCGTCCATCCGGGCCTTTGTCCGCTCCTGCTTGACCTCGGCGTGCTGGGCCGGATCCTGTCCATCGCGCAGCAGGTCCTCGGCCGGAAGCTCGGCAAGAAAGCGGCTCGGTTCGAGACGCAGGACCTCGCCCCAGCGCCGCGCCTGGCGTGAATGGCTGAGCACCAGCTGCTCGCGGGCCCGAGTGATGGCGACATACATCAGCCGGCGCTCCTCATCCAGTCGCCCTTCTTCCATGCTCGCCTCGTGCGGCAGGGTGCCCTCATCGCAGCCGACCACGAAGACGCAGCGAAACTCCAGCCCCTTCGAGGCATGCAGGCTCATCAGCCGAACCGCCTCGCCGGCCTCGCCGCGATCGGCATGGCCTAGCAGGGTCAGCTGGTTGGCCAGCCCGTCGAGTCCGCTGCCCTTGGCGCCTTCGAGCCAGGAGGCGAGCTCATCGAGATTGCTGCGTCGGCGCTGGAAACCCGATTCGTCCTTGCACTGGGCGCGCAGCGCGGCGAGCAGGCCGCTGCGCTCCAGCGCGTGGCGGCAGACCGCGGCGGGTTCGTGGTCGCGGGCGTAGTCGCGCAGCTGCTCGACGAGCGCGGCGAACTCGGACAGGCCGCTGGCCGCGCGCGCCGGGAGCTGCTTGAGCAGATATATCTGCCCGGCGGCGCGGGACATCGGCTGCCCGGCATGCCGGGCAAGCTCGGCGAGCTTGGCCAGGGTCGCCGTCCCAACATCTCGTTTGGGTGCGCCAATCGCGCGCAGGAAGGCCGCATCATCGTCGGGGTTTGCCAGCACCCGCAGCCAGGCCAGCAGGTCCTTGACCTCGCCGCGATCCAGATACGCCGTACCGCCGGAGAGATGGTAGGGAATGCTTAGCTGTTGCAGTGCCTTCTCGATCACCCGCGACTGGAAGTTGCCGCGGAACAGCACCGCGAAGTCGCTCGGCGCATACTGCCGCGACTGGCGCAGGAAACTGATCTCGGCGGCTACACGTTCGGCCTCGTGCTCGGCATCTCGACACTCCCAGACCCGGATCGGCTCACCCTCGACATGCTCGCTCCAGAGCTTCTTGACGTGCAGGTGGGGATTGTTGGCGATCAGGGTGTTGGCCGCGCGCAGGATGCGTCGCGAGCAGCGGTAGTTCTGCTCCAGCGCGATGATCTTCAGATTGGTGTAGTCGCGGCCAAGCTGCTCGAGGTTCTCCGGGTTGGCGCCGCGCCAGGCGTAGATCGACTGGTCGTCGTCGCCCACGCAGGTGAACGCCCCGCGCGGCCCTGACAACAGGGTCAGCAGTCGATACTGGGTGATATTGGTGTCCTGGTACTCGTCCACCAGCAGGTAGCGCAGACGCTCGCGCCAAGCCGCCGCGCGCTCGGCGTCGGCCTCAAGCAGGGCCACCGGCAGGCGGATCAGGTCATCGAAGTCGACCGCGTTGAAGGCAGCCAGCCGGCGCTGGTATTCGGCATAGGCATCGGCTGCTTCGCGCTCGCGCGGGCTGGCCGCGCGCTCCGCCGCCTGCTCGGGTGACAGACCATCGTTCTTGGCCCGCGAGATCAGCCCCTTCAGGGCATCCACGGCATCCGGCTTGGAGCCCTTGGGCAGCAGCTCCTTGAGCAGGCCTGCGCTGTCATCGGCATCGAAGATGGAAAACCCCCGGCGCAGGCCGACAGCCGCGTGCTCGATCTGCAGAAAGCGCAGGCCGAGGGAATGGAAGGTGCAGATGTTCAGCCCCTCTATCCGATCAGCCCGCAGGCGCTTGCCGATGCGCTCGCGCATCTCGCGCGCCGCCTTGTTGGTGAAGGTGATGGCGGCGATCTTGGCCGGCGACAGGCCACGATCAGATACCAGGTGGGCGATCTTCTCGGTGATCACCTTGGTCTTGCCGCTGCCGGCACCGGCCAGGACCAGCAATGGCCCGGCGGTGTAGTGGACGGCCTCGGCCTGTGGCGAATTGAGCTGGGACATGGTTCTTGTGCGGCGTGCCGGGGAGGCAGTGTAGCGGGCCGGGGCCGGCACGAATGGTATCCTCCGCGACCCGTCACCGAAGCCCGATTGCTTGGCCAAGCTTTACTACTACTACTCGGCGATGAACGCCGGCAAGACCACGACCCTGCTGCAGAGCGCGCACAATTACAGCGAGCGCGGCATGCGCACCTTGCTGCTCACGCCGCGCCTGGATGACCGATTCGGCGAAGGCGTGGTGGCCTCGCGGATCGGCCTGCGTGCCGAGGGCCGGGTGTTCAATCGCAGCGATGACCTGCAGGCCCTGGCCACTCAGGACATCACCGAGCGTGGCGAACTGCACTGCGTGCTGGTCGACGAGGCACAGTTCCTCTCCAAGCAGCAGGTCTGGCAGCTCACCGAGATCGTGGATCGCCTGGGAATCCCGGTACTGGCCTACGGGCTGCGCACCGATTTCCGCGGCGAGCTGTTCGAAGGCAGCCAGTATCTGCTGGCCTGGGCCGACTCGCTGACCGAAATCAAGACCATCTGCCACAGCGGGCGCAAGGCGACCATGGTGGTGCGGGTGGATGATCACGGCCGCGCGATCACAGCCGGTCCGCAAGTGGAGATCGGCGGCAATGAGCGCTACGTCTCGGTAAGCCGCGCCGAGTTCAAGAAGATCACTGCCGGCGAAGGCCGCATCGCGCTGCAGCAGCCTCGCCTGCCGCTCGGCGAGGCGAGCTGAGGCCAGATCCTGCCTTAACCGTTTCCTAACGCCGCGCGCGGCACGCCGCCGGTACCCTGTCCCTGCTCGCCCGCATCCCGCGGGCGCGACTGTCTTTGGCCCATGTACCTCGATTTCTACGGTCTCAAGGAAGCTCCGTTCTCGATCACGCCCGACCCGCGCTTCGTGTTTCTCAGCGAGCGCCACCGGGACGCGCTCGCGCACCTGCTGTATGGGATCGGACAAGGCGGCAGCGGCGGCTTCGTCCAACTGACCGGCGAAGTCGGCACCGGCAAGACCACGCTCTGCCGGCTGCTGCTGGAGCAGCTGCCCCCGGATACCCGGGTGGCCCTGGTGCTCAACCCGAGGCTGTCGCCGATCGAACTGCTGGAGACCATCTGCGAAGAGCTGAAGATCGACCTGACCGGCCGCCGCGGCAGCCTCAAGGGTCTGGTCGACGCGCTCAACGTCCATCTGCTGGACGCCTACGCCCAGGGGCTGCGGGTGGTGCTGATCATCGACGAGGCGCAGAACCTGTCGATCGAGGCGCTGGAGCAGGTCCGCCTGCTGACCAATCTGGAAACGCCGACCCAGAAGCTGCTGCAGATCATCCTGCTGGGCCAGCCCGAACTCCGGGATCTGCTGAGCAAGCCTGAGCTGCGCCAGCTGACCCAGCGGGTCACCGCGCGCTATCACCTGACGCCGCTCAGCACCGACGAGTCCGAGTCATACATTCGCCACCGCC
>CAYGMG010000055.1:0-23182 GCA_964350895.1 uncultured Lysobacter sp.
TTCTCTTTGGTTACTTTCTCTTGCCGAATCAAGAGAAAGTGACTCGGGCTGCCCGAAGGGCAGATCGAAACGCTGTTGACCTTGATCCTGGTCTTGCTTCGCAGAAAAGCTGCCGCAAGCAATGCGAAAAAGGCCCGTTCGCCGGCCAGGGCGAACGCACACCTTGCGCCCACAGCGCACCTCCCCTCCACTCCGAATCCAATCGCCGCGCTATAGCGCCAGACGCTCGCGAAAGGCGCGTGCCTGGCGGCGCGATACCTCCACTTCGGCGCCGCTCTTCAGGGTCAAGGTATAGCCCTCACCGACCGAAGGATCGACCCGGATCACGTGGCGCAGGTTGACCAGCACGCCGCGCGAGGCGCGAAAAAACAGCGCCGGATCGAGCCGCGACTCCAGGCTGGCCAGCGAGCGGGTGAGCAGGGCGTGCTGGCCGCGGAAGTGCACCGTGGCGTAGTTGCCGTCCATCTCGACGTGGCTGATCTCGCCGGCGGTGACGAACCAGCAGCGCTCGCCATCGCGCAGGAAGACCGGGTCGTCGGCGCCCAACACATGTCCCTGCGCTGGAACGGCCGGACGCGACTCGATGACCTTCTGCAGGGCCAGCTTGAGCCGCTCCGGCTCGACCGGCTTGAGCAGGTAGTCGAGCGCATTGCTCTCGAAGGCACGCACTGCATAGGCGTCGTAGGCGGTGCAGAAGACCACCGCCGGCGGCGAGAGCAGGCGCGCCAGCACGTCGAATCCGCTGCCCTGCGGCAGCTGGATGTCGAGCAGCAGCAGGTCCGGCGCCAGCGACTCACAGGCGGCCACGGCGCTGTCGACGTCATCCGCCTCGCCGACCACCTCCACTTCGGGATGCGCGCCGAGCAGGGTGCGCAGCTCGCTGCGGGCAAGCCGGCTGTCATCGACGATCAGGGTGCGCAGGCGGCTCATGCCGGCAGTGCCAGGGTGGCGCGGACGGTATCCGCTGCAAGCTGCTGCAGTTCGAAGCGTGCTGGCGGCTGGCGCCCTTCCAGGCGCTGCCTGAGCCAGGCAAGGCCGACACCACTGCCCTCAGTGGATCGCGCGTCAAGGCGTCCGGGATTCTCCACCACCAGCTTCACTCCCTTGCCCAGCGGCGCGGCCACCACGCGCAGTGCGCCGCCGCCCGGGGTGATCGCGATGCCATGCTTGATCGCATTCTCCACCAGCCCTTGGAGCAGCATCGGCGGCAGCTCGACGCCAGCGCATGCGGGGTCGAGCGACAGCTCGGCCTGCAAACGCCCCTCGAAGTGCACCGCCTCGACGGCGAGATAGTCCTGCATCACCGCCCACTCCTCCTGCAGCCGAACCAGATCGCGCTGGCTGTGCTGCAGGGCGTGGCGCAGGGTGTTGGACAGCCGGGTGACCATCTCCCGCGCCCGTGCCGGATCCTCATTGATCAGCGCGCGCACGTTGTTCAGCGCATTGAACACGAAGTGCGGGTTGAGCCGGGCGCGCAGGGCCTCCAGCTCCAGCCCTCGACGCGCAGACTCGGCGCGCAGCCGGGCCAGCTCGTTTTCGCGCGCCTGGCGGCGGGCGGCGACGCCGACCCAGATGGCAAGCCAGGCACCCAGCATGACCGCGGTGTTGAACCAGTAGCCAATGCTGGTTCCCAGCCGGTAGTCGGCCACGCCGCCCGGCATGACAAGCCAACCCAGCGCCATCCCGCCCAGCAGGATGGCTGCGATCAACAGCTGGACCAGTGCCGCGACCAGAATCACCGCGAGCAGCAGGCGGATCGCCAGCGCGCCGCCGCTGCGCTGCAGCCAGCCCTGCCGCAACACCAGGCCACGCAGCGCCTCACTGCCGGCCCAGAGCCCGACCGTCAGGCCGATGGCGATGAAGGTCAGCCCGGACTCATCGCCGGCAAAGCGGCGGAACTGCCACAGGTTGAGCCCGCCATAGCCGCCCCAGACCAGGGCCTGCAGCAGCTGGCGCGGCAGGTGGCCGCGCCAGTGCGGATGCCCCTTGTCGGGCGCGTCGCTCACTCGCCCAAATGCTCGCGCACTTCGGCGACCAGCCATTGCGGATCATCGAACATGATGAAGTGATAAGCGGTCGGGGCCATGGCGATCTCCACGCCGGGCAAGCTGGCGTATTGGGCGGCGAAGATGCCACGGGTGCTTTCTTCCGTCGATCCCATCGACTGGTAGGCGGCCCAGGCGCCGAGCACCTTGGTGTCCGCGCTGATCTTTCCAAGCTCGGGGCGGAGATCGGTGGTGAACAGCTCGTACATCGCCTGGGTGGTGGCCTCGCGGGCGCTTTGCTGGCCCCACTGCTGGATCAGCTCGACCTTTGCCGCATCGCGGCTCATGCCCATCGCCGCGGCGCCCTTGGCCTGCTGGAAGAAGGACTCGTCTGGCTGTGCCTTCATACCGGCGCGCATGCCGTCGGCCATCGGCTTGACCGCCGCCACCGTCGCCCCCGGATTGGTCGCTGCGGGAAAGAAGGGCAGTGAGTCCACCACTACCAGTTTCCCCACCTTGTCAGGCGCCTCGATCGCCAGCATCAGACCCAGCGCGCCGCCGAGGCTATGCCCCACCACGGCAGGCCGTTCCAGCTTCTGCGCGTCGATGTAGCTGAGCACGCGAGTGCGGACCTCGCTCAGGAAGGGCTTGTCCGCCTGGCCCTCCAGCGCCGGCAGGCCGGCAAAGCCGGGCAGCTGCAGCAGGTGGCACTGCACGCCATCGGCGATCAGGGCATCGCAGGTGGCATCCCAGGTTGAGGCGGCGGAGTTCAGCCCGGGAATGAAGAGCACCGGACGCCCTTCCCCGCGGACCTCGACCTGAAGCCCATCGTGGATCTCCGGCTTGGCAGCGGCCGCACCGGCCAGGGCGAACAGAGCAGTGAACAGCAGGGACTTGCGCATGGCGACTCTCCTTGGTGGCTGCCCCGCGCGGCATGCTGCGAGGCTTGGATGAATCATCCCGGGGCCGGATGCGATCGTCGCTGGGCAGTCCACGAGCGGCCGCGATCCGGGACGAACGGCGCAGAACCCGGATCGATGGCTGACGGCATGCTTGCCGAACCGGCACTGTCGAAATCCACCTGCCCCGTGCGTCGGTACCATGTCGCAATCCGCGACCCTACGGAGCAGGACCATGAAATACGCACTGCTGATCTACGGCGACGAGCAGATCTGGGCGAACATCGATGAGGCCGGCATGCGCGAGGTCTATGCCGCGCATGAGGCGTACGGCACGGCGCTGACCGAGGCCGGGGTGCTGCGCGGGGGATCCGAGCTGGCGCCCAGCCATACGGCCAGCTCGCTGCGCTTTGCCAACGGCAAGGCGACCCTGCATGACGGACCGTTTGCCGAGGCCCGCGAGCAGCTGGGCGGCTTCTATCTGATCGAGGTCGACACCCTGGACGAAGCCATTGCCTGGGCGCGCAGGATGCCGGCGATGCACGAGGGCACGGTCGAGGTGCGCCCGCTGGGCATGGAAGGTCCAGGCTAGGCATCTGGACCAGGTTGTCATGTCCGCCGCGTCCACGGAGCAGCCGGCCATGATGCTTGGCCGGCTGCTCGAGCAGGTCCTGCGCCGCGAAGGCGCCAGCCTGCGCGGCAGCCTGCTGCGCGCCGGCTGCGATCTCGACGGCGCCGAGGACGCGCTGCAGGAGGCCTGTCTGCGCGCGCTACGCAGCTGGCCCGATGCCGGGCTGCCGGACAAGCCGGCCGCCTGGCTGCTGACCGTGGCGCGTCGGGCCTGGATCGACCGCCAGCGCCGTGGCCGCGAACAACCCCTGGACGAGGCGCATGCCGCTACCCTCGCGGACAGCGGGCCGTGCCCGATGGAACACGTAGTCAGCGGGGAGGAGTCCGGCGGCCCGGTCGATGATGACCGCCTGCGCCTGCTGTTCCAGGTCTGCCATCCGGCATTGGCGGCGGAAGCCAGCATGGCGCTGGCGCTCAAGGTCATCGGCGGCCTCAGCACCCGGGAGGTCGCACGCGCCTTCCTGCTCAGCGATGCCAGCGCGGCGCAGCGGATCGTGCGCGCCAAGCAGAAGATCCGCCAGGCGGCCATCCCCTTCGCCCTGCCCGCACCCGCTGACCTGCCGGCACGCCGCGACGCAGTGCAGCGGGTCATCTACCTGCTGTTCAACGAAGGCTATGCCGCGACCGATAGCGCGTCCCTGATCCGCCCCGATCTGTGCCGCGAAGCGATCCGACTGGCGGAACTGCTGGTTCAGCTGCTTGCGGCTGATCCCGAATCCGAGGGACTGCTAGCCCTGCTCCTGCTGACCGAAGCGCGCCGCCCGGCCCGCCTTGATGCCGCCGGCGACCCGCTGCTGCTGGACGCCCAGGATCGCTCGCTCTGGGATCGCCAGCAGATCGCCCGCGGCAGCGCCGTGCTGGATCAGGCCGTGCAGCGCCGGCAGCCGGGCCCGTACCAGATCCAGGCCGCCATCGCCGCCCTGCATGCCGAGGCCCCCAGCACCGCGGACACCGACTGGGCACAGATCCTCGCCCTCTACCGCCGCCTGCTCCAGCTGCAGCCCGGCCCGGTGGTGGAACTCAATGCTGCGGTGGCACTGGGCATGACCGAAGGCCCTGCCGCCGGCCTTGCCTGGCTGGATCGCATCGCAGCCGGCGGGCTGCTCACCGGCTACCACCTGCTGCCGGCGAGCCGCGCCGCCCTGCTGGCCCGTCTCGGCCGCCATCGGGAGGCGCGGTCAGCCTACGACCAGGCGCTGGACGAGGTGCGACATCCCGCCGAGCGCCGCTTTATCGAAGTCCGCTGCGCTGCATTGCAGGCGTCCGCCAACAGCGCCTGAGTGGCACATTCCCCGGGTCCGACAGACGATGCTGGAGCGCAGCACGGGAAAGCCGGACAATGCCCGCCTGAATTCGTTGATTCCTTCTCCGGGCCCCGCTGCCCGACCAATCCATACAGGTGACCCATGGGCCGAGGCCCCAGCATCGAAGGCCGCAAGAATGCCGAGGACGCCAAGCGCGCCAAGGTGTTCACCAAGCTGATCCGCGACATCACCCTGGCCGCGCGCAACGGCGCCGACCCTGCCGGCAATGCCAAGCTGCGCACGGCGGTCGACAAGGCGCTGTCGGCGAACATGCCCAAGGACAAGATCGAGAAGGCGATCCGCCGCGGCTCGGGCGCCGATGGCGGCGCCGACCTGCAGGAGATCCGCTACGAGGGTTACGGCCCCGGCGGCGTCGCCATGCTGATCGACGCGCTGACCGACAACCCGGTGCGCACCGTCGCCGATGTCCGCCACGCGCTGTCCAAGCACGGCGGCAATCTCGGCACCTCGGGCTCGGTCGCCTTCCAGTTCTCGCGCACCGGACAGATCAGCCTGCCGGCCGGCGAAACCAACGAGGACACGGTCATGGAAGCCGCGCTCGACGCCGGCGCCGAGGACGTGTTCACCGAGGAAGACGCGATCATCGTGCTCTGCCCGCCCGACGCCGTCGACGCGGTCGAGGCCGCCCTGCGCGGCAAGAACCTGCCCGTAGACCGCGCCGAAGTGGCCATGCGCCCGGCCAACCGCAGCGCGGTCAGCGGCGAGACCGCCGAGACCCTGAACGACCTGATCGAGTGGCTGGAAGAGCTCGACGACGTGCAGGACGTGTTCCACAACGCATCGTTCACCTGAGACCTTGAAGCTCGGCGATCTCGACGACGCTGCGCTGCTGGCGCTGGCGGGCGCGGCCAGCCTGAAGCGCGGGCTCGCCTACTTCCGCGACGGGCGGATCGAGATCAGTTTCAGCGACGAACGTGGGTTGAAGGGCGTCGCCTACGGCCAGGCCCGCTACCCGCTGTCGCTCGGCCTTGCCGGACGACAGTGGAAGTGGCAGTGCGCCTGCCCGGCGGCGGACGACGGCAGCTTCTGCAAGCATCTGGTCGCAGCGGTGATGACTGCGCGCGAGAACGACGCCCCCGGCGGCGCGACCAAGGCGTCAGCGGGCACATCGCGGCGCGGCGCCCTCGGGACGTTCCTCAAGGCGCAGCCTGCCGAGCGCCTGGCGGACTGGTTGCTGGCGCTGGCCGACGAGGACCCGGCCATTGGCGAGCGCCTGGAACTACACCGGGCGGCGAAGGATCCCGCCCAGCTCAAGGACACCGTCAAACGCCTGCTCGGTGTGCGACGGTTTCTCGACTACCACGAGACCCGAAGCTTCGCGCGCAAGCTGGACCCCCTGCTCGAACAGTTGAACGCCCTGCTGGAGCACGACCCCGCGGCACTGCGCGACATCGCCGAGATCGCGCTCAAGCGCCTGTTCGCCATTTTCGGCAACAGCGACGACTCCGCCGGCGCGCTGGGTGAACAGGCCGAAGCGCTTGCCGAGCTGTATGCCCAGGCCTGCAAGATCGCGGCGCCCGGCAAATCGCTGGCCAAGTCGTTCTGGGGGCTGAAGAAACTGGACGAATGGCGGCTGCTGCCGCTGGCGGCCTTTTGGCCGGCGTTGGGCGAGGACGGACAGCGGGACTATGCGCGACAGGTGCTGCAGGCCCTCGATCGGCTGCCCGCCCCCAAGCCCCAGGCCTATGGCCTGCGCGCCGACTCCGCCGTCATCCACCTGGCCGAGGAACTGGCCACGGTCAGCGACGACTTCGACCTGCTGGAGCGGATCCTGCGTCGCGACCTGCACAGTGCCTACGATCACTTCCGCCTGATCGCGGCCATGCGTGATTTTGATCACCACCGCGAGGCGCTTGCCGAGGCCGAGCTGGCAGTCAAGCGCTTTCCCGACGATACCCGGCTTCGCGAAGCGCTGGCCGACTGCCTGCAGCAGGCCGGTCTCGACGGCGAGGCCCTGACGCAGCGCTGGGAAGCCTTCGTCCTCGCGCCCAACACGGGCCATTGGGATGGGTTGAAGGCAGCATCGGGGCAGGGCTGGCCGGGCCTCAAGCAGCGTGCCCTGGCGCATCTGGCGGCCAGCGAGCGCGATGACATCTCCCTGCGCACCGCGCTGCTGATCCATGACGATGACATCGAAGCGGCCGCGACCGTGGCCGAGACGGGCCGCCTTCACGTCGACATCCTGACCCAGCTGGCCGATCGACTGCGGATCGTCGACGCCGGGCGGGCCGGGCGGATGTACCTGCGCGTGCTCGAGCACACCCTGTCGACGCTGCAGCCGACGCGCTACCCGCTGGTGGTGCGACTGCTCAAGCGGATCAAGGCCTGTCTTCCGGCCGAGGCGAGCAAGGCTGCGGTTGCCCGCGTGCGCCTGGAGCACTTGCGCAAGACCAAGCTGATCGGGCTGATCGACGCCGCCGGGCTCTGAGCCGCTGTCGACCCTGGTGCCTGCTCAGGCCAGCCAGCGGCGCAGTAGGGACAGGGTCTCCGAGTGCCGGATCAGTTCGATATGCCCACAGCCCGGCACCATCGCCTGACGCTCGCCGGGAATACCAAGATCGCGCCGCGCATCGCGGTGCCGGCCGAGCGCGCTGGCTACCGGGACCAGTCCATCGCCGCGCGGTCGCGCGACGTCGGCGCTGCGCGACAGGCTGGCGGCCACGGCATGCAGTTTCACTGAGTCCGGCAGCGGCAGCGGTGGCACGCCGCTGTCGAGGACGGTGCCGTGACGCAGGTCGGTAATCCCCGCGCTACGCGCCCGGGCAACACCGGCGAACGGGGAAACCAGAGGCAAGGCGTGCAGCAGCTGCTCGACCCCGTGTCCGGCGCGCTCCAGCGGCGCGCCGTGGTGCGGACTGCCAAGGCCGACCAGCTTGATCGGCAGGGCACTCCAGCCCAGCCCCTGGGCCAGCCCGGCGTGCACGGCACTGCGCGCCACCAGGCCACCCATGCTGTGGCCGAGCAAGACGAGCTCGCTGGGAGTCGCTGGCAAGGCATCGACAAGATCCTGCAGCGCAACGGCCAGTTCGGTGCCGTTCTCGGCGATCCGACGCCCGCTGTTGTAGTGCAGGGAGAACACGTCGTAGCCGAGTGATCGGGCTACGGATTCGATGTCGGCGGATTCGTTCTCGGCCTGTGGTCGAGCGCTGGCAGCGACCCCGTCGGCAGCGAATGCATCACCCTGCCCGCTGCGACTCCACTGCCATGGATTCATGCACAGCCCGTGCAGCAGGACCAGCGCCCGCGGCCCGGCCTGGAGCAAGGCACTGCGGGCGGCCTGCGGATCGTGCAGCGGCAGCGGAAGGCCGGCGTGCCACAGGGTGAGCGGAATGGCCAGTGGATTGCCGGTCGCCGCCAGGTGATCCCCCAACACCCCGTTCAGCGCGGCGAGCAGGGCTTCGCGGCGAGGCGACGGCGGGATGGCCGCAGCCGGCCAGTCCATCCGCCGGCTGATCAGCTCCAGAGTCCGACCGACCGCGCCGGTGACCCCGCGCACGCTGGCATAGGCCAGCCGCGCGATCGGGTCCGGCCGCGTCCCCGTCCGCGGCGGGCGCAGGGTCGCCACATGCTGGATCCCGCCATGCACCGCCTCGACCAGGGCAGTGACCTGGAGCACCGCCTCGACCCCGAGCCGGCCAAGGCCATGCAGGTCGGCGGGGCGCAGACTGCGCAGCTCACTCATGGCCGGCATCCCGCCCAAGCGATAGGTTCAGGGCCTTGCTTGCCGAGCGCGCTCGGGGCGACATCGCTCATCGTTCGGGCTGACCGAAGGCAAGCGTCGCGAAGCGGGCATCGCATGTCGGTGCTCCAAGTCAACGGCGTATCAGCATACGCTTCGCCGAGACGGTCGCCGTGGCCCTGCCGCAGCGTGTCATGACGGCGCGGCCGGCCGGTCGTAGTATCGGCCCATGGCCACCGTCAAGCTGACCGGGCACCTGCACGCCTTCTTTCCCGCGCTGGCGGGCGAGCCGCTGCGTGTCGATGCGGCAACTGTCGCCGAGGTGGTCCAGGCAGTGGAGCAGCGGGCACCCGGATTCGCCTTCTACGTCTGCGACGAGGCCGGCCGTCTGCGCACGCACGTCAACGTGTTCGTAGACGGTCAGCGCGTGTCCGACCGCACCCGGCTGTCCGACCCGGTCGGCGCCGAGTCAGAAGTCTTCATCCTGCAGGCACTCAGCGGAGGCTGACATGGCACAGCGCGTATTGGTCGGCACCCGCAAGGGCAGCTTCATCGTCGAAAAGCACAACGGCCGCTGGCAGCCGCGCTTGGCCGGCCACGCCGGCGCCGGCAGCAACTTTGTCGCCTGCGACCCGAACACCGGCAACCTGTGGGCCCTGCTCGGCCACGGCCACTGGGGCGCCAAGCTGTCGCGCTCCACCGACAACGGCGCGACCTGGGAGGACGCTCCGCAGATCAAGTACCCGCCCGGCGCTCGCTACATTGGCACCGACATGCCCAGCGAGGACGGCGCCGAGCCGCCGCCGAAGCTCCGCACCGCGACCCTGCTCAAGCTCTGGTGCATGGCCTTCGGCCCGAGCGGGCGCATCTACGTCGGCACCATTCCCGGCGGCCTGTTCGAAAGCGACGACGGCGGCGAGAGCTTCGCGTTGAACCGTGCGTTATGGAACCATCCCTCGCGCGGAGGCGACCTGTTCAGCGGCGACGGCAATGGCGAAACCCAATGGTTCGGCACCCCGGCCGCGGAGTCCGGCGAGTTCGCCGCCGGCATCCACTCCATCGTGGTCGACCCGAGCGACCCGAACCGCATCATGGTCGGGGTCTCCACCGCCGGCGTGCTGGAAACCACCGACGGCGGCAAGAGCTGGCGCAGCCGCAACCGCGGCATGACCAATGACTACCTGCCCGACCCGACTGCCGAATGGGGCCACGACCCGCACTACGTGGCCCTGTGCCCCGGCGCGCCGCAGCACGTCTGGCAGCAGAACCACTGCGGCGTGTTCTACAGCGATGATGGCGCAAAGACCTGGCGCAACGTCAGCGTGCCGGAGGCGGGCGTGCGCTTCGGCTTCCCGGTCGCCGTCGACGCCCATGACGGCCGCACCGCTTGGCTGGTGCCGGGCATCGCCGACATGCAGCGCACCGCCATCGACGGCGGCCTGTTCGTCGCCCGCACCACCGACGGTGGCAAGACCTGGCAGCAGCTGCGAAAGGGCCTGCCGCAGGAAAACGCTTACGACGTGGTCTATCGCCATGCGCTGGATGCCAGCGGCGACCTGCTCGCCTTCGGCAGCACCACCGGCAACCTCTACCTCAGCGAAGACCGCGGCGAGAGCTGGCAGACGGTCGGAAACAATCTTCCCCCGGTGTATTCGGTGCGCTTCGGGTAGCGGCGAGACGAGTTGCCCGTTCCTCTGCCGCGGCGCGTCCGGGCACCACGTCGGGCGGGCTCGATCTGGCAGCGAACCCAGGCAGGCAAGCAGTCATGGAGACGCCCTGGGTGGGCGGCCTCAGATGCCGTCTTTCACGGCGGTGGTCGGCGCGTCGCGTGCGTCGCTGAGCGACCGGTACAGCTTCCCGGACGCCAGCGTCCTCGGATGCTCGGCGCCAAGTCGCTCCAGGCGCCAGCGGTAGACCTGCTCGGCCAGTGCTGCGGCGCGGGCAGGGTGGCCAAGCTCCACCAAGGCGAACGCCTGCCAGGCCTTCGCATTGATCACGTTGATGTCGTCGGCGCCGAACGCGGCGGCCAGCGCCTCGGGTGTCCCGTCCAGCAGTTCCAGCGCAGCCTCCGCCTGACCGGTCGCGCCGCGGACGCCGCCAAGGATGCTGCGGGCGAACGCGGTGACCGGATGCTCGTCGCCCAAGGCAGTGCGAAGCCCGGCCCAGGCCTGCTCCGCGGGCTCCGTAGCCGCCTCGGCACGTCCGTCGAACAACAGCAGCTCCGCTAGATTGGCGAGGCCCATGAGGGTGGCCGGCGCCGCCTCGCCCATTGTCTGCTGCAGATGACTCACCACCTCCCGTTGCAGCGGCTCGGCCTGCGTGTACCGGCCAGCCTCCAGGTGGGCCACGGCCAGACCCTGCAACGGAACCATGCGGTCGTGGGCGCTCAGTCCGGGCACCTGATCCCGCCGGAGCAGCTGCATCTCATGCAGGCGAATGGCCGCCTCGTGGTCGCCGGTCTCCTGCAGCAGGTTCGCAAGCGAGTTGCGAAAGCCGAACACGATGGGATCGTTCTCGCCCAGCCAGTCCAGGGTCAGCGACACGCCCTCCCGCGCCAGCGTCTTGGCCTCCTGCTTGCGTCCGGCCCGCGCCAGGGCGGTCACTCCGGCCTCAAACGCGCAAATCGAATGCTGGTGGCGCCCGCCCCACTGCTCGAGCGCCCAGGACCGGAAGGCCAGCGCCTGCTCGGCGGCGCGCTCGAAACGGCCAAGATCCACCAGCGCTTGGAGTGTCCCACAGCGGTACTCGCCTTCGGCCACGGGCGTGCTCCAACGGGTGCGGCTGCCGATCCCGAGCAGCGCGTCCAGCGCCTTCGCAGCGGGCACCGCGCCGCGCTCGCGCTGCGCCAGGTAGCGATGCAGCGCGATCCCGGCACGCAGCTGGTGGTCGGCAGGCAAGAGCGGCTCGGCGCGACCATCGAGCTCGGCGAGCGCCTCCTCGGCGCCGCTCAGATCACCGCTGCCGATCAAGGCAACGGCGTGCCCGAGTCCTGCGGACAGCGCGGGAACGGTATGTTCAAGACCGAGCGCTCCGTAGTCGGCCATCGCGCGCGTCCACAGATCGACGGCGAGCGGGGATGCGCCAATCTGGTTGAGGGTGCCACCGAGCGTGGACAACAGGGCAGCCCGTTCGAGCGAGGGCTGCGGCATCTCGCTGGCGATCAGCGCCGGGGCATCGCCCAGCACATCGACCACCGTGACCTGGCGTCCCTTGGAGAGGGTCTGCGGAGAGGACAGCAGGCTAGTCAGTACGCGGTTCTGCGCGGCGGCCGAGCGCGCCTGCAACGACGCCTCACGCGCCTGCCAGGCGGTTGCCGCCGCAGCCGCGACGAGGACCACCATCAGCGCAGCGCCGCTGGCAGCGGTGCCGCGATTGCGGCGCAGCCATTTGCGCAGGCGGTAGCGGCGGTTGTCCGGCGTGGCCGCCACAGGGCGCTCATGGAGCCACAGCTGCAGGTCCATCGCCAGCGCCTGCGCGGTGGGATAGCGATCGGCTGGATGCTCGCGCAGCGACTTGTCGACAATGTTGCGCAGATCGCGGTCGGCGATCCCGGACAGAACTTCCAGCCGCCGCTCGCCGGCGTGGTTTCTTGGCGACTGGCCGGTCAGCAGGTGATGCAGGATGCCGCCCAGCCCGCACACGTCGGTCGCCGTGCTGACCGACTCACCATGCAGCTGCTCGGGTGCAGCGTACTCCGGCGTGAACAGCCTGGTTGGCGCCTCCTCGCTGCTCTCGGAGAGCAGCTTTGCGATGCCGAAGTCGAGCAGCCTCGGCCTTCCCGTCCGGTCAACGATGATGTTGCCCGGCTTGAGATCGCGATGGATGATCAGGTGGCTATGCGCCAGAGCCACGGCATCGATCACTGGCAGGAGCAGGCGGATGACCTGCTGCGGCGACTGCCCTTGCGTGGCGCGGTCCAGGCGCTGACCGTCGACCCGCTCCATGGCCAGCCAAGGCGCGCCGTCCTCGTTGACCCCAGCGTCGAGAAATCGAGCGATGTGGGGGTGATCCAGTCGCGCCAGCGCGGCCTGTTCCCGGCGGAACTGCTCGATCCACACCGAGCTGCGCGGTAGCAGCTTGAGCGCGGCGCGCTGCTCGGCGCCGCCGACCGAACGGCGCGCTGCGTAGACCACCGCCATGCCACCGCGCCCCAACTCCTGCTCGAGGATCCACTCGCCGCAGCGGGTGCCGGCCAGCGCATCCGGCTCGGGCGTTCGGTCGACCAGCAGGGCGCCGTCAACAGGCCCGCTGCCTTGGCTGGCATCGACTAGTTTCTCCAGGCAGCGGCGTACCTCGTCGTTCAGATCGAGCGCTGCCATCAGCGGCGCCCAGTCGTCGCGCGAACGCTCCTGCAAGGCACGAAAATGGCCGCTGGCCTGACGCCAGATCTCGGCCTGGCGCCGATCCAGGCTCAAGACTGCACCACTTGGGCGTGCAGGAAGGCGCGGGCCGTGGCCCAGTCGCGCTCGACGCTGCGCAGCGAGGTCTGCCGCAGACGGGCGATCTCATCCATGCTCAGCCCGGCAAAAAAGCGCATTTCGACCAGTGCACGCAGGGAGGGATCCACCATCCCGAGCGAGTCCATCGCATCGTCCAGGGCCACCAGGTCGGCATTCGAGGTGCCCGCCGCGGAGTCGGTCAAGGTGACCTGCAGCATGTCGCCGCCGCGCTTGCCGGCTACCGATGCCCGCGCTGCATCCACAACGATCTGCCGCATGGCGCGCGCCGCACAAGCGAAGAAGTGCTGCTGGTCGCCAAGGCTCAGCGCCCGGGCCGCGGAAAGCTTCAGGTACAGCTCGTTGACCAAGACAGTCGGGGTCAGGGTCTGCCCGGCACCCCCGCCCAGGCAGTTGCGTGCGAGCAGCCGCAGCTCTCCGTGAAGGACTGCGAACAGCGCGTCCAGATCGGAGGCGCTGCGCCCTTCGAGCTTACTGAAGATGGCGTCGGTCGCCTCCATCGCGCTCCTCGCTGGAATGCTTGATCTGGAAACCCGTTCGGCTTGGCGGGAATCGCCGCGGCTTTTCGATTCTTACAGTAAGCCCAATCCGAATGCCACCAGACATGACCAGGACACTCGCGTTCGCCGCCCTGCTCGGGATGGCGCTGCCGCAAGGGCAGGCCCAGGAAAAACAGCTCGGCCCCGCCACTCTGGGCGGTGGCGGTGGCTGGTCGTCTGCCGCAGGGCGCGAGGCGCTGATCACCCTGGGACAGCCTGTCGCAGGACCGAGCAGCGGAGGCAGATATCGGATGGACGCCGGCGCATCCGTGCTGAGCGCGACATCCGGCGGCAGCAGCATCTTCCGCAACGGCTTCGAGGAGTGAACCGATGAGAATCCGCCTACCAATTGCCCTGTGCCTGGCCGGCCTGCTCGGCGCCGCCGCCAGCGCCAGCCCGATCGGCTCGGCTTTCACCTTTCAGGCCCAGCTCAGTGAGGACGGCGCGCCCGCGCTGGGCCAGTATCACCTGGAGTTCGAGCTGTTCGACGCACAACAAGGCGGTTCACCGGTCGGACTGATTCCGATCAGTGGCCTGATCGACCAGGATGGATCGGTCGGTGAGGACGGCCGGATTGGCCGCAACGGCCTGATCAGCGTGATGCTCGATTTCGGCGACGGCGCCTTCGTTGGCGACTCACGCTGGCTTGAGGTACGCGTGCGCAAGCAGGGCGAGTCGCAGTTCACGACCCTCGAACCACGCCAGCCCATCCTTTCGACGCCCTATGCGCTTCACGCGCAGTTTGTCGGGCGCGGCGTGGTCGGCGGCGCCGAGATCGACGCCACCCAGGTCCAGGCCCGGGTACTCAGCGCCTGCGCGGTAGGGTCGTCCATTCGCGCCATCGCGCAGGATGGCAGCGTGACCTGCGAAGTCGACGACTCGGCAGCGGGCGCCTGGACCACCGAGACCGACGGCAGCCTGTTCGCCGCCACCCATGCGGTGATCGGCCCGATGTTCTCCACCTCGCCGGCCCTGGTCCTCCGCCAGGCCAGCAGCATCACCCGTCCGCAGCTGCTCGTGCAGGATGAGACCGCCAACAACTTCGCCCGCATCAGTTTTGCCAATCTTGCCCAAGCCGACAGCTACTGGACGATTGCCGCCCGCAACCAGAGCGATCCGAATGCCGACCTGATGAACTTCTACCTCGCCAATTCCAGCGGCGGCGCAGACATCCTGTCCCTGCGCGGCAACCGGCACGTGGGCGTCAACACCACCAACCCGGCGGCGCCGCTATCGGTGCAGGCGCGCGACAACTGGCGGCCCGGCGTTGGCGCCGGCCGCGGCGACTTCTACGTCGGTGATGGCCAGGTCGGGCTATCGATGGGCATCTCGCTCGGCGGCGCCGGCCGCGGCGTCACCCGCATCTGGACCAACAACGCCGCGCCGATCTATCTCGGCAACGAGAACGGAACCTCGATGGCGGTAGGTGCCGCGGGCGACCGGGTCGGCATCGGCACCACCGACCCGCAGGCGCGCCTCGACGTGCAGGGCGGAGGTGTTCGGCTGGGTGATCTGGCGGGCGGCTCGACCAATCGCACGGTACTGGTGGAGCCGGACGGCGATCTGGTTGCCGGCGCGCCCGCCTCGGGCGGCCCCAGTAGCCTGTTCGGAACCTTTGGCGGCGACGGCAGGGACGGCGCCTTCAATCGAAGCGGAACCACCAGCCTCGGCTCCGGGTCGCCGACGGAGGTCCTGGTCCGCCAATACACATCGTTCAGACTGAATGGTCAGCTAGAGATTCGCGCACCGTTCGCGTTCATCGCCGTCTCGGGTCGCTGCGAGGGGCTCTCGCCTTCGTCCCAGATCGTCGCGGTGCAAGGTGCCCCGGGCGGTTCGCCGGGAAACTCCGGCCCCGGCCTTCCCGGATCGAGCGGCCGACTGATCACCGACGCATGCGTGTCGGGTGCTGGCGCGTCCGGCGGGTCCACCGCCGCGGCGGTGGGAGGCGCAGGCGGCGCGGCAGAAGGCGGCAGCGACAGCGCGAACCCGCTCAAGCGCCGACTGCTTTCCGGCGGCGTTCATCCAGGCCCCAACGCGGGCCCCGGAATCCCGAACTCGAACGTGACCCGGACCGATGCTTTCGCCGATCTCCTGCACTGCGTTGGCGGCGGCGGCGGGGCCGGCGCGCCGTCTCCCGGCGGCGCCACAGGCGGTCGGGGCGGACGAGGCGGCGGCGTGATCTACATCGAATGCGGCGAACTGGCCGGATCCATGGCCCTCGACGTCCGCGGCGAATCGGTGGAGATCCCCGGAGCCGGCGCAGACGGCGGCGGTGGCGGCGGCGGCGTCGCCCTGGCCCGGGCACGAAGCGCGACGTCCGACGCGGCCTGGTTCGCAACCGCCGAGGGCGGACTGTCGATCGAGGGCGGCGACGGCCAGCACGGCTATGCCGACATCGTGATCTTCGACCAGTAGGTCCCGCGGCCCCAGCTGTCGAGCAGTCCCGGGCAGGCGCGTGCGACGCGGGTCTGCCCGGCTGTCTGTGTGGTGCCCTGGAGCACCACCACGGGAGACGGCTCTGCCTCAGATCCGAAAGCAACTGCTCTCCACGGTCGCCCCACAGGCAGGCCGCCATATCGCGCTGCTCGTGCGAGGAATTGCCGCGAGTCCATGACCAACGTCACTCCGCGGAACTTCGCGGAATTCCTCGGGCCCAGCACGCAGAAACCCCGCCGAAGCGGGGTTTCTGTTTGAACACTTCGCTTGACCGAAGCCGCGGAGGCCACGGATGGCCTCCGCCTTGGACGTAGCCCGGGTCTCGGACCCGGGCTGATTCGCGATGGATCGCGAATCAGAAGTCCATACCGCCCATGCCGCCCATGCCACCGCCGCCACCGCCGTGGTCGTGGCCGCCGGCCGCTTCCTTCTTCGGCGCTTCGGCAACCATCGCCTCGGTGGTGATCATCAGGCCGGCGATCGAGGCGGCGTTCTGCAGGGCAGAACGGGTCACCTTGGTCGGGTCGAGGATGCCCATGGCGATCATGTCGCCGAACTCGCCGGTGGCGGCGTTGTAACCGAAGTTGTCCTTGCCTTCGGCGACCCGGTTCAGCACCACGGAGGGCTCTTCACCGCAGTTGGTGACGATCTCGCGCAGCGGGGCTTCCATGGCGCGCAGGGCAATCGCGATACCGTGGTTCTGGTCTTCGTTGATGCCCTTCAGTCCCTTGATCGACGACACCGCACGGATCAGGGCGACGCCGCCGCCCGGCACCACGCCTTCTTCCACCGCCGCACGGGTCGCGTGCAGGGCATCTTCGACGCGCGCCTTCTTTTCCTTCATCTCGATCTCGGTCGAAGCACCGACCTTGATCACCGCCACGCCGCCGGCCAGCTTGGCCACGCGCTCCTGCAGCTTCTCGCGGTCGTAGTCGGAGGAGGTCTCCTCGATCTGCGCCTTGATCTGCTTGATGCGGGCCTGGATGGCATCGCCTTCGCCGGCGCCGTCGATGATCGTGGTGTTCTCCTTGGAGATCTGCACCTTCTTCGCGCGGCCGAGGTCCTTGATGGTCGCCTTCTCAAGCTGCAGGCCGACTTCTTCGGAGATCACGGTGCCGCCGGTGAGGATGGCCATGTCTTCCAGCATCGCCTTGCGACGGTCGCCGAAGCCCGGGGCCTTCACGGCGCAGACCTTCACGATGCCGCGGATGGTGTTGACGACCAGGGTCGCCAGCGCCTCGCCTTCGACTTCCTCGGCGACGATCAGCAGCGGCTTGCCAGCCTTGGCGACGCCTTCGAGCACGGGCAGCAGCTCGCGCACGTTGGAGATCTTCTTGTCGTGCAGCAGGATGAACGGGTCTTCCAGCTCGGCCTGCATCGACTGCTGGTTGTTGATGAAGTACGGCGACAGGTAGCCGCGGTCGAACTGCATGCCCTCGACCACGTCCAGCTCGTTGTCCAGACCCGAGCCTTCCTCGACCGTGATCACGCCTTCCTTGCCGACCTTCTTCATCGCGTCGGCGATGATCGTGCCGATCGACTCGTCCGAGTTGGCGGAGATGGTGCCGACCTGGGCGATGGCCTTGTCGTCAGCGGTGGGCTTGGACAGCTTCTTCAGCTCTTCGACCGCCGCGATCACGGCCTTGTCGATGCCGCGCTTGAGGTCCATCGGGTTCATGCCGGCGGCGACGCCCTTCATGCCCTCGCGGATCAACGCCTGCGCCAGCACGGTGGCGGTGGTGGTGCCGTCACCGGCGTTGTCGGAGGTCTTGGAGGCGACTTCCTTGACCATCTGCGCGCCCATGTTCTCGAACTTGTCGGACAGTTCGATTTCCTTGGCGACGGAGACGCCGTCCTTGGTAATGGTCGGGGCGCCGAAGCTCTTCTCGAGCACGACGTTGCGGCCCTTCGGACCGAGGGTGACCTTGACCGCGTTGGCCAGGACGTTCACGCCCTTGACCATGCGCGCACGGGCGTCTTCAGAGAAACGGACTTCTTTGGCTGCCATGGGGTGTTACCTCGTAATTCGTGATTTGTGATTCGTGATTTGTGTGAAGCAGGCTTCGGATTCGTGATCGGTGTCGTGAGCGGCAAGCCGCGGGGCGGCGGCGCTTCTACGAATCACCAATCACGAATCACCAATCACGGCTTCGATCAGTTGATGATGGCGAAGATGTCGTCTTCGCGGACCACCAGGTACTCGGTCCCGTCGACCTTGACCTCGGTACCGCTGTACTTGCCGAACAGCACCTTGTCACCGGTCTTGACCTTCAGCGCGCGGGTGTTGCCGTTATCCAGCGGCTTGCCCTCGCCCACGGCGACCACTTCGCCCTTGATCGGCTTCTCGGTGGCCGAGTCCGGGATCACGATGCCACCGGCGGACAGGCGCTCTTCTTCCATACGCTTGATGACTACGCGGTCGTTCAACGGCTGCAGATTCATGGGTGTACCTCGTAACGGGCTGATTTTATTGAGTTCGACGATTTTTGTTAGCACTCGCCGTCGGTGAGTGCCAATGCTAACGCGCAGGAATTCGGCTGTGAACCCCTGCTGCGGGCCTATTGATGGGGGCGCCTTCAGGCCTTTCAAGGGGTCTCCCCGAGTGCCGTAATCACCAGCAGCGCGTAAATTGCAGCCATCAACCCTCGGAGCCGTGCCCATGCAGGTAGTGCAGTACGTCGCCGATCTGCCCGACCAGCCACAGCCGGCGGTCGCCCTGGTGCTGGCGTTCGGCACTGCGGCGGCCTACGCCAGCAAGGCGAGCGCGCTGCGCGGGGCGTTTCCCGAAGCGGTCATCGCTGGCTGCACACATGCCGGCGGCATCGCTGGGGAGCAGGTTGATGACTTCGACCTGGTGACGACCGCAGTGCACTTTGATGCGGTGACCGTACAAGCGGTGCATTGCGTCGTACCAGACGGCGCGCAGGGCAGCGAACAGGCGGGGCGTACCCTCGCCCAGGGTCTGCCGGGCGCCGGGCTGCGCCATGTGCTGGTGTTCGCTGATGGGCTTTGCGTCAACGGCTCGGCCCTTGCAGCGGGGATGCAGCCCTTCCTGCCCGAGGGTGTGGCGGTTACCGGCGGCCTGGCCGGCGATGGTCCGCGCTTCACGCACACCCAAGTGTTCCATGATGGCGAGGTGCTGGATCGCTCGGTGGTCGCCATCGGCCTGTACGGCGACGGCCTGCGCATCGGCTACGGCTCCCAGGGCGGCTGGGAAGCCTTCGGGCCGGAACGATTGATCACCGGCAGTCGGGGCAATGTCCTGCTCACCCTGGATGGCCAGCCGGCGCTTGAGCTTTACAAGCGCTATCTCGGCGAGTTCGCCAGCG
The DNA here is from genome assembly GCA_964350895.1 of uncultured Lysobacter sp. Taxonomy (GTDB): domain Bacteria; phylum Pseudomonadota; class Gammaproteobacteria; order Xanthomonadales; family Xanthomonadaceae; genus Pseudomarimonas. The sequence continues at coordinate 19,280 of CAYGMG010000055.1, forward strand.
AACTGCCGGCAGCCGGACTGAAGTTCCCGCTCGCCCTGCGTGGCACGAATGGCAATGAAGGTCTCGTGCGGACTATCCTGTCGGTCGACGAGCGCGACGGCAGCATGACCTTTGCCGGCGACATGCCCGAGGGCGCCTATGCGCGACTGATGCGCGCCGACTTCGAGGCCTTGATCGACGGCGCCCAGGGCGCGGCCGGGCGCAGCGCACTGCGCGATGGCCACGCGTCCCTGGCCTTGCTGATTTCCTGCGTTGGCCGCCGACTGGTTCTCGGCCAGATCGTCGAGGAGGAAGTGGATGCAGTGCGCCAGACGCTGGGGCCGAAGCCGGTCTTGTGCGGCTTCTATTCCTACGGCGAGATCGCCCCGCAGCACGCCGGCGGTCCGTGTCGGCTGCACAACCAGACCATGACGATCACCACGCTCTCCGAGGCATGACCCTGCACCGCCTCCTGCTTCGACAGCTGCGCCGGCATGCGGTAGAGCCGGCCATGCAGGAACGGATTGCCGGGTTCATCAAGGCAGTCAGCGAGGCCTATCAGCAGGCGGACAACGACCGCACCCTGCTCGACCGCTCGCTGCAACTCACCTCGGCAGAGCTGGTCGAGCGCTATGACGAGCTGCAGAGCCAGCTGCGCCGCCTCGAGGATTCCGAGCGCCAGCTCCAGCATTCGCTGTCCCTGCTCCATGCCACCCTCGACGCTGCCGGCGAAGGCATGGTGGTGCTCGACCTGCACGGCGCCCTGCTGCAACAGAACCAACGCCTGCAATCGGTGTTCGCCCTGCCCGGCCCGCTGCCCGCCGGGCGCAGCCCGCGATCGATGCTGCGCGCGCTTGCCCGTCGCGTCGCGCAGCCGGCCGCCCTGACCGGCTTTGTCCGGCGCATCGCCGCCGAGGCGCAATGCCGGCTGCAGGCGCAGTTCGCCATGGCCGACGGCCGCCAGCTCTCGGTGTTCACCCAGCCGCAGCTCATGGAGGAGCGCGTAGTGGGGCGGGTCTGGTGTTTTCGCGACGTTACCGAGCAGCATCAGCAGGAGCAGCGCATCCGGCATCAGGCCGAGCACGACAGCCTCACCGGCCTGGCCAATCGCCTGCAGTTCGAGCAACGCCTCGCCCAGGCTTTGGCCCGGGCCCGCGCCGCAGGCGGCCAGCTGGCGGTGATGTTCATCGACCTCGACCACTTCAAGCGGATCAACGACAGCGTCGGCCACCAGGCCGGCGACCAGGTGCTGGCGACGGTGGCAGCGATGCTGCAGTCCGTGCTGCGCGGCGGCGACCTGCTGGCCAGGATGGGCGGAGACGAGTTCATCCTGCTGCTCGACCGTATCGACGATCGCGAACAGATCGATGCCGTAGCGCGGCGGATCATGGACACGCTGGCAACGCCGCTGCAGGTCGGGGAGCGACGCATGGCGGTGCAGGCGAGCGTGGGAGTCGCCAGCTTCCCGCAGGATGGCGGCAGCCCGGAGGAGCTGATCCGGCGCGCCGACATGGCGATGTATGAGGCCAAGCAGAAGGGCCGCAGCACCACCCAGCACTTCGTTCCGACCATCGAGCGACAGCGGCGACGCGACAGCGAGCTGCACGAGCAATTGTCCGGCGCGCTCGAGCGCGACGAGTTCAGCGTGGTCTACCAGCCACAGGTCCGGCTGGGGGACGGCCACCTGGTCGGCGCCGAGGCCCTGCTGCGCTGGAACGACCCGCTCGGCATATCGGTCAGCCCGGCCTTGTTCATCCCCGCCGCCGAGCGTTCCGGACTCATTCGCAGCCTGGGCGACTGGGTACTGCAGCGCTCACTTGACTGGCTCGCGAGCAGCGGTCTCGAGGCAGGCACCCGGGTCTCGGTCAATCTCTCGCCCCGCCAGCTCGACGATCGGCAGCTGGCCACGCGGATCAGCGACTATCTGGCCCGCTGCGGACTGGGCGCCGATCGGCTGGAACTGGAGGTCACCGAGAGCATGCTGATGGAGAACCGGGAAGTCGCCATCGATTGCCTGCGGCGCCTGCGCGAGGCCGGCGTTCGCATCGCGGTGGATGACTTCGGCACCGGCTATTCCTCCCTCAACTACCTGCGCTTCCTGCCCATCGACGTACTCAAGATCGACCACAGCTTCGTCAAGGACATGGCCGCGGCCAGCGACGCCCGAGCGATCGTGCGCAGCATCATCGGTCTCGCCCAGAACCTCGACCTGGAACTGGTCGCGGAGGGCATCGAGGATGCAGAGACCGCCGAGCTGCTGTTGGGCATGGGCTGCAAGGTCGGCCAGGGCTACTACTTCGGGCGACCGGTGAGCGGCGAGGAGATCTCGCGGAGCGCGCGTGCGGCGCCGGCCGATCCGCTCGCGGCACAACTGGCACGCCGCTGAGGCAACCGGGGCGTCAGCCTCGCCGAAGCCGAGCGTCAGGCGGTGCTAGCCTTGCTATCAGGTCAGGAACCAGCAGGCCGCGCGCTGCCTGCCGGATGATCACCACACACCCACCGAACCTGGAGTTTCCCCGATGCCCCGCATCCACGCCCTGTCCTGCGCCCTGAGCCTTTTTCTGCTGGCCGCTTGCGCCACCACCCCCGGCGGCCGCAGCCAGCTGCTGCTGGTTTCCGATTCGCAGATGAACCAGATGGGGGTGACGGCCTTCGACCAGATGAAGGCCAACGACAAGCTCAGCGTGGTGCCGGCGAAGTCGGCCTACGCCCAGTGCATCGTAGACAGGCTGGTCGCCGAGCTGCCCGAGGAATGGCGGCGGCTGCCATGGGAGGCGCAGGCGTTTGCGATCGCCGAGCCGAACGCCTTCGCCCTGCCCGGCGGCAAGGTCGGGATCAATACCGGCCTGCTACGGGTAGCGACCACCCAGGACCAGCTGGCCGCGGTGCTGGCCCATGAGGTGGCCCACGTCACCCATCGACACGCCGGTGAGCGGGTCTCCCAGCAGCAACTGGCGCAGACCGGTCTTGCCCTGGCCAATGCCTATGCCGGCCGGAATGCTTCGTCGCAAGAGGTCGATCTGCTGATGGCGGCGATGGGCGCCGGGGTGCAGGTCGGCGTGCTGTTGCCATTCTCGCGCGCCCACGAGAGCGAGGCCGACCTTGCCGGCCAGCAGCTGATGGCGCGCGCCGGCTTCGATCCGGCGGCGGCCCCCAGCCTCTGGCGGGCCATGCGTGAGGCCAGCAGCGGCCAGGGCAGGACTGCGCAGATCCTTTCCACGCATCCCAATCCCGGCCAACGCATCGAGACCCTGCAGGCGAACGTCGGGCGGCTGCGCGCCGACTTCGAGCAGGCGCGCGCCGCGGGCCGACGGCCCGACTGTCGCGGCTGAGCGCACTCAGCGTCGCTCTAGGTGGCGCAGGTGCAGGTTGAGCGCCTCGCCGCTGAGCTGGATCTCACGCACCGACAGGCCCAGCGACCAGAGCAGCAAGAGCAGGGCAAGCCCGAAGACGTACTGGCCGGACAGCACCCAGCCGGCGAACAGCAGGAACATGCAAAGTACGCAGCAGAACAGACTCAACACTCCGATCCCCTGCATGGCTCGGATCAGCGACACCCGCCGGCGCAGGCTGTGGATCTCATCCACCAGCTCCTGCCGCCCACCGTCGACCTGGGCGTGCAGCTGACGGATCACCTGGGCTACGGCGAGGAAACGATTGGTGTAGGCCAGAAGCAGCAGGGAGATCGCCGGAAACAACAGGGCGGGCGTGGACAGCGTCAGTTCCATGGCAAGGGCATCGGCGAGGTGACCCCCATTGTGGCGCCCATTGCGCATCGCGGCCAGCCAGCGCTGATGGTCGCTGTTGCGCGGGGGATGGGCGCGTGTGGGCGCAATTTTGCCGTTCGCCGATGCCCATCCGTTGCGCCGGCTTTCTGTGGGAGCGGATCGTATCCGCGACCGCGGAGCCTTGATCTGGCCGCAG
>CAYGMG010000056.1:0-22662 GCA_964350895.1 uncultured Lysobacter sp.
ACTGCGGTTAGATCGAAGCTCCGCGGTCGCGGATACGATCCGCTCCCACAACAGCGAACCGTCCGAACGCCCGCATCGAATGTTGGAGCGCCCATCCGGCGGGTCCAAGGCCCGCCCTGCGCGAGCCTCCGCTTCGCGCCACGCCGGCCTGTGTACCCGCTAATGCAAACCGCGGCGGCAAACCAGGTTCTGGTTGGCCACGGGCAGGGCTTGGAGCGCTGCGTCCGGGCGCAATGCCTGCAGGACCGCGACCAGTGAATCGAATGCTTCGACCAGCTGATCGAACAATGACTTCTCGATGCGTGGTGCGCGCTGCGCGGCGCTGGCGTAGGCGCCGCGGCCGAGGTCCATGTAGTAGGCGTTGTCGACGCGACGACGCCTCGCCAGCCGCGGGAACAGGCCGGCAATCAGCAGGCAGCGATCACCCACATCGCGCAGGCGATCCGGACGCAGCGGGCGTTCGTGGGCGTGTAGATACTCCTCGGCCATGGTCCGCGAGGCCAGATGTGCGTCGCCCAGGTGGCGCATCAGGGCAAACACCAGGTAGGCCTCCAGCTCTTCGCCCAGGGCCAGATGGCGGCGCGCTTCGCCTTCGCGGATCAGCGCCTGCCACAGCGCGGTCAGCCCGTGACTGGATAGGCCATGCATGTTCGACTCCCTGCGCCGGCCGGCGCGTTCGGTGCTATCGAACATATCGGCGTCGCGGGGGAATATTGAAGTCAGCACTCGGTCGTGGTGGCTGCCAGCCGCCGATCTGCCTCACGCCGCGGCGCCCTGCGCAGGCCTGGCTGCAAGCCGCGCGGCCCGCGGGGGGTTGCGGGTCGCCGCACGGGCATTCGGCCATCGGGCGCCTGTCCGCGGCCGTCCGCGCCGCCGTCCGCTCGCCGCGAGACAATCGCTGCGCGGCGAGTAAATTCAGCTATATCAATGATATGGCGCGCACCCCGGGGTTGGCACGAAGCCTGCAAAACGAAGCCTGATACCGACTCACCGCACAGGCCGCCATGATTCCGGACACCTCCGCCCAGGACCGCCCGTTGGGTGCTTCCAGCACCGGCTCGGCGCAGCGCCGATGGATGATCCTCGCCGGGCTGGCGATAGTTGGCTTGGTCGTCTACGCACTGTCGTCCTGGCTGGGCAGCGCCGGCGCGATCAGCAGCGAGCGCCTGCGCTTTTCGGAAGTCCGCCGCGGCGATCTGGTTCGCGATGTGATGGTGAACGGCCGGGTGGTCGCCGCCAACAGTCCGACCCTGTATGCCAGCTACGCGGGCACGGTGACCCTGGCCATCGCCGCGGGCGACACGGTGCGCGCCGGCCAGGTGCTGGCCAGCATCGAGTCGCCGGAGCTGAACAGCGAGTTCGAGCGCGAGTCCAGCCGTCTGCAGCAGCTCGAAGTGGAAGTCGCGCGGCAGAAGATCCTCGCCGCCAAGCAGAAGCTGCTGGCGCGACGTACCGCCGACGAGCGCGCGCTGGCCCTGACTGCAGCGCGCCGGGAGGCCGAGCGCAGCCAGCGCGCCTACGATCGCGGGGCCTTGTCGGAAGTCGATTGGATGCGCTACCGCGACGCTGTCGAGAGCGCCGAGATTCTCAGTCGACATGCCCAGGCGGATGCTGATCTGGAAGCACGTTCGGTGGAGTTCGAGCTGCAGACCCGGGTTCAGGGCCTGGACCAGCAGCGCCTGCTGGTCGCCGAGCTGCAGCGCCGCGTTGAGCAGTTGCAGGTGCGCGCGCCGGTGGACGGAGTGATCGGCACGCTGTCGGTGTCGGACCGGGCGGTGGTGGTCGGCAATGCGCCGCTGCTGACCGTGGTCGACCTGAGTCATCTGGAGATCGAGGCCGAGGTACCGGAAACCTATGCCGACGACCTTGGCATCGGCATGCCGGTGGCGCTGCGGGTGTCCGGCGGCACGGCCACGGGGAAGATCTCGGCGATCTCGCCCGAAGTGGTGGGCAATCAGGTGCTGGCACGGATCCGCTTCGACGAGGCGCTGGCCTCCGGGCTGCGGCAGAACCAGCGGGTCAGCGGGCGGATCCTGTTCGACCAGCGCGACAACGTGCTGCTGGTTGATCGCGGCCCCTTCCTCGATGCCGAGGGCGGTCGCTTCGTCTACCGGGTCCGCGACGGCATCGCCGAGCGCGTGCCGATCCAGATTGGTGCCACCAGCATCGACGCGGTGGAGATCGTCGCGGGTCTGGCCGAAGGCGAGCGCGTCGTCATCGCCGGCAGCGAGCTGTTCGCCGCTGCCGATCGCATCGCCCTTACCCGCTGATGAACTGTCCCCGACGCTCAGGACAGCGCTCCTGGAATTCCGCGGCGCCGTGCGCGGCGTGGCTTTAGCAAGCAAGGCACCGCTCAACTGCTTCCCGATCCGACATATCGCTCTTTTGTTGCTCGATAAACTCAGAGGAAACCCGCATGCTGCGCATGAAAAACCTCAGCAAGGTCTACCGCACCCACCTCATTGAAACCCACGCGCTGCGCGGCTTCGATATCGAGGTCAAGGAGGCCGAATTCGTCGCGGTCACCGGGCCCTCGGGTTCGGGCAAGACCACCTTCCTGAACATCGCCGGCCTGCTTGAGGAGTTCAGCGGCGGCGAGTTCTGGCTGGATGGCGTCGACGTCCGCGGCCTGTCCGATAACGCACGCTCCAGGCTGCGCAACGAGAAGATCGGCTTCATCTTCCAGGGCTTCAACCTGATTCCCGACCTCAACCTGTTCGACAACGTCGACGTGCCGCTGCGCTATCGCGGCTTTCCCGCCGCCGAGCGACGTCGGCGTATCGAAAGCGCGCTGCAGCGCGTCGGCCTTGCCTCGCGGATGAAGCATCATCCGGCCGAGCTGTCCGGCGGTCAGCAGCAGCGCGTTGCCATCGCCCGTGCGCTCGCCGGCAGCCCGCGCCTGCTGCTCGCCGACGAGCCGACCGGCAACCTCGACTCGCAGATGGCCCGCGGGGTGATGGAACTGCTGGAGGAGATCAACAGCGAAGGCACCACGGTGATCATGGTCACCCATGACGCCGAGCTTGCAGCGCGCGCGCAGCGCAACGTGCATATCGTCGACGGCCAGGTGACCGACCTGCTGCAGGAGACGCGGATTTCGCTGGCGGCGCTCGCCGACGGCGTGGCAGCGGAGTGACGGCCATGTGGTCCTACTACCTGCGTCTTGGTTTCCTCAGCCTGCGCCGCGGCCCGGTGCTGACCGTGCTGATGGTGCTGACCCTGGCTGCCGGCGTCGCCGCCAGCGTGACCACCCTGACCATCCTCCACGGCATGTCCGGCGATCCGATCCCGCACAAGAGCGATCGGCTGCTGGTGCCGCTGATGGACAACGAGCCGGCGGACAGTGCGCGGCCCGGCGATGATCCTCCGTTTCAGCTGACCTGGATGGACGCCGAGGCCCTGTGGACCGATGCCCGCGGTTTGCGCCAGGTGCCGGTCTGGGGCGCCAATCCTTCGGTCGAGAGCGGGCGCCCGGATCTGCCGCCGTTTTTCGCTGATGGCCTGGCCACCGGGCGCGACTTCTTCGCCATGTTCGAGGTGCCTTGGCTTGCCGGTGGGACCTGGAGCCTTGCCCAGGAGCAGGCTGGCGCACGGGTCGCGGTGATCGCCCGCTCGCTCGCCGAGCGCCTGCACGGCTCGGCGGCCGAGGCAATCGGCAAGCCGCTGGTGCTGAACGGCAGCGACTTCCAGGTGATCGGCGTGGTCGACGACTGGGCGCCGCTGCCAAGGTACTACCGGCTGATTGCCGGCAACCGTTTCGAGTCGAGCGAGGAAGTGTTCTTGCCGATCCGTTCCGCGATCAATCTGGACTTCTCCTTCAGCGGCAATATCAACTGCAGCAGCTCGCCGCCCGAGCCCGGCCTGTCCGGCCTGCTCAAGTCCGAGTGCCAGATGATCCAGTACTGGGTCGAGCTGGAGGACCCCGGCGAGCGCGCCGCCTATCGCGACTATCTCGATGGCTATGTCGCCGAGCAGAAGGCGCTCGGCCGCTTTCCGCGCGAGCCCAACAACCGGCTGTTCGATGTCCGCGAGTGGATGGCCTTCAACCGGGTGGTCGAGGACGACGCGCGCACTGCGGCCTGGCTGTCGCTGGGCTTCCTGCTGGTCTGCCTGGTGAACACGGTCAGCCTGCTGCTGGCCAAGTTCAGCGCCCGACCGGCGGAGATCGGTGTACGCCGGGCGCTGGGCGCGGCGCGCGCCGAAATCTTCCGCCAATATCTGGTGGAGGCGGCGGTGATCGGCATGGTCGGGGCTGCGATCGGCGTCGTGCTGACCTATGCCGCGCTCGCCTTCATCCGCCGCCACGATCCGTCGCTGGAGCTGATTGCCCGTCTTGACGGCAGCATGTTTGGCCTGGCCCTGCTGATCTCCTTGCTCGCCGCGGTGGTCGCCGGGGTGCTGCCCAGCTGGCGCGCCTGCCAGGTGCGCCCTGCCATCCAGCTCAAAAGCCAGTAGTCGAATCCGGAGACCTGACATGGAACTGCGTCCGATCCTTTCCACCTTGCTGCGCGCCAAGACCTCGCCGCTGCTGATCGCCGCCCAGGTCGCGCTGACCCTGGCGATCATCTGCAACGCCCTGTACATCATCGAGGACCGCCTTTCGACCTCGGCCCGGCCCAGCGGTGTCGATGAAACCAATGGTTTTCTGATCGCATTCTCCGCGGCGCGGCCGATCGACGACATCGAGTCGATGCAGCGGCGCGATCTGGAGGCGATCCGCGGTGTGCCGGGCGTGGTCGCCGCGGCCTGGACCAACCAGGTGCCGCTTGGGCGCAGCGGATGGAATACCGGCGGCATCAACATCGATCCGCAGCAGGCGTCTACGGTGGAGATCCAGGCCGCCCAGTACATGTCTGGCGATCCGCTGATCGAGGCGTTCGGCGCGCGACTGCTCGAAGGGCGTGAGTTCCTGCCCGAGGAGATCACCGTGCACGATCCCCGGCAGGAGGCACCGACGGTCCAGCACGGCATGCTCAGCCTCGCTCTGGCGCAGCGCCTATGGCCTGAGGAGGAGCGCTTCGTCGGCAGGCAGTTCTATCTCGGCGATGGCGAGAACGCGACGCCGCTGGAGGTGGTCGGCGTGGTCGAGCTGCTGCAGTCGCCCTGGGCGTCAGTGGACCGCTTCAGTGCCGAGTCGGCAATGATCCTCCCGCGTCGCTACCTCGACGACTACAGCCAGTACTTCGTGCGCACCGAGCAAGGCCAGCGCGATGCGGTGATGCGCGAGGTCGAGAAGGCCCTGGTTGCCCTGCGCGGCGACCGCGTGCTGCGCTTCAACCGCAGCATGGAGCAGATCCGCGAACGCCGTTACGCCGGCGAGCGGCTGATGGCCGGTCTGCTGATCGGCGTGACCGCCTTCCTGCTGCTGATCACCGCCAGCGGCATCGTCGGCATGGCCAGTCTGTGGGTCAACCAGCGGCGCAAGCAGATCGGCGTGCGCCGGGCGCTGGGCGCGCGACGCGTGGACATCCTGCGTTACTTCCTGATCGAGAACCTGCTGATCACCAGCGGCGGCGTCGCGGTCGGCCTGCTGCTGGCCTTGCTGCTCAACGACGTCCTGGTCCGCGAGTTGTCGATGCCGCGAATGCCGCCGGCCTACCTGCTCGGCGGAACGCTGTTCATGTGGCTGCTGGGCCTTGCCGCGGTACTGGCGCCGGCAATCCGCGCAGCCCGGGTGCCGCCGGCGGTGGCTACACGCACCGCTTGAGCGGTGCGTGCGTGATTGGTGATTCGTGATTGGTGATTCGCAAGAGCGTCGCGAGGCCCAGCCGACCGGGTATCACCCACGCTCCAGCTGCTCGGGTGAATCACTTCGGGCGATCGGTCAAGATGCAACGATTCGCCGTAGTCGCCTGCCGCTCCAGTGACGCGCAGACCCCGCTTGAACGAATCACCAATCACGGCTCAAAAGAATGCCCACCGTCCTGCTCATCGACGACAACCCCGCCGTGCTGACCGCGCTGTCGGTCCTGCTGGAGCTGGAGGACATCCAGTGCCTGGAGGCCGATTCGCCGGCGGCCGGCCTTGCCCGCCTCGCCGAGGGCGGCGTCGACCTGGTGATCCAGGACATGAACTTCGCCCTCGACACCACCTCGGGCGAGGAGGGCGAGCAGCTGTTTGCGCAGATTCGTGCGGCGCATCCCGATCTGCCGGTGATCCTGCTCACCGCCTGGACCCATCTCGACGCCGCGGTGCGGCTGGTCAAGCAGGGCGCTGCCGACTACCTGGCCAAGCCCTGGGACGACTCGCGCCTGCTGGCCAGCGTGCGCAACCTGCTGGAGCTTGCCGAGACCCGCCAGCAGCTGCGCGCCCATCAGCGCGGGCGGCGTCAGGAGCAGGCGCGCCTGCGCGATGCCGAGCTGTGCGGCATGGTCTTCGCCGACCCTGCGACCGAGCGGGTCATCGGCCTTGCGGTGCAGGTTGCGCGCAGCGACGTGCCAGTCCTGGTCAGTGGTCCCAACGGCGCTGGCAAGGAACGCATCGCGGCGATCATCCAGGCCAATTCCGCAGTCCGCGACGGCCCCTTCGTCACCCTGAACTGCGGGGCGATTCCCGGTGAGCTGATCGAGGCCGAACTGTTCGGCGCCGAGGCCGGCGCCTACACCGGCGCCAGCCGCGCCCGCGAGGGCAAGTTCGAGGCCGCCGATGGCGGCACCCTGTTCCTCGACGAGATCGGCAACCTGCCGCCGGCGGGGCAGATGAAGCTGCTCAGAGTGCTGGAGACCGGCCGTTTCGAGCGGCTCGGCAGCAACCGCGAGCGTGCGGTCAAGGTGCGCATCATCAGCGCGACCAATGCCGACCTGCCGGCGATGATCCGCAGCGGCGCCTTTCGCGAAGACCTCTACTACCGGCTCAACGTGATCAACATCACCCTGCCCGCGCTGGCCGAGCGGCCGCTCGACATCCTGCCGCTGGCGGAATCCTTCCTCTCCGCGGGAAAGCGCCTTGGCGAGGCAGCACGCCGTGCCCTGCAGGCGCATGCCTGGCCTGGCAACGTGCGGGAACTCAAGAACGCGATCACCCGAGGCTGCCTTTTGGCAAGCGGCGCCGAACTGGATCCGGCCGCCCTCGGGCTGCAGCCCGCGGCGGCCGCGCGCTCCGATGACGAGCCGGATGGCGAAGACATCGAGCGCGCGCTGGCCGCGGCCGGCGGCGTGCTGGCGCAGGCGGCCCAGGCCCTGGGCTTGAGCCGTCAGGCCCTGTACCGGCGGATGGAGCGGCTCGGGATCGAGCGCTGATGCGCAAGCTTGGCCGCTGGAGCAGGTCGTTGGCAGGGCGCCTGTTCTGGCCTCTGGCGCTCTGGCTGCTGGCGTTCCTGGCGCTGGCCGCTACGCTGCAAGCGAGTGCGGCCAGCGTCTGGGAAGCCGTGCTGTTCGCCCTGCTGCCCGGACTGCTCGGACTTGCCTGGCTGCTGCACCGACTGCTGGCGCCCTGGCTGTCATTGTTTCGGGGCCTCGCCGGCCTGGTCGACAGCTACCGGGATGGCGATTTCAGCAGCGGTGTGCGCTGGTCGGGCCGCGATGAGCTGGCCGAGCTGGTCGCGGCGCATCTGCAGCTGGGCGAGGTCCTGCGCGAGCAGCGCCTGTCGCTCAGCCAACGCGAGCTGCTGCTGGACACCATGCTCCAGCAGACCCCGGTGGCGATGCTGCTCGCCGTGGCCTCGGGGCCGGTGGTCTACGCCAACCTCGCTGCCCGCCAGCTGCTCAACAGCGGCCGGCGGCTGGAGGGCTTCGATCTTGCCGACCTGCTGCGCCGATCGCGCGGCGAGCTGGCCGCGGCCTTCGAGCGCGGCGGGGACGGCGTGTTCTCGATTGGCGAAGGCGAGGACGAAGAGGTCTTCCATCTGGCGCGCAAACGCTTTCGACTCAACGGCAGGCCGCACCAGCTGCTGCTGATCCGCCGGCTGACCCACGAGCTGCGGCGCCAGGAAGTGCAGACCTGGAAGAAGGTGATCCGGGTGATGAGCCACGAGATGAACAACGCCCTCGGGCCGATTGCTTCGCTGTCGCGCTCCGGTCGCGAGCTGCTGCGCCGCGGAGAGGCCGACAAGCTTGCCAGCGTGCTCTCGACCATCGAGGACCGTGCCCGGCACCTCGATCAGTTCCTTCGCGGCTATGCCCAGTTCGCCAAGCTGCCGACACCGCGGCGCAGCCGTCAGCGCTGGATGGATCTGCTCGCGCCACTGGCCGAGCAGTCCGGCGTTCGCCTGCAGATCGCCGATTCCGAAGCATTGGTCGAGCTGGATCCGGCCCAGCTCGGCCAGGCACTCAGCAACCTGATCGGCAATGCGCTGGACGCCGGCTCGCCAGCTGCCGAGATCGAGATCCGCGTCCGCCGCGAGTCGCGTGCCTGGCTGCTCGAAGTGGTCGACCGCGGGACCGGAATGAGCGAGGAGGTCATGGCCCGCGCGCTGACGCCTTTCTATTCGACCAAGCGCACCGGCACCGGGCTTGGCCTTGCCCTGGTTCGCGAGATCGTCGAGGCGCACGGCGGCCAGGTGGCGCTGGCCGCGCGCGACGGCGGCGGACTCAGCGTGGTGCTGCGCCTGCCGATCAGCGACGGCGGATCTGCCGCGCGCTGAGCACGCATCTCAGGCCTGGGAGTCACTGCCCCGGACAGACCACCTGTCCTCGCCATCCCCTGCTGGTCGCCCGCGACGGCCCCGACGGCTACTCGACCAGGTCCGTCAGGGGCGATCACCCAGCGTTTTCCACTTGCCTGTGCGTGCTACGGACTGTTAACATTCCGCGACTTGGCAGGGCGGTGCTGCGCCGTCCGACCGACATCCCCAGTCCCCGGATCTGTCGCGTGCTCAATTCGGTAGCCGCGGGCAGGCGACTGGCCAAGCGCCTCTTGATCGTACAGATCGGCGTGATCGGCTTGGTCTCCCTCGCCCTGACCACGATGAGCGGGCAGGCTGCGCTGGGAGCCCTGATGGGCGGGATGGCGGTCGCGGCAGGCAGCGTGCTCATGGCCTGGCGAATTTTTTCCGGTCCGGTGGCAGGTGCGGGCGTCACGTTGACGCGCATGGCTGGCGGATTGGCTCTGAAATGGCTGGTGATCGTGGTGCTGGTCTATCTGGCACTGGTCCCACTGGCGCTGGAACCGCTGGCGGTATTCGGCGGGCTCCTGGCGGCCTTGGCGGTCAATCTGTCAGCACTCCTATTCAAATAGCGAAAGGTGGTTCCTGTGGCGTCGGAATCCGGAAAGAGCGGCTCGGCCGCTTATGTCGAACATCATCTCCAGCACTGGACCATGCCGATCGGCGAGGGCAGCTTCTGGGTGATCCACGTCGACAGCCTGATCATGGCGGCGCTGATCGGTCTCGTCGGGCTCGGCCTGTTCTACGCTGTCGGGCGCCGCGCTACGGCTGGCGTGCCTGGCAAGTTCCAGGCCTTCATCGAGATGGCTGTCGAGTTCATCGACACCCAGGTGCGCGATGTTTTCCACGGCGACCGTCGCTTCGTCGCCCCGCTGGCCCTGACCATCTTCGTCTGGGTTCTGCTGATGAACTCGGTCAAGCTGCTGCCGCTCGACCTGCCGCCGGGCATCGCCGCTGCGATGGGTGCGGAATACTTCCGCGCCGTACCGACCACCGATCTGAACATCACCCTGGCCATGTCGACCACGGTGCTGCTGCTGATGTTTGCCTTCGCCATCAAGGCCAAGGGCCCCGGCGGCTTCGGAATGGAGCTGCTGACCGCGCCCTTCCACGGCCACGGCATCATGAAGCTGATCCTGGCGCCGGCGAATCTGGCGCTGAACATCATCGAGTACCTGTCCAAGCCGGTCTCCCTGGCGATGCGACTGTTCGGCAACATGTATGCCGGCGAGCTGGTGTTCATCCTGATTGCTCTGCTGGCCATGGCCGGCGGCGACTTCATGGCCGCCGAAGGGCTCGGCACCAAGGCGGGCGGCGTCGCGGCCTTCGTCGGTGCGGTGATCGCCGGCGCCGCCTGGTCGATCTTCCACATCCTGGTGGTCAGCCTGCAGGCGTTCATCTTCATGATCCTCACCGTCGTCTATCTGTCGATGTCGACCGAGGCGCATTGATCGCGCCCGTCCCTGAACACGCAGTAACGTTTTCGTCAACTCGCAGTCAACACTTCCCAATCCACCGCAACACTGTCATTCCCGAAAGGAGTTTCACCATGGATCTGACCGCTCTCATCGCCGCCGTCCAGGGCAACACCGCGATCGCGATCGGCATCATCATCGGCCTCGGCGCGCTGGGTGCCTGTATCGGTATCGGCATCATGGGCTCGAAGTTCCTCGAAGCCGCCGCGCGCCAGCCCGAGCTCGTCCCGATGCTGTCTGGCCGCATGTTCCTGCTCGCCGGCCTGATCGACGCGGCGTTCATCATCGGCCTCGCGATCGCGCTGTTCTTTGCCTTTGCCAACCCGCTGGTCGGTGCCGCCAAGGCTGCTGCTGGGCTCTGATCCCATTGCAGCGCCCGCAGGGCCGCAGCTAGCGGCCCTGCGACGGTTCCCCTTCGCGGAGTAATGCCATGAACGTCAACGCCACCTTCCTGGGGCAGGCGATCTTTTTCGCCATCCTTATCTGGTTCTCCTGGAAGTTCATCTGGCCGCCCCTGATGAATGCCATCGAGGAGCGCCAGAAGAAGATCGCCGAGGGTCTGGCCGCGGCCGACAAGAGCCAGCGCGATCTGGCCCAGGCCGAGGACAAGGTTGCCGAGCTGCTCAAGGAAGCGCGCGGCAAGGCCAACGAGATCATCGACCAGGCCCATGCCCGGGCCAACCAGATCGTCGACAAGGCCAAGGAAGACGCCGTCGCCGAAGCCGGCCGGCAGAAGACCGCCGCCCTGGCCGAGATCGATCTCGCCGCCAACAAGGCGCGCGAGGCCCTGCGCGCTCAGGTCGCCAGCCTTGCCGTGGCCGGTGCCGAGAAGCTGATCCGCCGCGAAATCGACGCCAGTGCCCACAAGGCCCTGCTCGACGAGCTGGCCGAGCAGATTTGAGGCTGATCCGATGAGCCAGGCCCTCACGCTTGCCCGACCCTATGCCCGTGCGGCCTTCTCGCTGGCTCGCGACCACGGTCGCCTGAGCCAGTGGGCGTCGCTGCTCGGCTTCGCCCACCAGGTCGCCTCGGACGCACGCGTCAGTGCGCTGCTCGGGCATCCCAGCCTGGTGACCGAGCAGGTTCTGGAGCTGCTGTTGCCGCCCGGTGACAGCGATCCGAACTTCCGCCAGTTCCTGGCCCTGCTGTCGGAGAACGGCCGCCTGCAGCTGCTGCCGGAGATCCACGGGCTGTTCGAAGCGCTGCGCGCCGACGAGGAGCGCGTGCTGAGGGTCACCGTGACCTCGGCGTCCGAGCTTGATGAGGCCGAGGTGGCGCGCATCACCGGTTCTCTGAAGAAGCGCTTCGGGCGCGAGGTGGACCTTAGCCGTGAAGTGGATCCCGAGCTGCTCGGCGGCGCGGTGATCGACGCCGGCGACGTGGTGATCGACGGCTCGCTGCGCACCAAGCTCTCGCGCCTGCAGGCCGCGCTGGCCCACTGAAACAACAACCGTAGGGCGGGCCTTGGCCCGCCGGAAACCCCAGCGGCGGGCCAGGGCCCGCCCTACAGGAAAACAGATCATGGCAACCACCCAGCTCAACCCGTCTGAAATCAGCGAACTGATCAAGACCCGCATCGAGAAGGTCACGCTTGCCGCCGAAGCGCGCAACGAAGGTGTGGTGACCTCGGTGTCGGACGGCATCGTGCGCATCTACGGCCTCGCCGACGTCATGCAGGGCGAGATGATCGAACTGCCGAACAACACCTTCGCGCTGGCCCTGAACCTCGAGCGCGATTCGGTCGGCGCCGTGGTCCTGGGTGACTACGAGCATCTGCGTGAAGGCGATACCGCCAAGACCACCGCGCGCATCCTCGAAGTGCCGGTCGGCCCGGAGCTGCTCGGTCGCGTGGTCAACGCGCTGGGCGAGCCGATCGACGGCAAGGGTGGCATCGACGCCAAGATGACCGCGCCGGTCGAGAAGGTCGCGCCGGGCGTGATCTGGCGCAAGTCGGTCGACCAGCCGGTACAGACCGGCTACAAGTCGGTCGACAGCATGATCCCGATCGGCCGCGGTCAGCGCGAACTGATCATCGGTGATCGCCAGACCGGCAAGACCGCGATGGCGGTCGATGCGATCATCAACCAGAAGGGCACTGGCGTTAAGTGCATCTACGTGGCCATCGGGCAGAAGAACAGCTCGATCGCCAACGTCGTGCGCAAGCTGGAAGACAACGGCGCCATGGCCCACACCATCGTGGTCGCCGCCTCGGCCTCCGAGTCCGCCGCGATGCAGTACATCTCGGCCTACTCGGGCTGCACCATGGGCGAGTACTTCCGCGACCGCGGCGAAGACGCGCTGATCATCTACGACGACCTGTCCAAGCAGGCCGTGGCCTACCGCCAGATCTCCCTGCTGCTGCGCCGCCCGCCGGGCCGCGAGGCGTATCCGGGTGACGTGTTCTATCTGCACTCCCGCCTGCTCGAGCGCGCCGCGCGCGTCTCCGAGGACTACGTCGAGAAGTTCACCGAGGGCGCGATCAAGGGCAAGACCGGTTCGCTGACCGCGCTGCCGATCATCGAGACCCAGGCCGGCGACGTCTCGGCCTTCGTGCCGACCAATGTGATCTCGATCACCGACGGTCAGATCTTCCTCGAAACCGACCTGTTCAACGCCGGCATCCGCCCGGCAGTGAATGCCGGCATCTCGGTCTCCCGCGTCGGTGGCGCGGCGCAGACCAAGATCATGAAGAAGCTGTCCGGCGGTATCCGTATCGCCCTGGCGCAGTACCGTGAGCTGGCTGCGTTCGCGCAGTTCGCCTCGGATCTGGACGAGACCACCCGCAAGCAGCTTGAGCGCGGCCAGCGGGTGACCGAGCTGATGAAGCAGAAGCAGTACGCGCCGATGAACATCGCGCAGATGGCCCTGTCGATCTACGCGGTCAACGAGGGCAGCCTGGACGACGTGCCGGTGCAGAAGATCGGCGACTTCGAAGCCGGCCTGCACGCCCACCTGACCAACAGCTACGGTGACCTGGAGAAGCAGGTGGTGGACTCGGGCAACTGGAACGACGAGATCGAATCCCAGTTCAAGAAGATCATCAGCGAGTTCAAGCAGAGCTGGTGAAGCCGTGATTCGTGATGGGTGATTCGTGATTCGCAAGAGCCAGAAGCTCGCAGGCGACACGGATCACCAGTCAATCGAATCACCAATCACCAATCACAATTCACGCTGAGCGAGCAGAGCGAGCGAATTTATGGCCGGTGGCCGCGAAATCAAAACCAAGATCAAGTCGGTGCAGAACACCCGCAAGGTGACCCGTGCACTGGAAATGGTCTCGGCCTCGAAGATCCGCAAGGCGCAGGAGCGGATGAAGTCCTCGCGCCCCTATGCGCGGCTGATGCGGCAGATGATCGGCCATATCGCCAAGGCCAACTCCGAGTACGTGCATCCCTTCCTGCAGACCCGCGATGAGGTGAAGCGGGTCGGCTACGTCATCGTTTCCACCGATCGCGGTCTGTGCGGCGGGCTCAATTCGGTCATGTTCCGGCGCATCCTCGCCGACATGCGCGAGTGGCAGTCCAAGGGCGTCGAAGTCGACGTGGTGTGCATCGGCCAGAAGGGCACGGCGTTCTTCCGCCGGCTCAAGGTCAACATGCTGGCCTCGGTCAGCCACCTCGGCGAGCAGGTCCACGTGGACCAGCTGGTTGGCGTGATCAAGGTGATGCTGGACGCCTACAGCGCCGGCAACTGTGACCGCGTGTTCCTTTGCTACAACGACTTCATCAACACCATGGCGCAGAAGCCGCGCCAGGATCAGCTGCTGCCGCTGCCGCCGTCCGACGACATCGACTCCAAGCATGAGTGGGACTACATCTACGAGCCGGATGCGCAGGCGGTGCTGGACAACGTGCTGACCCGCTACGTCGAGTCGCTGGTCTACCAGTCGGTGCTCGAGAACCAGGCCAGCGAACACGCCGCGCGGATGGTCGCGATGAAGGCGGCTTCGGACAATGCGACCAAACTGATCGGCACCTTGAACCTGGTCTACAACAAGGCCCGTCAGGCGGCGATCACCCAGGAAATCTCGGAGATCGTGGGCGGCGCGGCGGCGGTTTGATTGAGAGCCGTGATTGGTGATTCGTGATTGGTGATTCGTTACAGCGCGCAGCGCGCTGCTCCTTCGAATCACGAATCGCAAATCGCCAATCACGTAACGGTTAGAAGAGCGATCATCCATTCGCTCAAACAAAGTTCGACTTACGGAGCACAACAATGAGCCAGGGCAAGATCGTTCAAATTATCGGCGCGGTCGTCGACGTGGAGTTTCCGCGCGACCAGGTGCCGAGGGTGTACGACGCGCTGAAGGTCGATGGCACCGAGATCACGCTGGAAGTGCAGCAGCAGCTCGGCGACGGCATCGTGCGCAGCATCGCGCTGGGCTCCACTGACGGCCTGAAGCGCAACCTGATCGCCAAGAACACCGGCAGCGCGATTTCGGTCCCGGTGGGCCTTGGCACCCTGGGCCGCATCATGGACGTGCTCGGTCGCCCGATCGACGAGGCCGGCCCGATCAAGTCGGACACCAGCTGGGAGATCCACCGCGCTGCGCCGTCCTACGAGGACCAGTCCTCGTCGACCGAGCTGCTGGAGACCGGGATCAAGGTCATCGACCTGATGTGCCCGTTCGCCAAGGGCGGCAAGGTCGGCCTGTTCGGCGGCGCCGGCGTTGGCAAGACCGTCAACATGATGGAGCTGATCAACAACATCGCGACCGAGCACAGTGGACTGTCGGTATTTGCCGGCGTCGGCGAGCGTACCCGTGAGGGCAACGACTTCTATCACGAGATGCAGGAGTCGGGCGTCGTCAACGTCACCGAGCACGAGAAGTCCAAGGTGGCGATGGTCTACGGCCAGATGAACGAGCCGCCGGGCAACCGCCTGCGCGTCGCCCTGACCGGCCTGACCATGGCCGAGTACTTCCGCGACGAAGGTCGTGACGTGCTGCTCTTCGTCGACAACATCTACCGCTACACCCTGGCCGGTACCGAGGTCTCCGCGCTGCTCGGCCGCATGCCGTCGGCGGTGGGCTACCAGCCGACCCTGGCCGAAGAGATGGGCGTCCTGCAAGAGCGCATCACCTCGACCAAGACCGGCTCGATCACCTCGATCCAGGCCGTGTACGTGCCTGCCGACGACCTGACCGACCCGTCGCCGGCGACCACCTTCGCCCATCTCGACGCCACCGTCGTGCTGAGCCGCAACATTGCTTCGCTGGGCATCTACCCGGCGGTCGACCCGCTCGACTCGACCTCGCGCCAGCTCGATCCGAACGTCATCGGCAACGAGCACTACGACACCGCGCGTCGGGTCCAGGCTACCTTGCAGAAGTACAAGGAGCTCAAGGACATCATCGCCATCCTGGGCATGGACGAGCTGTCCGAAGAAGACAAGCAGGCAGTCTCGCGCGCGCGCAAGATCGAGCGCTTCTTCTCCCAGCCCTTCCACGTCGCCGAGGTGTTCACCGGCTCGCCGGGCAAGTACGTCAGCCTGAAGGAAACCATCCGCGGCTTCCGCATGATCGTCGAGGGCGAATGCGACTCGCTGCCGGAGCAGGCCTTCTACATGGTCGGCGGCATCGACGAGGCCTTCGAGAAGGCGAAGAAGATGAGTGCTGCCGCTTAAGCGGCTGCACCCATCTTCGTGATTTGTGATTCGTGATTCGTGATTCGTAGAAGCTGGTTTTCGCGAGATGCTCGGGCTTCGGCCCTTGCGAATCACGAATCACCAATCACGAATCACGTTCCGAGCAACGCGAGGAACACATGAGCACCATTCGTTGTGACATCGTCAGCGCCGAGCAGGAAATCTTCCACGGCGTGGTCGAGATGGTCATCGCCACCGGCGAGATGGGTGAGCTGGGCATCGCACCGCGGCACGCGCCGCTGATTACCCGCCTCAAGCCGGGCCAGGTGCGGGTCATCCTGCCGGGCGGCGAGGAGCAGTTCTTCTACGTCTCCGGCGGGATTCTCGAAGTGCAGCCGCAGGTGGTGTCGATCCTCACCGACACCGCCGTGCGCGCCGACGACCTCGACGAGGCCGCCGCCAGGAAGGCCAAGGAAGAGGCCGAGCGGGCGCTCGCCGGGCGCAGCGAGGCGATGGACATCGCCGAGGCACAGACCCGGCTGGCCGAGGCCATGGCCCAGCTGCAGGCGCTCGAGCGGCTGCGCAAGACGCTCAAGCATTAAACAGGGCGGGCCTTGCCCGCAGCACGTTTCAGGGCTTACGCAGCGGCGCCTCCGGGCGCCGTTGTCGTGTCCGGGGTATCCATGCGGAAGGTGCCGCGACCGGCCTGCTTGGCGCGATACAAGGCGGCATCGGCGCGCTTGACCAAGGCATCAAGTGGTTCCCCTGGCTGCATCTGCGCGACGCCGACGCTGGTGCCAAGGGACAGGCTGCCGCCCTCGGGCAAGGCAAGCGGGCTGCTGGCGAGCCGGGCGACGCAGCGCGATGCGAGTTCGCCAGCGGCGACCAGCGGCGTGTTGTCGAGCACGCCGAGAAATTCCTCGCCGCCCCAGCGGCCAAGCAGGTGGTCGCCGCGCAGCTCGCGGGCGAGCAGGCGACCCGCATGGGTCAGAGCGAGGTCGCCAACATCATGGCCATACTGGTCGTTGACCGCCTTGAAATGATCGAGATCGAAAAGCAGCACGCACAGCGGCCGCAGCCCCTTCTGCGCGCCGCGCATCCGCTCGATGCCCAGCTCCTCCAGCGAGCGCCGATTGGCAAGTCCGGTGAGCAGATCGGTGCGCGCCGACTGCGCGTGCCGACGTTCGAGCCGAAACAGGCGCAGATGCTGGTTCTTGTGCACCCGCAGCGCGATCGCCCCGACCCACAATGAGAGTCCGTACAGCAGGATGAAATTGAGTGCTTGCTCGGCGTCGGCCTGCAGCCACCAGAGCATGCCGACGATGCCACCTGCGCCAAGTGCATTGATCAGCAGATAGCGCCAGGTGGCCAGGGGATAAAAGGCCAGCGCCAGCGGAAACAGCAGCAGGCTCGGCATACCCAGCTCGAAGCCATTGGGCAGGCGCAGCACGGCCAGGGCGATGGTCCACTCACCGACCACAAAGACGAAGGCATAGGTCGGCACGCCGAAGCGGGCAGCCCAGGCCGGCTGCCGCAGGAGCAGCCAGGCCAGCACCAACAGGCTGGCGGCGAACAGTCGCAGCCACAGGTTAGACTGCGCCACCGAAGCGTCCAGCCAGCGATCCCACAGGTTGAACAGCAGCACGCCGAACGCCAGCCATAGCACCGGCCCCGGATCCGCCCTTGCCAGCATTCGCAGCCTGCGCGCCTCGAACTGCTCGCCGAGCGATTGTTCTGCTTCCTGGCCCACTGGGTCCGCTCCGCGCCAATCGTCCTGCCAGCGTCGCGCCGGCGCGCGGGTCGGTCAAGCATGTCTGGCGACCCTGGTCATCGCCGGTTGGGGGGTGCTGACCGGCTGCCTGCCCTCGACCCGGCCAGATTCTGCCCCGCGATCCGAGGGTCGAGTCGATGTCGCCTTGCTCCAGCCTGGCTTGGAGGGCGCGTTGCGTCTGCAACCCGGGCAGAGCGCGCGCGGTGGCCATGCCGACGGCACCGCGCCGCTGCCGGTCTACCCTGCCGAGTGGATCGAACGCCCGCCTGATCAGACAACGGTTGATGCCCTGCTGGTGATCGACCCTCAGGGTGCTGCCAGCGTACGCGATATCACGGCCACGGCGGACAACTGCGCGGATGCTTGCCTTGAAGCTTTCCGCGCCGCGGTCAGCGCCGCGCTGCAGCAATGGCGCTTCCTGCCGCTGGAAGTGCTGGACTGGATCGACGGCGTCGATGAGGATGGCGACGGCGAGCCCGATAGCGTCGAACGCGGGGTTGTCGACGCTTTGCCCTACAGCCTGCGTCTGCGCTTTGCCTTTGAGCGCAACCAGGGCGCGCCGCAGGTGGGCATGGCGACCCGTCCATGAAGCCCAGCCATGCCAGGGCCACCGAACATGCCGACGGGGCCAAAGCCGACGCCGAGCCGACCAGGAGATCGTAACGATGACGCCCCCCCTTCACGCCATCATCCTCGCCGCCGGCGAGGGCAAGCGCATGCGTTCGCGTCTGCCCAAGGTTTTGCAGCCGGTGGCCGGGCGGCCGATGCTGGCCCACGTGATCGACCAGGCGCGCTCTGCCGGGGCGGTGAAGGTACATGTGGTGTACGGCCACGGCGGTGACCAGGTCCGGGAAGTCTTCGCAGCAGAAGCAGATTTCAGCTGGGTCGAGCAGGCGCAGCGGCTGGGTACCGGGCATGCGGTGGCCCAGGCGATGCCGGGTGTTCCCGACGGCTCGCAGGTGCTGGTGCTCTATGGCGACGTACCGCTGATCGGTGCGGACACCCTGGCCAAACTTTGCGCCGCCGCGGCACAGGGCAGCGCGGTTTTGATCGATACCCTGACCGATCCGAGCGGCTACGGCCGGGTCCTGCTGGATGCGAACGGCTTTGTGTTGGGCATTGTCGAAGAACGAGACGCCAGCGCTGCGCAGAAGCAGATCCGCAGCATCAATACCGGCGTGCTCTGCGCGCCGGCCGCCGAGTTGCGCGCCTGGCTGGCGTCCCTGCGCTGCGACAACGCGCAGGGCGAGTACTACCTCACCGACATCTTCGCCATGGCCGCGCAATCCGGGTCGCCGGCCAAGGCTGTGGAGTGCGCCGAGTCCGGCGAAGCCGAAGGCGCCAACGACCGCTGGCAGCTGGCCCAGCTGGAGCGCCGCTACCAGCTGCGCCAGGCGCGCGCGCTGTGCCTGGCCGGCGCGCGTCTGGCCGATCCATCGCGACTCGATGTCCGCGGCAGCATGGAGATCGGCGAGGACGTCTCGATCGATGTCGATGTGGTGCTGGAGGGGCGCGTGGTACTGGGCGACGGCGTGCGCATCGGACCCTTCTGCCGGCTGCGTGACGTCGAGCTGGGCGCTGGCACGGTTGTCCATGCGCATTGCGATCTGGAGGGCGCGCGAGTCGGTGCCGGGGCAAGCCTCGGACCTTATGCCAGGCTGCGCGCGGGCACCGAACTCGCCGACCGCGTGCAGATCGGCAATTTCGTCGAGATCAAGAAGAGCCTGCTGGGCGAGGGCAGCAAAGCCAGTCATCTGAGCTACCTGGGTGATGCCCTTATCGGTGCTTCGGTGAACATCGGTGCGGGGACCATCACCTGCAACTACGACGGCGCGAACAAGTCGTTGACCGAAATCGGAGATGGCGCATTCATCGGCTCGAACAGCGCCCTGGTGGCCCCGGTGCGGGTGGGTCGCGGCGCCACCATCGGTGCCGGATCGGTGATCACCCGCGATGCGCCGGAAGACGCGCTGAGCGTGGCGCGTGCGCGGCAGACCAGCATCCCCGGGTGGAAGCGAGCGGCGAAAAAGCCGCGGCAAAGCTGAGCACTGCAGGCGGACGCGGCTTGCCTGCATTTCCGGGCGGTGCGCATAATCCCAGCGTTGCGCCTTCGGGCGGCCGTCCAGCCGAGGAGTCATGAGCGATAACCCGTTTGTCGATTTTCCTGCCGGCACGCCCTTGCTTCGCGAGGGTGAGGCGGCCAGCGCCCTGTTCATCATCGAATCGGGCAAGGCCGTGGTCGAGCGCAGCGACGCCCCCGGCGTGGTGCTGGCCGAGCTGGGCAAGGGTGATTTCTGCGGCGAGATGTCGATCCTGCAGGAACAGCCGCATACCGCTTCGGTGGTCGCGCAGACCGCGGTCCGCGCGCTGCGCATCGAAGTGGCCTCGTTTCACTCAGTGCTCCGCGAGAACGCGGAAGTCGGTGTTCAGCTGATGCGGCGCCTGGTGCTGCGCCTGAAGGCCTCCGAGGCGCGCCGCGTGCAGCTGGAAGCCCAGTCCGGCAAGCCGGCCGCGGCGGCGCCTGCGCGTCCGTCGTCTCCGCCCTCGCCAGCCGCGGCTGCGCCCGCCGCGCCACCTCCGGTGCAAGGAACCTCGGTGCAGCCGGCCGCCATGCCCTACTCGATCGAACACGCCGAGGGCAGCATTCCTCTGCCGGGTGGCAAACCGGAACTGCTGGTCGGCAGGCCTGATCCCGCCACCGGCGCGGTGCCGGAGATCAACCTCGGACCGCTGGATACCGCGCGCACCCTCAGCCGCCGTCATGCGCGGCTGCTGGTCAAGGGCGGCGGCGGGTTCGCATTGCGCGAGGAGCCGGGCGTGGGCAACGGCACCTGGGTCAACGGCAACAAGCTGCAGCCCGAACAAGAGGTGCCGGTCAAGGCCGGGGATACCCTGCGCTTCGGCGCCATCGAAGTCCGACTCAAGGGGCAGTGAGCATGGCTGACACCGAGATGAAGGACGAGCTGGCCGGGATTGATACCTCTCCGCTGGACAAGCTCACCGAGCTCAAGGAAGAGATCGAGACCCTCGACCAGCGGCTGGCAACGATGGAGGAGCGCAAGGAACAGGTCGCCGAGGCGGTCTACCAGCGCGTGCGTGCCGACTACGAGGCGCGTCGCCGCCAGCTGGAGCAGGAGTCGGCCCCGCTGAAGGCCGCGGCGCGCGAGCAGTACGTCAAGCTGTTCGCCCTGCTCTCGCGCTCGGAAGCCGACCACGATGCTGCCCGGCTGGACCGCGAGGAGGCTGATTTCCGCCACGCCCTGGGCGAGTACGACGACGCCGAATACAAGAAGCGGATCGCCGAGATCGACGCCAAGCTGAAGGCGAAGTCGGCGGCCCGCGAACAGGCACTGACCATGCGCGACCGCTTCGTTGCGGCGTTCAAGTCAGAAGAAGAGCTCAAGCAGGCCCTGCCCAGGTCGCAGGATGCGCCCGCCGAACCTCCGCCCGAGCCGGATGCGGCCGAACCCCCGGCCGCTCCGGCCGAAGCCAGCGCCGAGGCCACCCTGCCGCCGCCGGCTGCGCCGCCGCCGCCGGTGGTCGCCGAAACCGTCCGCATGAAGCCGCTGACCCCGGAGCAGCTGGCCGCCGCTGGCGTGCCGGCCGCGGACGCCGCAACCCCGACCAGCAACAAGGTGGTGGACCCCGGGGCTACGCAGACCATGCGCACGCTGAAAGGCTCGGCGGGTACACCGCCGCGGGCCGATCAGACCGTGGTTATCCGCGGCGCCCGACTGCTGCCGCAGAATCCGGAAGCCGGCAAGATCACCCATACCGTCGGTCTCAAGCCGGTGATGATCGGTTCGGCTGAGCAATGCGATATCCGCATCCCCGGCAGCATGCCGCACCATGCAGAGATCCGCGTCTCGATGGCCGGTTTCACGGTCAGCGATCTGGGCGGCGGTGTGCGGATCAATGGCGTGGCGATCGAACAGCATTTGCTGCGCCACGATGACGTGCTGGAGATCGGTCAGGCGCGCTTCGCGTTCCGGGAGGGCTGAGCATGGCCGTCGACATCCAGCGCGAGCGCAAGGGCGGCGTGCTGATCGCCAGCATCAGCGGCCGGCTGGACAACGAGAGCGCGGCGGATTTCGAGCTGTTTGCCCAGGAAACCGTGGCCGGCGGCGAGCGCCATCTGCTCCTCGACATGTCCGAACTCGGCTACATCAGCAATGCCGGCGCCCGCGCACTGGCGACCCTGTCGAAATCCATGAGCACGCCGAGCACCAGCCTGCGGGTTGCCGGCGTGCAGGCCAATGTGCGGCAGATCCTCGATGCTGCAGGCGTCAGTATCCTGCTGGACATCCGCGAATCACGACACGCCG
This sequence comes from uncultured Lysobacter sp., assembly GCA_964350895.1. GTDB lineage: Bacteria > Pseudomonadota > Gammaproteobacteria > Xanthomonadales > Xanthomonadaceae > Pseudomarimonas. Next base: position 21,760 of record CAYGMG010000056.1, read on the forward strand.
CGCTTGCCGATCACCCGGCAGCGCAGGGCGACAGCCTCGGCAAGCACGTGCTGGCGATCCTTGGTGTCGAATCGGCTCCGGCAGAGCCCGCCGACAAGCAGGTCACGAAACTCGCCGAGTTGGCGTTTGACCTGCTTTCCGGCCAGCAGCACCACAATCGCGCCGTCAAGGCGATCGCCCAGGGCACCCAGGTGATGCGCCGTGTCAGCCCGGCGGATGCCGCCGGCGCGCAGCGCGCGGCAGCGCCCGCGACAGCGCCCAAACCTGCTGCGAAGCTGCCGTGGTGGAAGCGTCTGTTCGGCATCAAGCGCTGATGTCCGGGCTGATTGCCTGTCTGCTTGCGGCCGGGCTCATGCCTTTCGTATTCACCGGGATCGCCAAGCTCAGCGGCACGCGTTTCGACAACCGCGACCCGCGTGCCTGGCAGGACCGCCTGTCCGGACTGCCGCAACGCGCCCATGCCGCACACCTGAATAGCTTCGAGGCCTTCCCCTTGTTTGCCGTGGGCGTTCTGCTCTGCCTGCAGCAGCAGGTCGCAACCGAGCAGGTGCTGCCCTGGGCACTGGCCTTCGTCGCCCTGCGCATCGGCTTCGGTGTCTGCTACCTGGCTGGCTGGGCAATGCTGCGTAGCGTGGTCTGGCTCCTGGCCATCCTCTGCGCGGTGCGACTCTACCTGTTGCCCCTGTAGGACGTTTGCCTGATGGCGGGCGTAGGGCGCGAGGCCTTGTTTGCGCCCAAGCTTGCGTTTCTCGAATTCAAACTTCGCGCCGCACTGACTCCGGGCTGCGTCTCCGTTCCGGCTAGTGTCCTGTCCCGGAAGTACATCGCAGAATTCGCTCGGTCTGCGACGTCGATGCTGCGTTGCTCGTCGTCGCCATAGCGCTGCTATGCCTCCTTCTCGCG
>CAYGMG010000057.1:0-22584 GCA_964350895.1 uncultured Lysobacter sp.
GGTGCGCCCAAGGCGCACCCTATGAACGGCCGGAACGTACTCGAACTTAACGTTGCGTAACGCTCACTCCTGGCCGGAGTCGGTTTTCCGGCCTGCGGACCCGGCTGCCGGCAGCGGGACCAAGCGAGCGCGCCATCGGTATCGGGGGTTGTCGAAACGTGTGTCCGCCTCTTGCCGTACTCGGTGCTCAGCGCGAAGCGCAAAGGGTGTCCACGTTCTACCATGAGCCGCACCGATATCGCTCGACCCACCATGCAGCCCCCGGCAACCACCCGCAGGAGACAGCGCATGTCCCCCAAACAGACTGTTCAGGAATGGGTCACCCGCTTCAACGCCGCCGACCTCGAAGGCCTGGCCGCCCTGTATGCCGCCGAGGCGGTGAATCATCAGGTGGTGATGGAACCGCTGCGCGGGCGCGAGGCGATCATGCATATGTTCCGCATCGAGTTCGGCCGGGCGCAGATGACCTGCGTGGTCGAGAACCTCTTTCAGGACGGCGAATGGGCGATCCTCGAGTGGAGTGATCCCAACGGCCTGCGCGGCTGCGGGTTCTTCCGGGTGCGCGAGGGGCAGATCGTGTTCCAGCGCGGCTACTTCGACCAGCTGTCGTTCTTCCGCCTGCAGGGCATCCCGGTGCCGGACAGCTATCTGGGCAGCTGATCGCAGCCCGGCGCGTGGCGCCTGTGGGTCGCCGTCCGGCCTCGCGCGCTTGCCGCAGCCTGCCCCCCCGCTGCATGAAGGCGGTGGGTTGCCGAACGTAATGCACCATTGATGCAAGGGGCGTCTTGCGAGAACGGCTGCGCCGCCGGCTCAGGCCGTGGCCTTGCAGTGCTGGCGGATGAATTCTTCATGCGTGGGCATGGCAGCCGCGGCGCGGCGGATGACCTGGCGCGCATGGTCGAGGTACTGGAACAGCGGCTCGACCGGGTAGCCATCGACCAGCGGATGGTAGGCACGCGGGAGGATGCGCTGGCCGAGCATCACTGCAAGCCAGCTGGTCTCGGAGAACAGCTCGTCGTGCTCGCGATAGAGCCTTCCGTTGGCGCGGAACAGTTCGATCTTCTCGGCAAGGCTGTCGGGGATGGACATGGCCTTGCAGTAGCGCCAGAACGCAGAGTCCTCGCGCTCGGTCGCCTTGTAGTGGAGGATCACGAAGTCGCGGATGCGCTCGATCTCGTTGATCGACTGCTGGTTGTACTTGTCGATGTCGACCTGGGCGAAGTCGCGCCCAGGGAACATCCCGATCAGCTTGGCGATGCCGGACTGGATCAGGTGGATGCTGGTTGATTCCAGCGGCTCCAGGAAGCCGCTGGACAGACCGATGGCCACCACGTTGCGCTCCCAGAAGCGCTCCCGGCGGCCGGGCGTGAAGCGCAGCCGGTTGACCGGCCCCAGCGTCGGGCCATCGAGGTGTTCAAGCAGGATCGCTTCGGCCTCGGCCTCTTCCATGAAGCCGCTGCTGTAGACATGACCATTGCCGTTGCGGTGCTGAAGTGGGATCCGCCACTGCCAGCCGGCACTGCGGGCCGTGGCGCGGGTGTAGGGCTCGGGCGGACCGGGGCGCTGGCAGGGCACGGCCAGGGCACGGTCACAGGGCAGCCACTGGCTCCAGTCGCGATAGGCAACCCCCAGGGTCTGACCGATCAGCAGGCCGCGGAAACCCGAGCAGTCGATGAACAGCTCGCCTTCGATGCGCCGGCCGCCCTCCAGTTCCACGGCTTCGACAAAGCCGCTCTGCGCATGCTGTTTCACCTCGGTGATCCGGCCCTCGATGCGCTGCACCCGACGCGCCTCGGCGTAGCGGCGCAGGTAGCGCGCGTAGAGGCTGGCATCGAACTGGAAGGCGTAGGCAATCTGCGCCAGCGGCGACTTCGGGATGTCCAGGGGTCGGGTGAAGCGGTTCTGCGGCGCGGCCATGCATGCAAGAGAGAATTCGTCGATGCGCCCGAGCCGGCCCAGCCCGTGCAGCTTGAGAAAGTAGTGATGGAACGGGATCGCCTCGATCGGCACCCCAAACACGCCGAACGGATGCAGATAGCGGTCACCGATCCGCGCCCAGTCATCGAAGCGGATGCCGAGCTTGAAGGTCGCCTGGGTGCTGCGGACGAAGTCATCCTCGTCGATGCCGAGCAGGCGATTGAAGGTGAGGATCTGCGGGATGGTCGCCTCGCCTACGCCCACGGTGCCGATCTGTTCGGACTCGACCAGGGTGACCTGGCAGTCCGACTGGGCCAGCACCTTGGACAGCGCGGCGGCGGTCATCCAGCCAGCGGTGCCGCCGCCGACGATGACGATGCTGCGCAGCGCGTGGCTCATGCGCCGACGCCTGCCGGCTGGCGCAGCCGGGCGATCGCCTGGTCGTGCGCCGGCAGGCTGAGCACGGCGCGGGCCAGAGCCTCGGCAACCTGATCCATGCGCCGCGCCAGCTCCGCGGGCGCAAGGTCGGGCAGCAGCCGGTCTGCGCTGGTCGGCAGCACGCCGACGGCTTCCAGCAGCATCATCCAGCGCTGCGTCGGCAGCGGATCATCCTCATGGAAGCTGAGCCGGCCGCTTGCCCGATACAGGTCGATGCGGCAGCGCAGATCACTCGCCGCCTCCTGCTCGACGTGCACCTGGCCGGCCCAGCCCGGCGTGCGTGCCGCCGCGCAGAGCAAGGGCAGGCATTGCGCGTCGGCAAGCCGCATGGCTTCGGCCACCAGCACCCGGTTGAACTCATCACGCAGTTTGGGCGACGGCGCGCGCGTCGGCAGCAGGCGCAGCCAGTGGGCGATCGCCCGCCTGGTCAGCAGCCAGCGGTCTGCGGCCAGGTCAGCCGGCTCGCCCAGGGCAGGACCCAGCGCCACGCAGCGCCCTTGCCAGGGCGAACGCAGCACGCCCTGTGTACTGCGCCCCGCGCTCGGGCTGTGCGGGTCGACCGTCCACACGCGCTCGGATTCGACCACGCCGGCCACGCAGCGCAAGCGCTCCCAGCCACCCTCGCGCCAGATGATCTGATCGAACAGCGGCGTGGGGCCCTCAAGCCGCGCGCGACGCAGTTCGCGCCGGGCGATCCCCGCCTGCGCCGGGAACCGGTGCCGCTCACCCCTACCGCTGACTCCCGCCAGGCTGCCGTGCTCGCTGCAATCGAAGAACCCGTCAGCCGTCAGCCGACGCCCATCGTCCAGCCACAGGGCCTGCGTCTGCCCCTCAGCGTCGCACTCGACCTGCTGCAGCCTGCCGATGACCCGCTCGACGCCGAGATCCTTGCCGAGTGCGCGCAGGAATCCGAGATAGTCCGCACGCTCGACGCTGAGGCCGGCCGTGATTCCACTGAGCGGGCCCGCGCCCTGCATGGCGAAACGCCCGGCGCCCGCGGCGAGCGCTGCCGGGCAGTAGTCAGCCAGCCTGGCTCCGCCACGCGAGGCCCGCAGCGCAGTCACATAGTGCTGGAACGGGATCCGCTCGATCAGCTGACCGGCCGCGCCGAAACCGGCAAAGCCGCCCTGCCCCGGGCCGCGCCATTCGGCAAAGCGGCTGCCGTAGCGCAGCGCTGCCCGCAGATGGCCGAGCAGGCCGACCGGGTCGACGCCAAGGCCTCGGTGGAACGCATGGATATCAGGATCGAAGCACAGCACCGCCTCGGCCTGCTCACTGCCGTCTTCGAGCAGCTGGATGCACACCTCGTGCGGCCCCAGCGCCCGCGCCAGATGCGTGGCGATCATCCAGGCATGCACCGGCTCGCCGGTGACCAGCAGGCTGCGCAGCGGTGCCTCGACGGCGCTAATGGGCGGCCTCGCGCCGGCCGTACAGGCTCATCGAGGTCCGCCGCCAGCCCTGCTCGTCGTTCTCGCCCAGGCCGTCCAGCGCATCGGCGTGACGCGGCATGCCCTGGGCGCAGGCATGGATCCGCTGGCGCAGCGAAGTCAGCCCGGCCTGCAACGCGTCGAGCGGATAGCGCGCGATGCGCGGATCGAGCCGGCGGGGCAGACGGCGTTGCCCCAGCAGCACGGCAATCCAGCTGGGCTCCAGGAACAGACCCTCGCGATAGCGCACGACGTGCCCGGTCTCACGGAAGGTATCCAGTTTGTGCTGCAGCGAATCGGGCAGTTCAAGTGTGCGGCAGTGGTCCCAGAACGGGCTGTCGTCGCGCTCGGTGGCGTGGTAGTGGAGGATCAGGAAATCCTTCACCCGCTCCACCTCCATCTGCATCAGGCGATTGAACTCGTGGCGCAGAGCCGGCTCCATCGCGCGGCCGGGGAAGAACTCGACCAGCTTCATGATCGCCAGCTGGATCAGGTGCAGGCCGGTCGACTCCAGCGGCTCCAGGAAGCCCGCCGAAAGCCCGATCGCCACGCAGTTGTGCGACCAGGCAAGCCGTCGGCGCCCGGTGCGAAAGCGCAGCAGGTTGGGCTCGCCGAGCGCGGTTCCCGGCAGCGCGGCGCGCAGCACCTCGAGCGCCTCGTCGTCGCTGCAGAAATCGCTGGCGTAGACATGGCCATTGCCGATCCGGTGGCGCAGCGGAATCTGCCAGCGCCAGCCGGCGCGCTCGGCGCTGGCACGGGTGTACGGCAGCGGGTCGGCATCGCCCTCGCAAGGGATGGCAATGGCCCGGTCGCAGGGCAGCCAGTGCTTCCAGTCCTCGTAGCCGGCCTTCAGCGTCTGCTCGATCAGCAGGCCGCGGAAGCCAGAGCAGTCGATGAACAGGTCGCCCTCCACGCGTTGTCCTGACTCCAGCGTCACCGCGCGGATGAAGCCGCTCTCCGGATCCTGCTCGACGCTGACGATGCGGCCCTCCTGCCGCTGCACGCCGCGGGCCTCGGAGAACTCGCGAAGGAAGCGCGCGTAGCGCGATGAATCGATGTGATAAGCATAGGAATAGGTCGCTTCCAGCGATGCCGGATCAGCCGCCGGAAAGGCAAAGCGTCCGGCCGCGGCCATGCACACCGGCAGCGAGTACTCGCCGAGCGCGTGCGCGCTGCCGGCGGCGCGGTCGCGCAGGAAGGCATGATGGAAACCCAGGCCGTCGACCTCGCTGCCGAAGTCGCCGAACGGATGGATGTAGGCATCACCCTTTCGACCCCAGTGGGCGAACTCGATGCCCAGCTTGTAGGTCGCACCGGTGGCACGCATGAAGGACGGCTCGTCGATGCCCAGCCGCTGGTTGAAATAGCGCAGATGCGGCAGGGTCGCTTCGCCGACGCCGACCGTACCGATCTGCTCGGACTCGATCAGGGTGATGCGCAAGCCACGGCCTGCCAGCACGCTGGCAAGCGCGGCTGCGGTCATCCACCCGGCGCTGCCGCCGCCGGCGATCACCACCTGCTGCACCGGCCCCTCATCGCCCGCTCTGGTTGCGTCCATCGATCCTGGATTTGCCTGCAATGGAGCGCCGCCTCAGGTTGCCCAAAGGCGGCGCCGCGGGTCAACGGGCATCAGAAGGTGCCGCGGACCACCAGGGTATAGCGGGTGTCGAAGATGAACGAACTGCGGAACACCCGCAGACCCTCCGAGTTGACCTGGTTTTCGGTCACCACCTCGTCCTGCAGCAGGTTCGAGCCCTGCAGGCCGACCTGCCATGTGTCGTTGACCCGATAGAACACCGAGCCATCGACCTGACCGTAGTCCTTGGCAAAGGTCGGCAGGCCGATGTTCACCTCGCGAATGGTCAGCAGGTAGTCATCGCGCCAGTTGTAGGCCAGGCGCGCCTCCCACTTGTCGTTCTGGAAGATGCCGACCAGGTTGTACTGGTGCTCGGACAGGCTTTGCAGAGGCAGGTTGTCGAACGGGATGCTGGCGCGGGTTGCATCATCGCCGCTGCCGGATTGCACCGGCCGCAGGTTCTGCTGCGGCACGTCGCTGGGATCAAGGTAGGTGTAGTTGAACTGCACCCCGAGTCCGCTCCAGACTCCCGGAAGCTGATCGAAGAACTGCTGGTAGGAGAACTCCAGACCGGTGATCGAGGCCTCGCCGATGTTGACCGGCTGGTCGATATCGACCAGCTGGGTCACCCCGTTATTGGTGACCGGCGTCTCGATGGTGTTGTTGGAGAAGAAATTGCGGATGTCCTTGTAGAACACACCGAGCGCGAGGTAGTCGGCCTCGCCGAAGTAGTACTCCAAGGACAGGTCGTAGTTCTTCGACTCCATCGGCTCCAGGAACGGGTTGCCGCTGCTCTGGAAGAACCGGTTGAGGGTCGCCGTGCCATCGTCACTGGTCTGGATATCAGCCGAGATGTTGTAGTTGTAGCGAAGGTTGCCAAGATCCGGGAAGGCGATCGCCTTGGACGCGCCGAAGCGCAGCAGCAGGTCGGGCGCGAACTCGTACTTGAGATTGAGACTGGGCAGGATGGTGTCGTAGCTCGAACGCGCGGCCTCGGTGCTGCTGGCGCCGTTGGCAAAGGCGCGGACCTCGGCCGGCAGGGTGGCTGCGACTTCCGGGCTGAGGTTCAGGGTCGGGAAGGTGATGCCGCCGTTGACCCGGGTGTCGAGCTCGACATACCTCAGGCCGATATTGCCGCCAAAGCGGTGCTCGGCATCGTTCTCGAAATTGAGCCGGACGTAGAAGGCGTTGTTCTGCTCGTTGGTGCCGTTGATCTCGGCCGGAATGTAGAAGCCGTCCGCACCCGGGCGGCCGCTGAGCGAGCCGCGGAACACGCCGGGCACGTCGAAGCTCTGGCGGAAGGTGTTGTAGTTGGTCACCAGGCCAGAATTCGGGAACACGCCGACCCCACCGGGCAGTCCGCCGACGTTGCCGTTGTGAAAACTGCCGAACGAGAACGGTCCGGTCTGGTCAAGCTGGAAGCCTGAGCGCGACGGCCCGCCGGCGAAGCTGGCCAGGCCATTGCCGGTCCAGGTCTCGGACAGGTTGCCCCAGTTGTAGGTTGACCAGCGGGTGGTCTGGTCGCGCTCGGCCGAACGGATGCCGGCCTCGACCTCACGGAAGAAGTCGCCATCCAGGGCGTAGTCGGCATCGAAGCGGAAGGCCAGCTCATCGCCGTCGGACTCCTCGATGTGATCCATCGCGGCGCGCCAGAAATAGTTGTTCGGATCGGCGAAGTACGCCTCGTCGGATTGGGTGGCGCCGCCGGGCGCGCGGAAATCGATGCGCGGCGAGCCGCCGCGGCGCACCAGGTCGATATTGACCCCGCTCGGCCCGCCGCTTTCCCGCGCCAGACCGCCGAATACGGAGAGGTCGACGATGTCGGTGCTCGACTCCACGTACTGCAGATCGGCCGTCAAATACAGACGGTCGGTCGGCTTGAAGTTCATGTTGAGGGAATAGTCCTCGACCAGGGCATTGCCGTTCGAACCGCGGGTCTGCGGCCCGAGTCCGGAGGCGACGCCCTGCAGGGTGCCGCTGACGAAACGGCCCTGGCTGTCGTAGACCGCATCCGCGCTCGGCGAGCTGCCGGCGTCATCGGAGAAGAAGGCGTATTCGACCCAGTTGGTATCGCTGTCCGAACGCACGTACTCGCCGGTGAAATCGAACGTGCGGTCGGTGTTCTCGTACTGCAGAGCCAACGCAACACCGTCGCGCTGGCGATTGGTCGAGGTGGTGCGGATGCCGGCATTGATCGGCGCATAGCGGCCGCTGCCTTCACCCTGCTCGACGTGGGCGCCGAACTGGGCGCCGTCGGAGCGGAAATCGAGATCGGAATGCGCCAGGCTGGCCAGAAAGCCCATGCGGCCGTTGCCGACGTCCCAGACATTGCTGAACAGGCCGGAGAAGCTCGGCGTGGTCTCGCCCTCGAGATCACCGTAGTTGGCCTGACCGCTGAACTGCAGCAGTCGCGAGCCGGAATCCAGCGGCTTGCGGGTATTGAGATTGATGGTGCCGGAGATACCGCCCTCGATCATGTCGGCGGTCTGGTTCTTGAACACCTCGACGCTGCCGATCAGCTCCGGCGGCACGTCCTGGAAGGACAGGCCGCGTCCGCTGTTGGCGGAGAAGGTGTCGCGCCCGTTGAACTCGCTGCGCGTGTTGGGCAGGCCACGCAAGGTCACCCCACTGCCCTCGGTCGAGAAGTGGTCCGGATCGTCCTTGGCAGCGAAGCGCTCGATCGAAATGCCGGGGATGCGCTGCAGCGCCTCGAGCACGCTGACGTCGGGCAACGCGCTGATATCGACCGCGGAGATCGCATCAAGGTGGGTATCGGCATCGCGCTTGAAATCCTGCGCGCGCATCAGCGCGCCGCGAATGCCGGTAACGGTAATGGTGTCGAGCTTCTCGGCCTCGTCGCCTTCAGCCGGCGACGCCGACTCCTGCGCCCAGACCGGGGCATGCAGCGCGGCGCCAATGCACAAGGTGAGCACGGCACGCCGATAGCGTGCGGGCCCTGCCATGCCGACCTGGCGACGGCGCTTCGAATCGATGGACATGGTGTTCCCCCTCCCAGAGTTGAACCGCTTGGCGGACCTTCCTGCAGCGCGCCTCCGGCAGCCTGCTGCCGACCCGACGCGTCGGGATCCGCTCCCCGCACCCAGCACGATGCTGCGCGACGCCAACTCCCGGACTCCGGCCCGACTTGGTTACGACCCGTTGGGCGGGATGGCGCAGGCAAAGTTGTAACCCTGTATGACAACGCTGTCAATAGTCGCAGGACAGCGCAGGACAAGGACCTGCCCCGGGCGTGGAAAGTATCCGCTGCAACCGGCGGCCGCTTGCTCGTTCCGGCCGCGCCGGGCCTGCTTTTCTCCCGGCTCGCAGCTTCGGCTGCGGCACGCGTTCCGACGCGGCGCCCATTGCACCCATTGGCTTGGCGTTGTCGCTACCAGCGCAACCGCTGCGGCCCGCTGGGGAGCCTCTGAACAAGTTCAGCGCCCCGCGCCGGAGGTTGTGCAGCCGGCCAGCAAGGCGCGCGTCGCAGGGCGTGGTGGTGCCACGGCCAAGACACGCAACGCAGCTGGATGGCTGCACAATCCCGGCCCGGGGCACTGGACTTGTTCAGAGGCGCCCTTGTGTCCCGTCCCGGAAGTATGTTGTTGAAGTCGCGACGCGGATGCATCGTCGAGGCAAGGCGCGAGAAGCAGGCATAGCAGCGCTATGGCGACGACCAGCAACGCAGCATCGGCGGCGCAGACCGAGCGAATTCTGCGATGTACTTCCGGAACACCACACTAGTCGACCAAACGCATGACGCCGAACACGTCGGCGTCCAGGTAACCCAGATTGCGGCTGCCATCGCGCTCGGCGATCTCGATGTCGCCAACGAAGTGTTCGCGGCCTGCGCCGGGCTGGTCGCTGTCGCAGTAGGCGAGCATGAAGCCCAGGCGTTTGCCGGCGTGCAGCAGCACCGGCTGTTCCGGGGAGCCTTGGGCAAACACCTGCAGGCGTACTTCCCAGATCAGCAGGGTCGGGTCATCCGTATCGCGGGTCCAGCGCGACTGCAGGTGCTCGGGATAGGTGCGCGGTCCGGGCCCGGCATCGGCGCGACCCGGGCCGATATCCACCACCTGCCCGTCGAGCGCAATGTGATACGCGTAGGCGGCATCATCATGCAGATGCGGCCCCCCGGCGTTGTCCTCGTCGATGAATACCTCGAGGGCGTCGTCATCCCAGTAGCGGTCGAGCGGATCGGCCACGCTGTCGAGCAGGATGTCGTCGCGCAGTTCAACCAGCAGAAAGATCGCATCGCTGCGCCACAGCGCGCGGTAGCGGGCGCTGAAGTCCAGCGCGCTGTCCGGCGCGCGGCCGTCCATCAGGTAGCGCAGCGGCCGCCAGGCAGCCCGCTGCCAGTCGTGCTCGTCGCCGCGACCGTCGATCAGCACATCGGCCTTGGCTCGCGGGGCGGCATAGCTCACCGCATGCCGTTCCCGCGGTGGACTGGCGGCATGCGTCGTCGCCACAGCGGACAGCAGGGCGAGCAGCAGCACGGCCGACATGCGATAGCGGAGGCTCATCCGGCGCACCGCTGTGCAGGCCCCCAGCGCGACAGGCGCTGCTCGGCCAGGGCCAGCAGCTGATTGGTGGGGACGGCAGCGTCAAGGCTCACCACCTCGGGCTCACCATCGGGAATCTCGAGCGCTGACAGCTGGCTGCCCAGCAGTTCGGGCGGCATGAAGTGCCCGCTGCGCTGGCGCAGCCGCTGTTCCAGCAGCACGGTGGGCAGCTGCAGATGCAAGAACATGACGTTTCTCCGAAGCTCGCGCAGACGCTGGCGATGCGCCCGGCGCAGTCCGCTGAAGGCGAGCAACATCGGAGCGTGGCAGGCCAGCACGCGACGACAGACCTCGGCGACCCAGGGCTCGCGCATGCGATCGTCAAGGGCCAGCCCGGCTGCCATGCGCTGGCGGTTGGCCGCGGGATGGCAGTCGTCTCCTTCAAGGAACTGCCAGCCAAGCCGCTGCGCAAGGGCAGCAGCCAAGGTCGACTTGCCGCAGCCGCAGACGCCCATCACCACCACCAGCGGCGCGGTCAGCACCCGGCCGGATAGCCGTTCCGACGCGCTGGCGGCGCAGGCCATCAGCTTGCCGTCCCGGGCAGGGTCAGCGCGATGCGATAGCAGCGACCGGCTTGCGGGTCTCGCAGCAGTGGCTCGCTACAGTGCTCGCCATCGATTCGCATGGCCCAGGCGCTGCCGCGCCGGCATTCGAGCTCGATGCGCGCGCCGCGAAAGCGGCGGACTGCGCTTGCCTGCTGCCAGCCAGAGGGCAGCTGGGGGACGATCCGCAGCCCCTCACCGCAGCCACGCAGACCGAACAGCTGCTCGATCAGGCAGCGGTAGAACCAGCTGCCCGTACCGGTATGCAGCAGCTGGCTTGAGCGACCTGCCGTCCGCGGATGCAGGTCGACTGCACCACGGTAGTAGTTCGGTACGAACACCGGCAGCTGCCCGCGCTGGCGCTGCTCGGATTCATCATCCGAGGGCAGCATCCGGCGCAGCACGTCGAAGCCGCGATCGCCCTCGCCGGCGCGGTACAGGGCGGCCGCGTAGAAGGCCGCAGCGTGATTGTAGATCGAGCCGTTTTCGGCTGAACCGGGAAATTTCTGGGTGATCCGACCAACGTCCTCGCGCAGGGACGTGTACGCCGGCGCGCAGAGCATCACCCCATAGGGCGTGTCGAGCTGCCGGGCAATCTGCTCCAGCATCGCGTGGCGCTGGGCGGGCGTGGCGATGTCGGCAAGGATCGACCAGCTCTGCGGATTCAGGAAGATGCGCCCCTCGCGGTCGCTACTGACCCCGAACTTGAGCCCGTCATCGGTGATCCCGCGGGCGAACCATTCGCCGTCCCAGAGGTGGGTCTGGACGGCATCGGCCATTTCCTGCGCGCCCGCCTCCAGCGCCAGCGCCTGCGCCGCTTCGCCGCGCGCGTGCAGTCGCTCGGCCCAGAGCCGCAGCGCATGCACCGCGGCGATCGACAGCCAGCCGGAGACGCCACGTCCCTGATGGCCGACCATGTTCATCGGATCGCACCAGTCACCCTGGCGGATGTAGCTCAGCCCGCGCCCGTCGCGATCGCCGAGCAGCCAGAGCATGGCAGCGGTGATCCGTTCGGCCACGCTCAGCTCGCGGGCGTCGTGCAGGCTCTTGACCGGCGCGTCGAGCAGGGAAAGGTCGCCGGTCTCGTCGAGGTAGGCGTCAAGGCAGACCGGCAACCAGACGCAGTGGTCGGTATGCGGCACGCAGTTGATGTACTTCAGGCGCGCCTGCGGGTGCAGCAGGATGCCGTCGGGCATCGCCCCCGTTGATTCCTGCTGGGACAACGCCTGGAGCAGGGCTGCGCGCGCGGCCAGCGGGCGGACGTAGCTCATGCCCATGGCGTCCTGCAGGAAGTTGCGCGTTTGCGGATCGGTGCTCAGTCGTTGCAGCTCGCCGTGGTAGTGGATCTGTCGCGGCAGCCAGCGATTGACGAAGGCATCGAAGCCCGGGTCGGGCGTGCTCACCTGCAGCACGCCCTCGCCCGCCGAGTGGTAGACCACGGACTCGCTGGCTGCCTTGGCGAAGCCATCATCCGACAGGTAGCGGCGGCGCAGCGCCAGCACCTCGGCTTCGTTCCGTGCCGGGCCGAACAGGAAGCGGAAGCAGGTCGACTCACCCGGGGCCAGCAGCACCCGATACTGCAGGGCCGCCAGCGGGGATTCGTAGAGCGCATCTCCCTTGTCCAGCAAAGGCCGATGCAGCGCGTCGGGATCATGCAGCCCGCCTTCGCCTTCGAAGCGCTCGCGGCCTGCTTCCCAGGACTCCGGCTCACGCTCGTGGAGCAGGCAGGTCAGGTCCCTGGCTTTGAGGATACGCGGCAGATCCTCGACCCGCTGGTAGGGCGTGACGCAGCGGGCGAGGATGCCGCCAAGGTCGGCGCGATAGCCGGCCGACTGGTTCATCCAGCTCATGTAGCCGATGCTGAAGCACGGGTACAACCTGAACATGAGGTTCCGCTCGCCACGGTTGTGCAGGGCCAACGACCACAGCTCGGCAACCTCGTCGCCTGGCAGGCGCAGGGTGAGCTGGCAATCGAGCGCGGCGTGGCGCACCCGCCACTCGAGGTCGGCCATGCCGGCCGAGAACAGGAACGAATCCGGGCGCCGCCGCACCGGCTCGTGCGGCAGCGAGAAGAGCTGGCCGCTGTCCTCGTCCTTGATGTAGAAGAAGCGCCCGGGCTGGTGGGCGTAGCGCGGCTGCTCCGGCTGCATGAAGGTCGTCGCCTCCAGCATCGGGCCGTACGAGTAGCGAGCGGGTTCGGGATCAAGGTACTGCGCCGACACGAATCCGCGACAGTTCGCCTGCACCAGCATGCGCCGGTTCCACAAGAACGCCGAGGCAGCCGGCATCGCCGTCGGACTGTGCAGCTCGCAGCGGCTGCCGTCGGCGCTGCGCCCCAGCAGTGGCGTGCTCACGTGTCGCTTCCGCGCGCATCCAGATCCGCCTGGATCCGCGCCAGCTCGGCGCCGCCAAGCGAATAGAAGGACACCGCGAACATGGCCAGCAAGGCGAATACCCCGGGCAGGATGGTCTGCATCAGATTGATGCCCACCAGTGAAGCGCCCTGTTGTGCCTGATTGGCCTGGTAGCCAAGCAGGGCGAGCATCCAGAGCATGCCGGAGGAAGCCAGCGAGCCGCCGAGCTTTTGCGAGAACACCGCCGCGGCAAAGGTCATCGCCGTCGCCCGGCGGCCGTGCAGCCATTCGTTGTGATCGGCGGTGTCGGCGTACATCGACCAGGTCAGCGGCGCCTTGGGGCCAAGCGCCAGGCTGATCAGTCCGTTGAGCACGAAGATCATCCCGATGTTCCCGGCGGGGACCAGATAGAACAGCAGGGACAGCGCGCCGACGCTGCCCATCAGCCAGGCCACCAGGCGCGCTTTCTCGAAGTGGCGCACCAGGATCGGCGCGCAGAGCGCGCCGGCGGCATAGGCGACCATCTGCAGCAGCAGGTAGTCGGGCAGCAGGTCCGGGCGTTCGAGGTAGTAGGTGAAGTAGTAGTAGGCCGAGCCGGCACGCAGGGTGACGGTCATCATGATCAGCATGGCCAGCGCGAACAGGATCAGCCAGGGCCGGCTCGCCAGCAGGTCACGCAGGTCCTGGGTCGGGCTGCTGATCTGGCTCGGCGGCGGGGCGATGCGCTCGCGGGTGCTGGCGAAGGTGACCAGGAACAGGGCGATCGCCGCCGCCCCGTACAGAACCAGGGTGCGCTGCCAGCCAAGCTGGGCGTCGCCCTCGCCGAAGGCCTCGACCAGGGGCAGGGTGAACTTGTTGACCAGGGCGCCGCCGGTGAAGGCGAACAGGAAGCGCACGCTGATCAGGGTGGTGCGTTCCTCGCCGTGCGCGGTCATCACCCCGGACAGGGCCGAGTACGGCGTGTTGACCACGGTGTAGGCGAGCATCATCGTGGTGTAGGTGGCATAGGCGTAGATCAGCTTGGCGCCCCCTTCCAGATCCGGCGTGCTGAAGGTCAGCACGCCCGCAGCTGCCAGCGGCAGGCCGCCGAACAGCAGGTAGGGTCGGAACTTCCCCCAGCGGCTGCGGGTACGGTCGGCCACTGCTCCCATCACTGGATCGGAAAACGCGTCGACGATCCGGGTGACGAACAGCAAGGTGCCGGCGGCCTCGGGCGAGATGCCGAAGACGTCGGTGTAGAAGGCCGCGAGGAACGAGGCCATCGTCGTCCAGTAGAGATTGAAGCCGAGGTCGCCGGCGCCGAAGCCCAGTCGCTCCCTCCAGCGCAGCCGGCCCTGGCGCGCCATCACAGTTGCTTCCACAGCGCCCCCCGGCGTGCCCATCGGATGCCCCGACGGCGATCATAGACAGCGCTGTCATCAAACGCCAGCCTGGGGCGGCAAAGGCCGGTGATCAGGGCGCCGGACCGGTCGAGTCGCGCGCGATCAGAGTCAGCGGAACCTTGACCATCGTGCCCTGCTCCGGATCCAGCAAATGACGCAGCAGCTCGAGGCTTGCCAGCCGGCCCATGTCGCGGGTTGGCTGGTGGACGCTGGTCAGGTGCGGATAGACCTGCTGCGCCAGCGGCACGTCGTCGAAGCCGCAGATCGACAGCGAGCGCGGCACGTCGATGCGCTGCTGGTGCGCGTAGGCCAGCACCCCCGCCGCGCACTCGTCGTTGCCGGCAAAAATCGCGCTCGGTCGGCGGCGCAGCGACCACAGCTGGCGCGCGGCAGCGAAACCGGATGCGTAGTCGAATTCACCCTCGATGACCAGCTGAGGGTCGAACTCGATGCCGGCTGCAAGCAGGCCCTCGCGATAGCCCTTGAGCCGCCACTCGCGCGCCGCATGCCCGCGCTTGCCGAGCACGTGGGCGATGCGCCGATGGCCCAGACCGGCCAGATGCGCGACTACCTCGCGCGCCGCGGCGACCTCGTCCAGGGTGACTCCGATGCGGCCACGCGGATGGCGCGGCGAAATGCAGGCATGCGGCAGGCGAAGTTCGGCAAGTCGGGCCAGTACCCGCCGGTTGTCGCCCAGCGGCGGCGGCAGTACGAAGCCGTCCGGGCTCAGATGGCTCACCGCTGCGTTGAGCTTTGCGATCAGGTCGTCGCCGCTATAGCCGAGCGGCGCCAGCATCATGCCGTAGCGATGGCTCTCGCAGGCATCAAGGATGCCCAGCTCCACCTCCATCAGAAAGTTGCTGGTCGGGTTGTCGTAGAGGAAGGCGATCAGGTGCGAGCGGCTTCCGGCCAGACCCCGGGCAAAGGCGCTGGGGCGATAGTCGAGCTGGTCGATGGCCGCCTGCACGCGCTTGCGAGTGTCCTCACGCACATTGGCCTCGTTGTTGACCACGCGCGAGACGGTCTTGATCGACACCCCGGCCTCGCGCGCCACATCTTCGATTCGCACCCGCATCGCTGGATCTTCCCTTGATTGCCGCAGGCAGCTGCCCGTCACTGCCCGGGCGATGATCGACCGGCGAACACTAGCACGCCGTCGGCAGGCCCCAGAATCCCCGCCCGAGCATGCCGGGGCGCTCGCCCGGGGCAGTCGATGATGGACCTTCCGACTGCGGTTGACAACGCTGTCATGTTCGGCCAAGGTCAGCCCGCGGACCCGGCTGCGGTGTCCGCGTACCGGAGGATCCGATGCCCGTCATTCCCAGCCCGAGTCATCCCCGCCGTCATCCCAGCGCGCCATGCGGCGCCGGCCTGCTGTGCAGCCTGCTGGCCGGCCTGCTCGGCACCGCGCAGGCCGCGCCGGCGGCTTCAGGCATTGCCGACCCGGCATCCTGGCCTGCGCTTGAATGGCCGTTGCAGGATGACCCCGCCCTGGTCAGGCGGGTCGACACGCTGCTCGCCAGCCTGTCGCTGGAGCAGAAGGTCGGGCAGCTGGTACAGGGCGATATCGGCAACATGCAGCCGGCCGACCTCGAACGCTATCCGCTCGGCTCGATCCTGGCCGGCGGCAACTCCGACCCTGGCGGTCGCTACGATGCCAGCCCTGCTGAATGGCTGGCGCTTGCCGATGCCTACCATCGCGCCTCGCTCGCAGCGCACCAGGGACGGCCCGGCGTGCCGGTCCTGTTCGGCATCGATGCGGTGCATGGTCAAAGCAATGTGCTCGGCGCGACGATCTTTCCGCACAACATCGGCCTGGGCGCCACGCGCAACCCGGACCTGGTCCGGCGGATCGCCGAGGTCACCGCGCTGGAAGCAAGGGTGACCGGGCTGGACTGGACCTTCGCGCCGACCCTGGCGGTGCCGCAGGACGATCGCTGGGGCCGCACCTATGAGGGCTATTCCGAAGATCCGGCCATCGTTGCGTCCTTCGCCGCGGCCGTGGTCGAGGGTATCCAGGGCCGGGTGGGCGATGCGGACTTTCTCGGCCCGCGCCGGGTGCTGGCCTCGGCAAAGCATTTCGTCGGCGATGGCGGAACCGAGAACGGCCGCGACCAGGGCGATGCACGGATCAGCGAGGCGGCCCTGCGCGATATCCACGCAGCAGGCTATCTCGAGGCGCTGCGCGCCGGGGTGCAGACAGTGATGGCCTCGTTCTCCAGCTGGAACGGCATCAAGCATCACGGCAACCGCAGCCTGCTCAGCGGAGTGATCAAGGAGCGCTGGCAGTTTGGCGGCTTCATCGTCGGCGACTGGAATGCCCACGGCCAGATTCCCGGCTGCAGCAATCAGGACTGTCTCGCCGCGGTCGAGGCGGGACTTGATCTGTACATGGCTCCGGACTCCTGGAAGGGCATCTACGAGTCTTTGCTGGAAGCAGCACGCAGCGGAGCGCTGCCGCTGGCGACCATCGAAGCCGCGGCGCGCAGGGTGCTGCTGGTCAAGGCACGCGCCGGCATCCTTGATCCTTCGCTGCCCTCATCGCGGGAGCTGGCCGGCGACTACGCCCTGCTCGGCAGTGCTGCGCATCGGGCCGTGGCGCGCCAGGCGGTGCGCGAATCCCTGGTCCTGCTGAAGAACGACGGCAGCCTGCCGATCAGGCCTTCTTCCCATGTGCTGATTGCCGGCGACGGCGCCGACGACATCGGCAAGCAGTCCGGCGGCTGGACCCTGACCTGGCAGGGCACCGGAACCCGCAATAGCGACTTCCCGAACGGGCAATCGATCGGCGCCGCCCTGGTCGAGCGCATCGAGGCCAGCGGCGGACGCGCCGTGCTCTCGCCCGAGGGCAGGTTCGAGGACAAGCCCGATATCGCCATCGTGGTGTTCGGCGAGGATCCCTACGCCGAGTTTCAGGGCGACCTGCCGGATCTGCGCTACAGCCCAGGCAATGACACCGACTTGCGGCTTATCAAGCGCCTCGGCAAGGCCGGCATTCCGGTGGTCGCGGTGTTCATCTCCGGCCGGCCGCTATGGGTAAATCGCGAACTCAATGCAGCCAACGCTTTCGTCGCCGCCTGGCTGCCCGGCTCGGAAGGTGGCGGCGTCGCCGACGTGCTGCTTGCCGCCGCCGACGGTAGCATTGCCCACGACTTCCGCGGACGGCTTTCGTACTCCTGGCCAAAGCGCGCCGACCAGGCCAGGCTCAATCCCCATGACCCGGACTACGACCCGCTGTTCCCGCTGGGGTTCGGGCTCGACTACGGACAGCAGGTCGCATGGCAGCCCTTGTCCGAGGAGCCGGGCGCGGTAGGCGCCGCTGCCGAACGACTGTGGTTCAGCCGCGGCGTGGCCAGCGAAGGATTCGCCTGGCAGCCGCTGGCGGGGATTGAGCCTCCCGCGGCGCAGGCCGTGGACCGCGTCGCCCAGGAGGATGCGCGCCAGTTCCACTTTGCCGAGGATGGCGCCATCGAGCTCGGCGCCGCCCAGCCGCTCGACCTGGAGCGCGAGGCGAACGGCGACGTTAGGGTGGAACTGTGGGTAAAGGTCGAGGGCGACGGCCGGGTCGAGCTGGGCATGGGCTGCGCCAAGGCCTGCCCACATCGGATCTCGCTGGACAGCCTGCCGCGCGGCGAATGGCTGCATGTCGGCGCCCTGCTCAAGTGTTTCCGCGCCGAGGCCGCCACCCTGGACCAGGTCGGCGCGCCACTCATCCTGCACGGCAATCGTGGCGCGCGGATCAGCGTGGCCGAAGTCGGCGCGGGCACCGAAGCGCGGCGCAGCCTGCCTTGCCCGTCAGCCTAGCGGACCATCGGTCAGCCGACCGCGCGGCAGCCGTCGGGAGACACACTACATATCGTGCTTGTGCAGCTCCCAGCCGCGCTGCTGGTATTGCTTCCAGCGCTCACGCAGCGGCCCGCGCGCGGCGGGGTCGGCGGGAACCACTTCGAGCACCCGCTCGCAGTCGCCAATCACCGGCGCATCGCGCAGGTTGATCATCAGCGGGCGCAGCGGCGGATCAAACTCCGGCGCTGCGATCAGGACTGGCGTGATCTCGTCGTCCTCGTCCATCCCGGCGATCTGGTGCGGCAGGTAGACCGACTCGTCGAACTCCCAGAGCAGGCCGTCGATGGCCTCGGCCTGCTCGGCGTCGCGGGCCAGGATCAGGGTCGGCTTGCCGGTGCCGTGGCAGCGCTTGGCCAGCTCGCAGACCAGCAGCAGCGGGTCATCGCGGAAGCGCGGCTTGTCGATCAGATAGAAGTCGGCGCGCATGGGCTTTCAGCCGTGATTGGTGATTCGTGATTGGTGATTCGTCAAAGCTCGCACTCCCCAAGATATGCGCCGAACGCACCGCTACTGCGGAATACAAATCGTGACGAACGCGCGACTATCCGCTCGTGTTCAGCAGCCAGCTGTTGCGAATCACCAATCACGGATCACCAATCACCACCGGTCAGCCGTCAGGCTGACCGGTCCGCCATCCACTGCGCCAGCATGCCCACCGGGCGCCCGGTGGCAAGGCCCTTGCGGCCTTCGTCCCAGGCGGTGCCGGCGATGTCGATGTGCGCCCAGCGCTGGCCTTCGGTGAAGCGCGACAGGAAGCAGCCGGCGGTGATCGCGCCGGCCGACTTGCCGCCGATATTGGCCATGTCGGCAAATGCGGACTCCAGCTGCACCTGATACTCATCCCAGATCGGCAGGCGCCAGGCGCGATCGCCACTGGACTCACCGGCCGCCAGCAGCTCGGCGGCGAGGTCGTCGTGCTTGCTCATCAGGCCGTGCGCATGCTTGCCGAGCGCCACCACGCAGGCGCCGGTGAGGGTCGCCACGTCGATCAGCGCGGCCGGCTCGAAGCGCTGCGCGTAGGTCAGCGCATCGCACAGGATCAGCCGCCCCTCGGCGTCGGTGTTGAGCACTTCGATGGTCTTGCCGGACATCGAGGTCAGCACGTCGGAAGGACGATAGCTGTCGCCGTCGGGCATGTTCTCGACCGCGGCAATCACCGCTACCAGGTTCACCGGCAGCTGGGCCTTGACCGCGGCGACGAAGCTGCCGAACACGGTGGCCGCGCCGCACATGTCGAACTTCATTTCCTCGATGCCGCCGGCGACCTTCAGGTTGAGGCCGCCGGAATCGAAGGTGATGCCCTTGCCGACCAGCACCAGGGGTTTCGCGTCGCCACCGTTGCGGTATTCGAGGACGATCAGCCGCGGCGCATTGGCCGAGCCGCGGGCGACGGCAAGCAGGGAGCCCATGCCGAGCTCCTCCATCTGCGCGCGCTCCAGCACCTCGCAGCGCAGGCCCTCGACTTCACTGGCCAGCTTGCGCGCCTGGTCGGCGAGATAGCCGGGATTGCAGATGTTCGGCGGCAGGTTGCCAAGCTCACGGGCGAAGGCGATGCCCTCGGCGACGCCGCGGGCGCGGGCCAGGGTCGGCTCGTGCGCGGCGGCGGCGGCGAAGCTCACGCTGTGATAGCCGGCATCGTTCTTGGATTCACGGGTCGCGGTGTAGCGGTAGCCGGCATGATCGAAGGCAAGCAGGGATTGGTGCAGTGCCCAGCCAGCGTCGCGGCCAGCGATCGGCAGCTCGCCCAAGGTGACATGCACCGAGCGCGCGTGGCCCTGGGCCAGCGCCTTGGCGGTCTCGGCAGCCAGCTTGAGGAAGGCGCGCGGGGCGAGTTCGCCGGCCGGACCTGCGCCCACCACCAGCACGCGACGCGCGCTGATGCCGGGCAGGCCGCGCAGCAGGGCGCACTTGCCCAGCTTGCCCTGCACGTCGCCGCTCTCGATCCAGCTGCGCAGCGCGCCCTTGCTCGCCTCATCGACCTGCTTGGCCGAGGGCGACAGGCTACCGTCGTCGAACACGGCCACCACCAGGCAATCGGCATCGATCTGGACAGGGGCTTGGTCGAGCAGGCGATAGTTCAGGTTCATGGGTTTTCCGTATTGCGATGAGTAGGGGATACTGCCGCGCCGCCCCCCGGTCGGGTTCTGGCGGGCGTTCAGCGCCAAAGTCTACCAGCCCCGGCTTTTCCGCCAGAGAACCATGCGCCTGATCGACCGCTATCTGCTGCGTGAGCTGTCCGGGGCGTTCGCCGCCTCGTTGACCGTGCTGCTGCTGACCAGCGCCACCGGCGTGCTGGTCGATCTGCTGCGGCGTATCGCCCTTGGCAAGGTGCCGGCCAGCCTGCTGCTTTCGCAGTTCGGCCTGCGCCTGGTCGATGCGTTGCCGATGCTGGTTCCGCTCGCCCTGTTCGTCGCCGTCCTGCTTTGCTATTCGCGGCTCTATCGCGACAGCGAGATGGCCGTGCTGGCCTCGGCCGGCCAGGGCCTGCGCCAGCTGATGCGGCCGGCCCTGCTGTTTGGTGGATGTATCGCCGTGCTGGTCGGCCTGCTCTCGCTGTGGGCCGCGCCGGCGGCGATGTCGCTGTCCAGGCAAATGCTCGACGAGGCCAATCGCTCGCTGCTGGTGGCGGGCCTGGAAGCCGGGCGATTTGTCGAGCTGCCCGGCCATCAAAGCGTGGTCTATCTCGGCGCGATGAGCAGCGACGGCAGCCGCTTCCAGCGCCTCTTTGTGCACAGCCAGCGCGATCAGCGCATCGACGTGGTCACCGCGCGAGCCGGCGAGCTGTTCACCGAGAGCGTCGGCGAGGAGCGCTACCTGCGCCTGGAGGACGGCTTCCGCGTCGAGGGAATCCCCGGACGCAGCGACTTCAAGGTGATGCGCTTCGAGCGCAACGACATTCGCGTTCCCGACAGCGAGCCCGGCAGCGATCGCGATCGCGACCGGCGTGTCCCGACCACCCAGCTGCTGCAGGAATCCTCAGCGCCGCGGCTGGCCGAGCTGCACTGGCGCCTGGCGGCGCCGATCGCCGCATTCGTCCTGACCCTGCTCGCCCTGCCGCTGTCGCGCAGTCCTCCGCGCGCGGCGCGCTACGGGGGGCTGCTGATCGCCTTGCTTGGCTATCTGGTGTATCTCAACACCCTGCTGCTCGGCCGTTCCTGGCTCGGCGAAGAAAGCCTTCCTACCGCGCTCGGGCTGTGGTGGGTGCATGCGCCGGTGCTGCTGATCGCCAGCCTGCTGATCTGGCGCGTCGACCGCCTGCGCCGGCCGCGACGGAGCGCCGCCTGATGCTGCTGCGGCAGAGTGACCGGCTGATCGCCGGCCAGGTGCTGAGCTCGGCCCTGCTGGTCTGGGGTGCCCTGCTCGGCTTCGATGCGCTGATCGCCTTCTCTGGCACTTTCGACGATATCGGCCGCGGCAGTTACACGGTTGGCACCGGCCTGCTGCACACGCTCTACACCATTCCGCGGCGTGCCTACGAGCTGTTTCCGAGTGCCGCAATGATCGGCTGCGTGCTGGGCCTGGGCGCGCTGGCCGCCAGCTCGGAGCTGACCGCCCTGCGCGCGGCCGGCCTGTCCAAACTGCGCATCTGCATCGGCGCCGCCGCCAGCGTATTGATCCTGACCGCACTGATGGTGGCCAGTGGCGAAACGCTGGGCCCGTGGGGCGAGCAGCGAGCGCAGGCGCTGCAGCTTTCAGCCACCCAGGACGATGTGGCCCTGGCCGAAAAATCGGGCATCTGGGCACGCGAAGGCGACACCTTCCTCAACGCCCGCCGTGGGCGGGTCGAGGGCAGCGCCGCCAACGCCCGCGTGGTGCTCGACGATGTCCGCCTGTTCCGCTTCGACGACGGCGGCAAGCTGGTCTCGCTGACGGTCGCCGCGCGCGCCGAACATGCCGATGGTCGCTGGAGCCTGCTGCAGGTTCATCGCGCCCACTTCGCGCCGCGCGAGGTACGCAGCGAGACCAGCGAGCAGGAAGCCTGGGACTCCAGGCTCACCCCGGAAATACTTAACCTGTCACTGCAGCGCCCGCGCTTCCTGTCGTCCGCCACCCTGCGCGAGAGCCTGGACTACCTGGAGCGCAACAACCTCGACCCGGGACAGTTCGCCGTCGCCTACTGGTCGCGCTTCTTCTACCCGCTACACGCGCTGGCCCTGTGCCTGGCGGCCATGCCGTTCGCGTTCGGCGCCCTACGCTCGGGCGGATTCGGCAAGCGCCTGTTCCTCGGCCTGGTGTTCGGCCTCGGCTACTTCCTCCTGCAGCGGCTCTCGGTCGACCTGGCCCAGGTCTACGGCATCGATCTGCGACTCGCCAACATCGCACCGATGGCCCTGGCCGCGGGTGGTGCCTGGGCCTACTTCCGGCGCAGCGGGTAGCGGAGGCTCATGCCGGGCGCAAACCGGACGTTCGCCCGGGCCGGCGAATGAGGCCTTTTCGCACTGCTCGCGGCGGTTGTTCTTCGAAGTAGGTGCAAGATCAAGATCAAGGGCGTTTCGAACCGTCCTGCGGACGGCCCGAGTCACTTTCTCTTGTTTCGGCAAGA
>CAYGMG010000058.1:0-22256 GCA_964350895.1 uncultured Lysobacter sp.
CAAGACCCTAAGGTCAAGTACGCCGCGTGATGGATAATTCCCGCCGGTTCAATAAGGGTTCTCGAACCCGTTGCTGAACATCGTGTTGGGTATGAAGGCCGGGCAGCTGAAGACGCCGAAGTTCTGGGTGATCAGGCCGTCGCTGTCCTCGGCGCGGATCTGGAAAGTGTAACGTTGGCCAATCAGGGGGTCGGGGTCCGCGCCACTGCCTGATAGCCCGCAAGCCACCTTGAACCCGGGGTTCGCAGTCTGGGCGTGGCCAATCAGCGCCGAGCTCTGGAAGAAGCCGCGGTCCTCGAGCACCCGGCGGCCGCTGATCGATACCTGGAGGCGGGTCAGGCTCACGGACGAACTGACGAAATGCAGCTCGAAGCCCAGAAAGCACTCATCACGCTGGCGATCAGGCTGGTAGCAATAGGGCGAGCGGGTGGTGATCGCGCTGATGCTCTTGGGGGCAGAGTCATTGGCCGGCGCTGCGTTCGGTTGCGCCGCCGCATGAGAGGGCTGCAATGCTAGCAGTGCAAGGCCCAGGGCGAGCTGCAGGGCTGGCCAGCACAGGTGCTGCGGCAAATGCGGGCGGCCAGAACGGCGCATGGGAGGGGCTGGGCTCAGGCGCTGCCGGGGTTCAGGGCGCAAATGCCGGGCACTGCACCGAGCCAAAGTTGTTGGCGGTCTGATTGTTCGAGTCGGTGGCCGAGACCTGATAGTTGTAGCTAGCGCCCAGCAGCGGGTCCGCACCAGAAGGCGCACCACACACCACCTTGAAGCCGCCTGGGTTGACCATGCCGAACTGGTAGCTCATCGAGTTCTGGAAGAACCCGGACATGTTCACCACCAGTCGCCCTGCGAGCAGGATGCGCAGTCGGGTCATGTTGTCGGTGCCTGCCGAGACCGAATGCAGGCGCCAGTTCACGAAGCACTGGTTGCGCGAAGCATCCGGCTGGTAGCAGTAGGCGTCGTTGGTGGTGATGAAACCGATGGCCTTGTCACGCCCGGCATCGGTAACTGCGCCGGGCTCGGCGACGATCTCGCGCAGATTCTCACCATCGAGTTCCGCTGCCAGCGCAGGGCCTGGCGTCGAGTCGGCGGGCGCGCACAGCCCCGCCAGCGGGAGCAGCAGGGCTGCAGCGGGCAGAAACAGGATCCGTGAAAGCTGCCGCGACAGGCGGCGAGGGGAGGGGGCACGCACCGCGATCATCGATCGCCTCCTGCTGCCGGGCAGCGGACTGCATCGCCTTGAACACACGCCTTGAGCGGCGGCTGGCGCAAGCTTACGCCTGAAATCTCGCCAGCAACCGACCTTTGGTCGGGTGGTTTGGCAGCGTTGTCGACACAGCCGCGCGGGCTGGCGCACGCCGTCAAAACTCGCCCGACTGCCTGCATGGCCTTGTCCTTCGCCTCGGACCAATGGCTGGAAACGGATCAGGCGGATGTAGGATGGCGAGGGTACGGGGATGATGGACGCCGCTCCGGACCGAGGCCGGCAGCCAGCGCTATCAGCCGGCTAAGGCGCCAACACGGTGGGCCCGGACCAAGGCCGCAACAACGTATCTCCGGGACAGGACACTAGCGCAGTTCATCGCTCAGTCGACGTATGGGCATCGAATCCCGTTGCCAGACGCTGCCCGCTGCGGGCTGGACGTCGACGCTGAGCAGATTGCCCGCGCTCAGATCGTTGCTGGATTGCCGCAGGTCGAGCGTCAGCTGTCCCGCCGCTTCGATGCCGAGTTCCCGGGTTTCGCACTGACGGCAGAATCCGGTGAATCGATTCATCGGGATCTCGACCTGTCCCGAGCCGGAGAACGGCGCGCCGCCGAGCAGCCAGCGAGGCTTGCCTGCCGCGTCGAAGACGAACAGCACGGCGTGCAGCAGTCCCTCGCTCTGATGCAGGTTCACGCCCCAGCCCAGCTCATCATCCGGCCCGGCCCAGCTGCCTGAGAACCCCCCGGCGTCGGCCAGGATGAAGGGCTCAAGGCAGGCGGTTGCCGGCTGCTCGGGCGGCCAGGAGAACCGGGCGCGCGGATGCAGCCCCAACTGATCGATCTGTGCGCAGGCAGGTTCGTAGGGGCCACGATGAAAGTCCATGTTCAGGGCGAGACCGACCGGCGCCGGGGCTGCGCTGCTGGAGAAGCGGGACAGGGTGCCGGGCCATTCTCCCGCGCTCACCGGCGCGACTCCCAGCAGCCATTCGGGCTCGCCCTCGGCATCGAAGCCGTAGCTGAATACTGCGAGCTGGCCCTCGGCCTGCACCAGATCGAAGCCCTCGCCACTGCGCGCTGGCTGCCAGTACATGCCCTGTTGCGCGCTGCGCTTGGCAGGTCGCTCGCTGATCCAGCGGCAGTCCAATGCCGCGTCGAGCACTTCGTCTTGGCCGGCAGCCAGCCCGGCGGGGCTGGGCGCGACGTGCAGATCGGGCACGATGCCCACCCTTTGCGTGGAGCGGCCATCGGGAAAGTACACGCCCAATCCGGAGAACCAGCTGGTGATGCCTCCCGGAAGCGACACGCTGGACACGTTGCCATCGGCGCCGGCGGTCTGGCTGCCTACCGTGAAGCTGCCGTCGATCGCCAGAAAGCCCTGGATGCTGAACTCCGATTGGCTCTGGCTGGTCTCGTTCTGCAGCACGATGATCCGCCCTGCATAAGGCCGATGCTTGGTGCCACCCAGCACGTTCTGGAGGCGCGAGAAGACACCGGGCGCATCGAGCTGCGGAAAGTCGAGCAGGGCCATATTGGTGGGCCGTGGATACAGCACATCCACCATCGGCCACATGGTCCCGCGGGGATAGTTCCTGATGTCGAGCACCAGCAGGTCGGTGCCGCGCATGGCCTCCAGCATCGCATCGACGTCGGCGGCCTCCAGCCGGGCAAGATCGACCAGCCCAGCGGTGCAGTTGCCGGCAAGGTCGCGTTGCTGCCACAGCGGGCCCGCCGCGTTGTCCATGTCGGAGTAGTTGTCGAAGGAAAGCGGCAGGGTGACGCTGTACTGGCTGCCATCGGGCCTGGCGAACCGGTACTCGGCGCTGCTGGCCGGCGCCGAGCTGGCATCGGTCAGCAGGTCGCGCTCGGTCGCCATCGGATTCGAGCCCGAGGCCCAGGGCAGGCGCTCGGAATGGCGCTGCGAAAGCAGCACGCCATTGACGCTGAGCAGCTCGTCTCCGGGGCTGACCTGCCCGGCAGAGGGCTGGGCCCGGGTCACCAGCGGCCTGCCATCGATGCGGGCCAGGCGAAACGGTGGCG
Organism: uncultured Lysobacter sp.; assembly: GCA_964350895.1. GTDB lineage: Bacteria > Pseudomonadota > Gammaproteobacteria > Xanthomonadales > Xanthomonadaceae > Pseudomarimonas. Next base: position 3,240 of record CAYGMG010000058.1, read on the forward strand.
CACGCTGTACGGTCAGGCCGGTCGCGCTGAAGAAGCTGTGCGAATCCTTGATATCTGCGGTGAATGCACGCATGCGCAGCAGATAGTCACTGTGCAGCGCGGCATCGGCGATCGCCGCGATGTGCTGCTTGAACACATCGCTCCACGGTCGTTCGATCTCGGGTTTATAGGGCGAGAAGTACTCGATGATGTTCCAGTAGCGCATCGCACCGAGCAGCCGCTGGTGACGGTCGGGGGCAGGGGGGTTCACGGCCTGGTCCGGGAACTCCAGATGGCCCGCCGCGCCGAAGCGCGCGTAGCACTGGCCGGAAGGGCGCTGGCCGGCCAGCCAGCTCAGGCGTTCCTTGGTCGGCTGGCTGAGCGGCGCATCCATGATCCACGCAGGCGTTCCGGCCCACAAACTGGCGCGCTGGGTCGGGCCCGCCACGTCCAGCAGCTCGAGCAGGATCGCTTCCAGCGCTGCCGGCTCCAACTCACCCTCCAGGCGCGGAAGCCGGTCGAGCAGGGCACGGTCCCATGCCACCTGACACTGGGTAACCCGCGGATGGAAGTACTTGACCAGCCCCCAGACGCGCGCCGTCTGCAACCACACCTCGTGCTGTGGGAGCGGCGCTGCGTGAACCGCCTGTCCGACCATCATCCATGCCAGGCAGCAGATGGCGAAGCAGCGGTGACGCCAATCGACTCGTTGGGTGCGCAAGGGGACTCCCGGTAGATCGGACCGCTGGGGACTGTATACGAAAACTGGTGTAGGTTGTATCGCCCTGCCACGGTTCGACTGTGTGGCGGGACGTCGGTCCCAGCCCCCGCGTGTGTCCGAAGCCGCGTAGGGTGCGCCTCGGGCGCACCGCGACACGCGCACACCGATACGGGCATTCGACGGTACGCCCGGTGCGGCCAAGCCGAACCCTCGTAGGGTGCGCCTCGGGCGCACCGCGACACACGCACACCGATACGGGCAGTCGACGGTACGCCCGGTGCGGCCAGGCCGAACCCTCGTAGGGTGCGCCTTGGGCGCACCGACATGGGCGCGCCGACATGGGCGCATCGATACAGCGCATCGATACGGGTGCACCGATAAGGGCATCGATACGGGCATCCGGACGGTACGCCCGGTGCGCCCAAGGCGCACCCTACGAGTTTCCGACTCGGCTGCAAACGAAGCAGATCGAAACGGGCTTACCGCTGGCGCACCGCCGTGTTCAGGGCAGGCTGGCCAGCCACTCTCTGGGCGACGCGCCGAACCGCTGCTTGAACGCACGACTCAGCGACGACGCGGTCGAGAAGCCCAAGTCCGCAGCCACCCGCTTCTGCGGTTGCCCGGCGCTGAGCAGGTTGGTGGCCAAGGTCAGCCGCCAGTCGGTCAGGTAGGCCGAAGGCGTGGTGCCGGTGACCGACTTGAAGGTCTCGGCGAACGCACTGCGGGACATGCCCGCCACCGCGGCCATGCGCGCGAGTGACCATGTGTCCTGCGGTGCCGCGTGCAAGGCCACCAGGGCGCGGGCCAATCGCGGGTCGCTCAGGCCCATCACCAGGCCGCTGCTGACGCCCACCTCACGTGGATGGTCGATCACCCAGCGCAAAAGCTGGATCAGCACCACTTCGAACAGCCGGTCCGCCAGCAAGCGCGAGCCACAGCGCATCTGGTCGGTCTCGGCAAAGAGCAGGTCCAGCGCGGGGCGCAGGCCACTCACCGCATCCAGCGGCACCTGCAGCAAGGTCGGCAGTGCGGCGACGATGGGATTCCGGTCGCCGCCGTCGAAGTGCAGCGTCGCGCAGCTGAAGTCCGAGCCATCGCGGGGCGGGTTGACGAAGGCGTGCTGCACGGCCCGCGGATACAGCAGCAAGGTGGGCTCGTCGACAACAACGCGACGCGGCGCACCGGCGCGCGGCGGGTGCTCGATCTGCAGGTGGCCGCGGCGCAGCACGTGGAGGAAGGCGCGGTCCGGCTGCGCTTCGAAGGTGGTTCGACCGCACAGCGGACCGGCATGAAACAGCGATGCCCGGACCCTGAAGCGGTCCAGCAGTGTCGATAGGCGATCCACCCCTTCGGTCGAAGCAGGATCGATGCAGCTGGACGCAGAGACAACATTCATGGACGTCATGACACCCAGAATCCGATGGTCTCGTCCAAGATGCAAGCCATCGAGCGACCAGCGCCGCTCGTCGACCGGGAGACGCCCACCAAGCTGCTTGAACACGTCCTGCTTGCTTCTGCACTGGCCGCGGCTTCGACCGTCCGCCACGCCCAGCAACGCAGCGATCCAGCGCCGCCCGGTCGCCCCTAGCGCCGACCACTGCTTCCATCCCACCCTGAAGGAGTTCCCATGAGTCACGTTCCCCTGATCGATGTCACCCGAACCACCGACGAACGCGCTGCCTTGCTGTCGCAGATCCAGCAGGCGTTCGGCACCGTTCCCAACATGTTCCGCGCTGTGGCCAATGCGCCGGCCGCGCTGCGCAGCATGTGGGGATCATTTGGCGCGCTGGGAGACGGCACCCTGCCGGCCAAGCTGGGCGAACAGATCGCCGTCGCGGTGGCCGACCGCAATCGCTGTGAGTACTGCCTGGCCGCGCACACGATGCTGGGTCGCAAGGCCGGTGCTACGGCCGCGGAGATGACTGCGGCACAGGAGGGGCATTCGACTGATCCGAAAACCGATGCCGCCTTGCGTTTTGCGCTCAAGCTCGTCGACCAGCGTGGTCAGGTCAGCGGCGATGACGTACGACGGCTGCGGGAAGCGGGCTTCGACGATGAAGGCATCGTCGAGATCATTGCCCATGTCGCGCTCAACCTGTTCACCAATTACGTCAATGTGGCGCTGGACGTGCCGGTGGACTTTCCACAGGTGACGCTGCGCCGCGCCGCGTAACCGAACCCCCAGGCTCGCCCCCGGTGCATGATCGGGGGCGGCCTCCATCGAGGCCTTGCGATGTCCAGTCCCAGTAACGAGATGCTTCCGCTGCTGCCCGAATGGGCGGTCAGCACCTGGCTCAACACCCCCGCACCGATCACCCTTGCGTCACTGCGCGGCCGGGTGGTGCTGCTGCACACCTTCCAGATGCTGTGCCCGGGTTGCGTGGCCTACGGCCTGCCTCAGGCCGAGCGGGTGCGCCAATCCTTTCCGAGCACGGAGGTGGCCGTGGTCGGCCTGCACACCGTGTTCGAACACCACGCGGTCATGACGGTGGACGCACTGCGTGCCTTCATCCACGAGTACCGCTGGTCCTTCCCGATCGGGGTCGATGAACCCGATGGCCGCGGCGGGCCCTCCATGACGATGGTGCGCTATGGCCTGCGGGGCACACCCTCGCACCTCGTTCTGGACCGCGACGGCCGAGTTCGTCTTCAGCACTTCGGGCGGATCGACGATCTCGCGCTCGGTGCACTGCTGGGGCGACTGGTCGAGGGCGGAAAGGGGAGTCAAGTCGATGACCTGCAGGCCGCCGACGCTGAAGTTCCCGCGCACGGTTGCTCCGCCACAGCATGCAGTAACGACTGACGCCCATCGATTGCGAAGCATCCCGCATCGAGCCAGCAAGCGCGCCGGCCGACTGGATCCAGGCCGGAGCTCATTCAGGCACGCGACTGCGGGCAACAAAAAACCGGCCTTGCGGGCCGGTTCTTGTCTGGATATTGGTGGAGCGGAGGAGGATCGAACTCCCGACCTCTGCATTGCGAACGCAGCGCTCTCCCAGCTGAGCTACCGCCCCACATGACACTGAACCTGCAACACCTGCGGCGCTGGCCGTGGCGAAGGCCGCAAGTATAGCGGCGTGCCTGTGCTGTGCAAAGCCGCCCTGTCGGTCGGGCGTGGCGCTGGACGGCGCCTGGCTTGGCTGGCCGGCTCAGGCCAGCGCGCGGGGTTGCAGGGTCGCGCGGTCGACGCCGGCAAGGGCCAAGGGAGTCTGCTCCGGGCACAGGGTTTCCAGGCGTGAAAGGAAGTCGCTGCGCGGGACCGGTGCAAAGCCGAGGCTGGCAAGATGGGGGGATTCGACCTGTCCGTCGAGCAGTTCGACACCAAGTTCATCGAGGGCGCGGCACAGCGCGGCGATCGCCAGCTTGGAGGCGCCGCTGCGGCGCGAGAACATGCTCTCGCCAAAGAACGCGCGACCGATGCCGATGCCGTAGATGCCGCCGACCAGGTGCTCGCCTTCATGGACCTCGACGCTGTGCGCCCAGCCCAGACGGTGCAGCGCCTGATAGGCCTTGATCATGTCCTGCGTGATCCAGGTGCCGCCCTGGCCCGGCCGCGGCAGGGCGGCGCAGAGGGTGATTACGCCATCGAAGTCGCTATTGATGGAGACCGTAAAGGAACAGCCGCGCAGCGCGCGGCGGAAGCGTCGGCTGAGATGCAGACGACTCGGCCGGACGAGCATGCGCGGGTCGGGGCTCCACCAGAGAATCGGTTCGTTCTCCGAGAACCAGGGGAAAATGCCGGCGGCGTAGGCATTGATCAGGCGCTGCGGGTGCAGGTCGCCGCCGAAGGCCAACAGGCCGTTGGGTTCGCGCAGTGCGCGCTGTGGGTGCGGGAAGGGCGAGCCGGGATCAGCGCCCAGCTGTGGCAGGCGGATCATGCCGGCGCCGCGCCGTCACGGTAGGGGCTGTGGCGCATCAGCTCTTCGCGGTAGGACAGCTGCCAGCTCGCTTCGCGCTGCAGGGCGTCGGCGACCGCGGCGCGGAAGCGTGGATCGCGCAGATAGTGGCTGGAGTGGGTTCGCGTGGGCAGGAAGCCGCGGGCCAGCTTGTGCTCGCCCTGTGCACCCGGCTCGAACAGCGGAATGCCCTGTTCAAGACAGAACTCGATGCCCTGGTAGTAGCACAGCTCGAAATGCAGGCCTGGCCAGTTTTCATGGCAGCCCCAGTAGCGCCCGTACAGGGTGCCGGCATCGAACAGGAACAGGGCGCCGGCGATGCAGCGGCCCTCGCGATAGGCCAGGGCAAGCATCAGCTGCTCGCCGAGCTGATCGCGCAGCAGGTCGAAAAACTCAGGGCTCAGCGCCGGCAGGTTGCCCTTGCGATCGAAGGTGTCGAGATAGAAGCCGTACATGGCCTCGATGGCGGCCTGATCGACGAGATCGCCGCTGAGTCGCTGGACCGTGATTCCGGCTCTTGAGACCTGGCGTCGCTCCTGCTGGATGTTCTTGCGCTTCTTGCTGGACAGTGCGGCGAGGAAGTCGTCGAACCCCTGCCAGCCTGGGTTGCGCCAGTGGAACTGCCAGTCGAAGCGGGCCAGCCAGTGCGGGTCGTCGATCGGCTGGCGATGGAAGTTGATATGCGCCGAGGACAGCCCGAGTGCATCGGTCTGCCCGCGCAGCGCGGCGAGCAGGGCCTGACCGATGGCCGGGTCGCCACCATCGAGCAGGCGCGGTCCGGTAACGGGGGAATAGGGCACGGCCGAGAGCAGTTTCGGGTAGTAGGCGAGTCCATGACGCTCATAGGCGTCGGCCCAGCCGTGGTCGAAGACGAACTCGCCGTGCGAGTTGCCTTTGAGGTAGCAGGGCGCAGCGCCGAGCAGGCGGCTGCCGTCCTCGATCAGCAGGTGTGCCGGCTTCCAGCCATGTCGCGGCTTGAGGCAGCCGGTGTGTTCCAGCCCGCGCAGCAGGCGCCAGTCGAGGAACACGCTTGGTTCCGGCTGCAGGGATTGCCAGGCGGCCGGGTCGACCTCGTCGAGGCTGTGGATCAGGCGTGCCTGGAGGGTCACTTCCGGCATCTGTGCTTCGCCAGCAAGCTGGCTCCTACACAGGCTGTGGACTGTAGGAGCCAGCTTGCTGGCGATCGATTCATCGATGAAAGCGCGTGTTGCGGATCAGTGGCCCGCTTCGAGGTCGAGGAACTTCTCGGCATCCAGCGCGGCCATGCAGCCGAATCCGGCCGAGGTGATCGCCTGGCGGTAGACCTGGTCGGCAACATCGCCGGCGGCGAACACGCCCGGCACCGAAGTGGCCGTGGCCATGCCTTCGAGCCCGCTTCGGATATTGATGTAGCCATTGCGCATGTCGAGCTGTCCCTCGAACAGCGAGGTATTCGGGGTGTGGCCAATGGCAACGAAGAAGCCGTGCAGGGCGATGTCTCGGGTCGATTCATCCTGCAGCGATTTGATCCGCATGCCGGTGACGCCGCTGTCGTCGCCCAGCACCTCGTCCACCGTGTGGTTCCAGACCAGCTCGACCTTGCCGCTTTCGGCCTTGGCGAACAGCTTGTCCTGCATGATCTTTTCCGCGCGCAGGCGATCGCGGCGATGCACCAGGTAGACCTTGCGGGCGATGTTCGACAGGTACAGGGCCTCTTCCACGGCGGTATTGCCGCCGCCGATCACCGCGACGTCCTGGTCGCGGAAGAAGAAGCCGTCGCAGGTCGCGCAGGCCGACACGCCCTTGCCCATGAAGGTCTGCTCCGAGGGCAGGCCGAGGTACTTGGCGGTGGCACCGGTGGAGATGATCAGCGCATCGCAGGTGTACTCGCCGCTGTCGCCCTGCAGCCGGAACGGGCGGCGCGAGAGGTCGGCGGTGTGGATATGGTCGAAGATGATCTCGGTCTCGAAGCGCTCGGCGTGTGCCTGCATGCGCGCCATCAGGTCCGGACCCATCAGGCCGTGGGCATCGCCCGGCCAGTTGTCGACTTCGGTGGTGGTCATCAGCTGGCCACCCTGCTGCAGGCCGGTGACCAGCACCGGCTTGAGGTTGGCGCGCGCGGCATAGACTGCCGCGGCGTAGCCGGCGGGGCCGGAACCGAGGATCAGCAGACGGCAGTGCTTGGGAGTGCTCATGTAGGATTCCAACGTCCCTGTGGGTGCCTTGCGGCAGAGGTGCTCAAGGGTGGGGACTGCGCGGGTGGGAATCAAGCCATGATCGAGCTCAAGCGCGCGCGAAGCCGGATCCCCTCGGTCTGGACGCGGGCTTGGGTTGATGGGCCAAAACCCAGTAAGATCAATCAGTAATCAACAGAACTTAAAGCGTGATCTCGGGTGGCGAAAAACCCCAATAACCGTACAGAAGTGCTGCCGCCGAAGCAGCGGCTGCGCCGCGAGGCGCTGACCCTGCTTGCCGTGCCGGCCCTGGTCTATCTGGCTGCCTGCCTGTTCAGCTACCACCCGGAGGACCCGAGCTGGTCGCATGCGGGCAGCGTAACCGGCAGCGTGAGCAATGTCGGCGGCGTGGCCGGTGCCTGGTTTGCCGATCTGGCGCTGGCCTTTGCCGGCCTTGCCGCCTACACCTTGCCGATCCTGCTCGGGGTGATCCTGTGGATCGCCCTGCGTCCACGCGAAGGCGAGCACGACACCGCGCTGACGCCCGCATTGCGTTTCACCGGCTGTATTGGCGTGGTGCTCAGCGCCGCCGGGCTGTTCACCCTGCAGTCGCCGGACTGGGGTGCGGCGCTGCCGATGCAGGCCGGCGGACTGCTCGGCCAGTGGATCGGCGGCGGCCTGCGGCATCTGATCGGCTTTCTCGGCGCCAGTCTGCTGTTGCTCGCGGTGTTGTTGATTGCGGTGACCCTGGCCACCGGCCTGTCCTGGTTCCGACTGATGGACCGGCTGGGCATGCTGGTGCTGGGCATGGGCCGGCTGATGGGCCGCAGCGCGCTGCGCGCCGAGCAATGGAACGTGGCGCGCGCGGCCAAGGCCGAGCGCGAGGAAGTGCGCAAGGAGGACACGGTCAGGCGGGCCAAGCGCGAGCCGGTGAAGATCGAGCCGCAGTTGCCGCCGCCAACCCGCAGCGAGCGGGCCCAGCGCGAGCAGCAGATCCCGCTGTTCAACGTTGCCACCGCCGACGGCCTGCCGCCGCTGTCCCTGCTGGACGAGCCGCAGCCGCAGCCCAAGGGCTATTCCGAGGAGGCATTGAGCACGCTGTCGCGGCAGATCGAGTTCAAGCTCAAGGACTTCCGCATCGACGCACAGGTGGTCGGCGTGTTTCCCGGCCCGGTGATCACCCGTTTCGAGATGGAGCCGGCGCCCGGCGTGAAGGGCAGCCAGATCAGCTCGCTGGACAAGGACATCGCCCGCGGCCTGTCGGTGAAATCGGTGCGCGTGGTCGACGTGATCCCCGGCAAGTCGGTGATTGGTCTTGAGATACCCAACGCCCACCGGGAGATGATCTACCTCTCGGAAATCCTGCGCTCCAAGGAGTACGACAAGGTCAGCAGCCCGCTGGCCCTGGCGCTCGGCAAGGACATCGGCGGCCGGCCGACGGTTACCGATCTTGCCCGCATGCCGCATCTGCTGGTCGCGGGAACGACCGGTTCAGGCAAGTCGGTGGCGGTCAACGCGATGGTGCTTTCCCTGCTTTACAAGAGCACGCCGCAGGACGTGCGCATGCTGATGATCGACCCGAAGATGCTCGAGCTGTCGGTCTACGAGGGCATCCCGCATCTGCTGGCGCCGGTGGTCACCGACATGCGTGAGGCGGCCAACGGGCTGCGCTGGTGCGTGGCCGAGATGGAGCGTCGCTACAAGCTGATGTCGATGGTCGGGGTGCGCAACCTGGCCGGCTACAACCGCAAGGTCAAGGAAGCGATCGACGCCGGGCATCCGCTCAGCGATCCGCTGTTCGTGCCCAATCCGGCGCTGGACGAGGCGCCACGCACGCTGGAAGAGCTGCCCTATATCGTCGTCATCATCGACGAGTTCGCCGACATGATGATGATCGTCGGCAAGAAGGTGGAAGAGCTGATCGCCCGCCTGGCGCAGAAAGCGCGCGCCGCCGGTATCCATCTGATCCTCGCCACCCAGCGACCCTCGGTCGACGTGATCACCGGCCTGATCAAGGCCAATATCCCGACCCGCGTCGCCTTCCAGGTCAGCAGCAAGATCGACTCGCGGACCATCCTCGACCAGAGCGGCGCCGAGACCCTGCTTGGCCACGGCGACATGCTCTACCTGCCGCCGGGCACGGCGATGCCCGAGCGCGTGCACGGCGCCTTTGTCTCCGATGAGGAGGTGCATCGCGTGGTCGAGTACCTGAAACAGGCCAGCGGCGGGCCGAACTACTACGAAGGCGTGCTGGAAGAGGTGCAGATGCTGGCTGATGGCCAGGTCGTCGGCGCCAGCGGGCTGCCCGAGGCCGGCGAGAGCGGCGATGAGTCCGATCCGCTTTACGACCAGGCCGTCGCCGTGGTCACCGAGACCCGCCGCGCCTCGATTTCCGGCGTGCAGCGGCGGCTCAAGATTGGCTACAACCGTGCCGCCAGGCTGGTTGAGGCGATGGAGGCTGCCGGCATCGTCAGTCCGCCCGAGCACAACGGCGATCGCAAGGTCATCGCGCCGCCGCCGCCGCGCTGATCAGGGCAGAACCTCGAAACGGGTCTGCCCGTAACCATTGGTTTCATCGATGGCGGTGAGCTGCTGCGGACCTGGCTCGACAAGGACCAGGGTCAGCGGCGCGGCGGCGCGCGATTCGCCGGCCAGGCGTCCATTGAGCAGCCAGCGCACCCGGCCGGTCGCGCCGCTGGCGCGCACTGTGGCCTGCACCGGTCCCATCGAACCAGGCGGCCGACGCAGGGCGCTGCCGGGCTCGACGCCGAGCACCACGAGCGACTCTCCGGGGCCGCGCTGGTCGCTGCAGTCGGCCGCCAGTGGCGGCGGCGCGGCGCGGCGGCGGGCTTCCGCATCAAGAAAGGGCATCGCCAGCGCCGGCCAGCGGGCAATCTCCAGCCGACCTTCCTGATGGTCCTTGCGACAGGCGGTACCCAGCCGCAGCCCGCTGCCCGCATCGACGCGCAGCTGCTGCAGGCGTGGCGGGTCCTGCTCTCCGCGCGGCGCGAAGCTCGGCGGAACGGTTTGTTCAAGAATCCAGGCGTCGAAGTGTCGATGGCAGTGCGCCGGTGCAGTCTGCTGGCGCAGGCGGCCGAGCGGCCAGCAGATGCTCGCCTTGCTGACACTCGCCGGCCGCGGTGCAGGCGCCTGACGCAGCTCCCTCGGCAGCCCATCGGCGATCCTCTGCAGCAGGGGCAGGGCGGAGATGGCGCCAAAATGTCCGGGCAGGGGCGTGCCATCCGGGCGTCCGACCCAGACCCCGATGGTGACCGCCGGCGTGGTGCCGATCGCCCAGGCATCGCGAAAGCCGTAGCTGGTGCCGGTCTTGGCCGCCAGCGCCGGGCGCTGCGCCTGATCGAACCAGCCATCGTCGCCGCCGCCCTCGAGCATCTGTCGGACAATCCACGCTGCCCCCGGCGACATCAGCTGGCGTCCGGTATCGACCGGCTCGGCGGGCGACAGGCGCAGCCGCCGGCTGATGCCCTCGGCGTTGAGCGCCGCATACAGGCTGACCAGCTCGTCCATGCGCAGCTCAGTCGCACCGAGCGCCATGCCGAGATGCGGGCGCGCGCTGCGTGGCAGGCGCAAGCGGGTGCCGGCATGGCGCAGACGCGCCACCCAGGGAGCCGGCCCGAGACGGTCGAGCAGGGCCACCGCCGGCAGGTTCAGCGACAGGCGCAGCGCCTGGCTGGCGTCGACCGGACCACGAAAGCTGAGATCGAAATTGCCAGGACGGTAGCCATCGAAATCCTGCGGCGCATCGACCAGCAGGGAGTGCGAATGGATCAGCCCGGCATCCAAGGCCAGCCCGTAGATGAACGGCTTGAGCGTCGAGCCTGGCGAGCGCCAGGCGCGCAGCATGTCGACGTGCCCGGCGCGCTGCGGGTCGGCAAAGCGCGCGGTGCCGACATAGGCCAGGGCGTCGAGGCTGCTGTTCTCGACCACCAGGGCAGCGGCCGAGGTGCCTTCGGGAAAGCGCTGCACCCAGGCCGCAAGCTGGGCTTCGATGCGCCGCTGCAGCTCGCCGTCGAGGGTGCTGTCGATGCGCGCCTTGCCGGGATAGATCCGGCGCAAGCGCTCGGCGGCGAGCGGCGCCAGCAGCGGTGGCGCGAGGCGCCGCGCGCTGACGTTCTCCTGCATGGCGGCGGCGACCCGCTCGGCAGGCCAGTCACCCAGTGCGCGGAGTCGATCAAGCAGCTTGTTGCGGGCGGCCTCGGCGCGCGCCGGATGGCGGTCCGGGCGCAGGCGGGAAGGTGCCTGAGGCAGCACCGCGAGCAGGGCTGCCTCGGCATCGCTGAGCCGTGCGGCGGGTTTGCCAAGGTAGGCGTGGCTGGCGGCGCCGACGCCCTCCAGCGGCCCACCGAAAGGCGCGTAGTTGAGGTACAGGGCGAGGATCGCGCGCTTGTCCAGATGCCACTCGAGCTGCAGCGTGCGGGCCATCTGGCGCAGCTTGGCCAGCAGGCTGCGCGGCTGCGGGTGCGGGTCGATGATTCGCGCCACCTGCATGCTAAGGGTCGAGCCGCCGGAGATGATCCGCCGATGCCAGATTGCCTGGAGCGCGGCGCGGCCAAGGGCCAGCGGGTCAAGGCCGCCGTGCCGCCAGAATCGCCGGTCCTCGTAGCCAAGCAGGGCCTCCAGATAGGCCGGGGCGACCTCCTCGGGCTGCACCGGGTAACGCCACACGCCGCGGCGGTCTGGAAAGGCGCGCAGCGGCTCGCCGTGGCGGTCGACGACCACGCTTGCCTGGTCGGCGGCAAGGTTGGGGAGGGGCAGTGGGAACAGCCGGTCGGCCAGCGCCAGCAAGCCGAGCCAGCCAAGCAAGACGAGGCTCGCGGCAAGGGCAGTACGCAGGCGATGTTGGCGGCGCGGGCGTTTCACCCGCCCAGCATAGCCAGTCGGCCAGCGTCCGGCCGCTGCTTGAGGCCGAGCGCAGGGGGCCTTACTGCGCGGTCCAGCCGCCATCCACCGGCAGTGCGGCGCCGGTCATGTTGTGCGCCTCGCGCCGGCACAGCCACAGGCACAGGGCGGCGATGTCCTCGGGCAGGGACATCCGCTGGCTGGGCTGCTTCTCGCGCAGCAGTTCGCGCACGCCGGCCTCGCGCGAGCCGCCGACGCCCTCGGCACGGGCCATGATCTGTGGCTCGATCAGCGGCGTTTCCACCCAGCCGGGACAGACGCAGTTGATGGTCACCCCGCCGCTTGCACGGTCGCCGGCCGCGGCGTATTCCAGCGCGGCGACCTTGGACAGACCGACCAGGCCGAACTTGCTGGCCACGTAGGGTGCCTTGTTGATCGAGGCCACCAGTCCATGCACCGAAGCGATATTGAGCACGCGTCCATAGCCACGCTCGGCCATGCCGGGCAGGGCCAGGCGCATGGTGTGGAAGGCGGCGCTGAGATTGATCGCAAGCAGGGCGTCCCAGCGCTCGGCCGGCATCTCGGCCACGCTGGCGGTGTGCTGCACGCCGGCGCAGTTGACCAGGATATCGGGCGCTGACCAGTCGGCAACCGCGGCCATCATCGACTCGATGGCTGAGGCATCGCGCAGATCGGCCGCCGCATAGTGCACGGCGGGCGCGCCGGCCTGACTGACCCGCGCCTGCGCTTCGGTGATCTGCTCGGCGCTGCCCAGCCCGTTGATCGCGACACGCGCACCGGCCGAGCCTAGCGCCTGGGCGATGGCAAGGCCGATGCCGGAGGTGCTGCCGGTCACCAGCGCGGTTCGGCCTTCAAGGAAGCGCTCGGACATCGAAACTCTCCTGCTCCCGACTCGGGAAGTGAAATCGAGGCGCACGATAGCAGCGCAGAACCGGCCCGGGCCATGTACCTTCGGACAGCGGCTCCGGCACTATGCCGGCATGGAGTTCATGGATTTCGAAGGGCAGCGCGTGGCGCTGGCTCTGCACACGCACCAGGCCGCTGATGACTTGCTCAGCGCCGGACTTGGGCTTGCCGGCCTGCAGGCAGCGCTGGATCCCGCTGGCGAGACGCCCGACTGGCCGTCCCGCCGGCGTCGGGCGATCCACGCCAACTGGCAGGGCATCGCCTTCCTTGCCGCGCCGGATGCCGGGCTGGTCGCGGCGCTGGCCCAGCCGGTGGCGGGTCGCGAGCTGCATGCTCGGCTGCAGCCAGCGAACGCGCCAGCGCATCGGGTCATGCTGCAAATACCTGAACACTTCGATCCGCTGAATCCGCGGCTGCTGGTCACCGCCTCCTCAGGCTCGCGCGGGATCTACGGCGCGCTGGCCGTCGCCGGACCCTGGGCGCTGCCGCGCGGCTGGGCGGTGGCCTATACCGACAAGGGCTGCGGGACCGACTGGCTGGATGTCGACAGCGGCGAAAGCGCCGATCTGCTCGGCGCGGCCAGCGACGATCCGCATCGCCAGCTGTTCCGGCCCGCCGCGGGCGGCCTGCCTGCGCATTCGGTGCTGATTCCGCATGCGCACTCCGGCGGCCATCCGGAAGCCCACTGGGGCGACTATGTGCGGGCCACCACGCGCTTTGCCTGGGCGGCGCTGGATGCGCTGTTCCCGGCGCAGCGTCCGGGGGCCTCGCGGCGCCGTCGCTGTCTGGCGATCGGCCTGTCGAATGGCGGCGCAGCGGTGCTGCGCGGGATCGAGCAGCCCGGCCACTTCGATGGTGCCGTGGTGCTGGCGCCCAATGTGCTGCCGGCGCGCGGCGGCCGGCCGTTTCTGGATTACTCAGCAGAGGCGGCACTGTGGCTGCCGCTGGCCCTGCAGGTCCCTGAGCTCGCCGAGCGGGTGGCCGAGGCGCAGCCGTTTGCGCCGCTGCCGCTGGAGGGTTTCGCCGAGGCCAGCGCCAGCGCCCTGCGCAGCATGGGCCGACACCGCGTTGAACCGCGTAGTGCCTGGCGCCATCTGCGTCGCCAGGGTTGGCCGGCGCTGACCCTGCGCTCGGCCATACTTAGCACCCTATTCGACTTCTGGTATGCCGCCGGGCACACCTATGCGCCGGCGCTGTCGCGCGCAGCGCCCGATGCGCATCCGCTGGGCAGCTACTTCGCCATGCTCGACCCCCAGGGCAGTCCGCGCGCCGGCAACGCCGCAGAGCGCACCCGCTGGTGGACCGATGGTGCCGGCATCGTGCCTGGCGTCGGGGTCGGGATCATCCATCCGCAGCCGCGCGATCAGCAGATGCTGCGCCTGCAGGGAATGTTGCACGGCGCCGGACGCGATCAGCGGATCGCCCGCGGCATAGCGCAGACCCGCTGCGGGCCGCCGGCAGGCGTGCCCCTGGTGCTGATCCACGGGCAGCGCGACGGGCTGATCCCACCCGCCTTCTCCAGCGGCCCGTATGCGCGCATGGCCAGGGCAGCGGGCGCATCGCTTATGCACTGGACGCCGGCCAGCGCACCGCACTTCGATGCCTTCCTCTCGCTGCCTGGCTACAACCGCGGACTGCAGCCACTGTTGCCGTACGCGATGGAGGCGCTGGATCTGCTGGAGGCCGGGCAGCAGGAAATCGTCTGAACACGCTTCTGCATCGCCGCGGAAGCGGATTGCAAGGCGTGCAGGTTGATGAAAGGGCGAGGGCTGGATTCCCGCTTTCGCGCATCGCTGTCCGGGGAAACATCCGCCCATCGCGAGGCCGGTCGCGTGGTTGGCCGCTTTCAGCCGAATCAGAAGCACAGACGACTCGCCTTCGGCCGGCACCGCACGCGAATGGCCCGACGTCATCCCCGCGCAGGCGGGGATCCAGCTCTTCGCAGCGATGTCTACGGCCTTTAGAACAGAAGCTGGACCCGCGCCTACGCGGGGGTGACGAGGTGGGGACCCTTTCGAGTTTCCCCGGACAGCGGTGCGCTTTCGCGGGAATGACGACTCACCAAGCGCTGATTTCGAAGTGCGCTCGGGGATGGTCAGTGCGGCACGCACCTGCGACACTCGACAGATGCCGGGGGGCAGGGGATAGCGAATGAGCGGGTCGATGCGTTGCCACGCGCTGGTCGTCGGAATCAACCGCTATGGGCGCGGAATCGCAGGCTTGAGCAGCGCAGTCAACGATGCGCGTGCCATTGCCACCGCGCTTCGCGAACAGCACGGCTATTCGGTGGATCTGCTGGTGGATGATGAGGCCGGTCGCGAGGCGATCCTTGCGCAGCTGACCCGCGCCGCCGGCGAGCTCGATGCCGAGCAGGGCTTCCTGTTCTACTTCGCCGGCCATGGTCTCGCCATGGGCGACGGCAACCAGGGGCCGCAAGGCTATCTGCTGCCGCAGGACGCGCAGGCCGGTGACGAGACCGGCTGGCTGTCGATGCAGGCTCTGCGCACGGCGCTGGAGGCCCTGCCATGTCGGCACATGCTGGTGGTCCTGGACTGCTGCTTTGCCGGCGCGTTTCGCTGGAGCAGCACGCGCGATGCAATCCTGGTCGGGCACCCGCTGTTTGACAGCCAGCTGGCGCGCTACCTGCAGGGCGATGCCTGGCAGGCGCTGACCTCGGCCAGCCACGTCGAGCGCGCGGCGGACAGCCTGCCGGGCCGACACAACACCCGCGATGAGGGCAGCGAGCAAGGCCATTCACCGTTCGCCGACGCCTTTCTCAAGGGGCTGTCGGGCGGCGCCGACTCCGCGCGCAAGGGGTTCGAGCCGGATGGCGTGATCACCGTCACCGAGCTGTATCAGTACGTCTTCGAATCACTGGTTCCACCCGGCGCGCAGTCGATGCAGACGCCGGGGCTGTGGCCACTGAAGCCGGGCAACACCGGCGAATACGTGTTCCGCTGCCCGGGCAGCGCGCTGCGCACCTTGCCCGACCCGCCGCTCGACGAGGCCAACAACCCGTGGCTTGGTCTACGCGCCTATTCCTCGGCCGAGGCCGAACTGTTCTTCGGCCGCGAGGATGTCATCGCCGCGCTGCGCCAGCGCATCGATGATCCGGCGTCGGGGAATCTCGTGGTGGTGGTTGGCGCCTCCGGTAGCGGCAAGTCGAGCGTGGTCCGCGCCGGCCTGCTGCCGCAGCTGCGCGCGCAGCCGGGGGCCTGGCAGATCGTCGAGTCGGCACGCCTTCGTGCCAAGCCGATGCAGCAGCTGGACGCTGCGATGGCGAGTTTCGATGCCAGCCAGCCGGGACGCCAGCTGCTGCTGATCGACCAGTTCGAGGAGCTGTACACCCAATGCCCGGACCCGGAGCAGCGCAGCGCCTTTCTCGGCCGCCTGCGTGCCCTGGCGGAGAGCGAAGGCGGGCCGCTGCTGATCCTTACCCTGCGCTCTGATTTCGAGCCCAGCCTTGCCGCCTGCAGCGAGCTTGCCGACCTGCTGCCCGCCGCGCGCTTCCTGGTCCCGGCGTTCAGCACCGAATCGCTGCGCCGGGTGATCGACGGCCCGATGCAGGTCAAGGCCCTGTACATGGATCCGCCCGAGCTGGTCGACACCCTGCTCGATGAGGTCGCGGCGATGCCCGGTGCGCTGCCCCTGCTGTCGTTCGCACTGGCTGAAACCTATCGGCATGCCGAGCAGCGTCGGCGCAGCTCGGGATCCGCCGATCGCGCCCTGACCGCGGCTGACTACGCTGCGACCGGCGGCGTGCTCGGCGGCTTGCACCGGCGCGCCTCGGCGATCCTCGCCAAGGCCGATCCAGCCTGCCAGCAATCCATCCGTCGCCTGTTCCTGCGCATGGTGTCGCAGGAAGGCGCGCGGCTGACCCGGCGCCGGGTCAGCCTTGACGAGCTGGAAGTCAGTGATCCGGCCGAACAGGAGCGGCTGCGCAAGGTCATCGACCAGTACGTCGCAGCGCGCCTGCTGATTATCGACCAGGGCTTTGTCGAGCCGGCGCATGACACCCTGGTGGTGGCCTGGCAGGACCTGCAGGAATGGCTGGCCAACAGCCCGCAGCAGCCCTTGCAGAGGGCAGCCTGGCGCGCGGCGCGAGACTGGCAGGCAGGCGGGTTCGGCGCCGGAATGCTCTGGGACAACGATCCGCGGCTGCCGCAGCTGGTCGCGATGCTGCCCGAGCTGAACCTGCTTGAGCGACGTTTCGCCCAGCGCAGCATGGTCCGCCGCGGACGCCGCCGGCGGCGGATCGCCGTGGGCACGGTGTCCCTGGTGCTGGTGCTGCTGGTCATGCTCGGCTACGCGATCGATCGCGCCGAAGAGGCCGACCGGCAAGCCGCCGCGGCCCTCGAACAGCTGGCCGAAGCGCGCTATGCCAATGGCAAGGCCCTGCTGGCGCAGTCGGCCCAGGCCTACAACGCCAGCGACTACCTCGGCGCCGCCTTCCATGGCGCCTCGGCGATCGGCTTCCGGCACTTTGGAATCGACCCGGCGCACGCAGGCGAGGACGCGCCGCCCGAGCTGATCCGCCCCGAGCATCCTGAGCATCGCGAGGCCATCCTGCAGCTCAGCCAGGCCGCGCTCAACGCCCCGCGTCTGGTAGCCTGGCGGCCGCTTGGCCGGGCCCGCTTCAGCGCAGATGGTCAGCGCTTGGTCGGGATCAATACCGAAGGCCGCATCGAACTGCGTGACTTTTCCGCTGAGCGCTTGATCCTCATCGACCCCGTGCAAGGGCGACCCGAATCGCTGCTGCTGAGCGAGGATGGCAGCACCCTCGTGACGCCACTGGCGGACGGCATCGCGGTCTGGAAACTGGACGCCGCCGCCAGCGCATCGCCGCTGATCCTGTCCCGGCCGGGTGCTGCCCGCAGCGGGCCGCTGGCGCTTGATCCGCGCGGTCAGCGTCTAGCCGCTGCCGATGGCGAGCGCCTGTTGCTCTGGGACCTCGGCCAGCCCGACTCGCCGCCCAAGGAGATAAGCCTCAAGCGTAGTCAGGGCATCGGCCTGCTCTCCAGCCTGCGCTTTTCCGCTGATGGCAGCCTGCTGTTCGCTGGTGGCTGGCATGACCGCATCCTGCTCATCGAAGCGTCCGCCTTCTCGGCAACGCTGCTGGCCAGCGGCGCGAGGCCCGGGGTGCGCTCGATCGGTCCGGAGTGGACGCTATGGTCGGAGAACATCCCCAAGGGCGACTACGTTCGCGCGCTGGCGCCCAGCGCCGA
The DNA here is from genome assembly GCA_964350895.1 of uncultured Lysobacter sp. Taxonomy (GTDB): domain Bacteria; phylum Pseudomonadota; class Gammaproteobacteria; order Xanthomonadales; family Xanthomonadaceae; genus Pseudomarimonas. Next base: position 21,001 of record CAYGMG010000058.1, read on the forward strand.
TGGCCAGCGCCTGCTGGTAGCCAGCGCCAACCGCGTGCTGATCGGTGAATCGACGCCGTCGGGTCTGCGCATCGCTGACGACGCGCTGTTCGACACCCGTCGCGAGATCACCCAGCTTTCCCTGAGCGCCGACGGATCGCGGGCGGTGTTCGCCGACAGCGAGGCGCTGCGCCTGCTCAGCGTGCCATCCGGACAAGGCGCCAGCCTGCTCTGGCCAGCCGGCTTCGAGGCTGGCGCCCTGCGCGAGCTGCAGTTCGTGGAGCGCGGCGGGCTGCTCATGCTGGCCAGCGAGCAGAGGATGGAACTGTTTGATGTGTCCGCCCTGGGCCGGACCGGCGGAATGCTGGACACACTCGATTTCGCCGAAACCCTGCCACCCGCAGGAAATGTAGGCGACCTTGAGGCGCTCGTCGCAAGCGGCGAGATCGACCTGCTAGGCCTTGCCTTTCCCGACCCGGACGCGCGACCGCCGGGGATGAGCATGCAGGTCGATACAAGCGACGATGGGCTGGTCGTCAGCTTCAGCGGCCCGAGTGACCGCGAAGGCTTCGATCACATCGAGGACTTCGGCAGCATGCGTGTCGCCCTGCAGCCCGGCACCGAGCCGCTGCTGGCGCTTGGCATGGACCGCTTCCACAAGAACCGCCTGCGCCCCGGCCGCGACCCTGAAATCGAGATGTACCGGCTTGGCGATGCGGCACCGGTCTTCATCCGCCTGCTTGACGAGCTCGACGAGTGGGGAATCGACCGCTTCCGCTTCAGTGACGACGGCCAGCAGCTGCTGGTCAGCATTTCCAACTTCGACGGCTACGAGCGATCGAACTACGCCTTTCCCACCCAGCGCCACGACTACACCCGCTACCTCTCGGACCAGCCCTGCGCCGAGCCAGGCGACCTGCCCAAGGATCACTGGCTGCTCGGCACTGAACTTATGGATTGCCCGACGAACTGACCCACTGTCCAGCGCGCCGATCCGCCACCGCAGCCAGCGCAAGCGAATTCGCTCCGCGCCGCCGATCAGCACGGAAAGATGTTGCCGGCAGAGTTAGTGCAGGGCGCAGCATCCGCGAATGGCGGGAGAGGGCGCATATTTGCCGTTCGCGCAGCGAACTCAACGCGCCTTTCTCGCATTGCCGGGCGCGGTTTTTCTGCGAAGCAAGGTCAGGATCAACGTCAAAAGCGTTTCGAACCGACCTGCGGTCGGCCCGAGTCACTTTCTCTTGTTTCGGCAAGAGAAAGTAACCAAAGAGAAGCCG
>CAYGMG010000059.1:0-21491 GCA_964350895.1 uncultured Lysobacter sp.
ACCGCGCGCCGCGCGTGGATTACCAGTGGCAGGTCGCGCTCGGCGGCGATCAGCAGCTGGCCCTCGAACACCCGCTGCTGCAGCTCCGCGTCCAGGCCATCGACAAAGTAGTCAAGCCCGCATTCGCCGATGGCCGCGGCGGGATGCCGGTCAAGGAAGGCGGGCAGGGCGCTCAGGTCGTTCTCGCTGGTCGGACCGAGAAACATCGGATGCAGGCCGAAGGCTGGGTAGAGGTCTGGCTCGCCAGCTGCCAGTCGGGCCAGTCCATCCCAGTGCGGACGATCGACTGCCGGAACCAGTTGGCCGATCACGCCAGCGGCCCTGGCCCGCGTAAGCACGGCAGCACGGTCATCCTCGAATCCCTCGAGGTCCAGATGGCAGTGGCTGTCGAACCAGCTCATCCGCCCTGCTGGTCGTGCTCCAGCGGCTCGCGCCGCTCCTGACGGTCACGCTTCCAGCTGGCCAGCAATACCGTGGCCAGGGCGGTGAGTATCTCGTCGATGAACGGGATCGGATCGAATGGCCATAGCCAGCTCACCAAGGCGAGCATCACGACCAACTTGAACAAGGTGGGAAAGCGCAGGTCGGCGGCGTAGTCGGCCAGCCAGCGCAGCGGGTTCAGGCTCATCGCCAACTCCTCGCTGGGTTGATGGAAGCAGACGCTACCACGGGCACCGTCGACCCGGGTGAGGCCACGTTCAGGATTGCCGCCTGAGAGTGCAGGCCGGAGCCCCATCAAGAGGAGAGCCCGCATGCGCATGCACCGCTACATAGCTATGACCGCCCTCGCGGTCGCCGTTTCCGCCTGCGGCCAGCTTGGCGAGCCGATGGCCGAGGTGGTCGCCATCAAGCCGGTCACCGAGCAGCAGCCGGTATTCGCCGAGGTGCTCACCGTGACCCAGGTCACCCTGACCCGGCAGCAGGTCCGCCAGGCCTGCGAGGATCATGTGGTCGAGCGCCGCCGCGAAGAACGCTTTGGTGACAAGGACGGTGCCGTGGTCGGCGCCCTGGTCGGCGGCCTGCTTGGCAGCCAGGTCGGCAGCGGCAGCGGACGCCGAGCGGCCACCGTGGCCGGCGCCGTGGGCGGCGCGCTGGCCGGTCGTGAGATCGATCGGCGGCATCAAGGCGGGCAGCGCTACAGCGAGGTCGAGACGGTCTGCCAGGACATTACCGAGAGCGTCGACGAGCCGAACGGCTTCAAGGTCCAGTACCGCACACCGGATGGCGGAACCGACAGCCGGCACGTGGTGACCAAGCCCGAGGGGCCGAAGATCGAGATCGGCAGCGAGCCGGCGGTGGTCGGCTATGACGTGCAGTGGCGCTATCAGGATCGCGGCGGTACCGCCCGGCTGAGCGAGAAGCCCGAAGGCACGAAGCTGCCGCTGAGCCAGCTGCTGCCGGCGGCGCCGCCGGCCGACGTTGCCAATGCGAACACGGAAGCAGGCTAAAATGCCGGGTTTCCTCCTCCGGTGAAGCAACCATGGCCCTGAATCCGACCGACCTGTTCGATATCCGTTCGATGCTCTCCGAAGAAGAGCGGATGATCCAGGACAGCGTGGCGCGCTTTACCGATGAGAAGGTTCTGCCGATCATTGGCGACTGCTTCGATCAGGGACGCTTCCCGCACGAGCTGGTGTCCGAGATCGCCAGCATGGGCCTGCTTGGCTCCTCGCTGCCGGAGGAATACGGCTGCGCCGGGCTCAACGCGGTGTCCTACGGCCTGATCTGCCAGGAGCTGGAGCGCGGTGATTCCGGCATCCGCAGCTTCGTCTCGGTGCAGAGTTCGCTGTGCATGTATCCGATCTTCGCCTACGGCACCGACGAGCAGCGCCGCGAGTGGCTGCCGCGCATGGCGACCGGCGAAGTGATCGGCTGCTTTGGCCTGACCGAGCCGCACGGCGGCTCGGACCCGGCCAACATGAAGACCCACGCCAAGCGCGACGGCGGCGACTGGGTGATCAATGGCGCCAAGATGTGGATCACCAATGGCAACCTGGCCAAGATCGCGATCGTCTGGGCGCAGACCGAGGACGGCATCCAGGGCTTCATCGTGCCCACCGATACGCCCGGCTTCACCGCCCAGGAAGTGCATCGCAAGATGAGCCTGCGCGCTTCAGTGACCTCGGGTCTGTTCTTCGACAACGTGCGCGTACCCGAGTCCAACCGGCTGCCCAATGTGCGTGGTCTGAAAGGTCCGCTGGGCTGCCTGAACCAGGCGCGCTATGGCATCACCTGGGGCCCGATCGGCGCGGCCATCGCCTGCCTGACCGAGGCCACCGAGTACGCCAAGACCCGGATCCTGTTCAATCGGCCGATCGCCGCCACCCAGGCGGTGCAGATCAAGCTGGCCGACATGGCGCGGCGGATCACCCTGGCTCAGCTGCTCTCGCTGCAGCTCGGCCGGCTCAAGGACGCCGGCAACCTCAAGCCGACCCAGGTCTCGCTGGCCAAGTGGAACAATGTGCGGATGGCGCTGGACATCGCCCGTGAGGCGCGCGACGTGCTCGGCGGCTCGGGCATCACCACCGAGTACTGCCCGATCCGCCATGCCCTGAATCTGGAGTCGGTGATTACCTACGAGGGCACCGAGACCGTGCACCAGTTGGTGGTCGGTCGCGAGCTGACCGGGATCAACGCATTCTGATGCGAAGCGGGCGCGGCAGGCACATTCTGAGCGGTTGCCGCGCCCGGCTGGTTCTCGCTGGCATTGCTGCATTGTTCGCCACGACGCTGGCGGCAGGCGAGCTGGCGGCGCTACCGGATCTCGAGTCGGGCAAGCTCCTGGCCTCGCCCTCTGCGTCGGCAATCACCCGCGGCGGCAGCACGCTCAACTGGTATCGCCTCGGCCCGGCATGTGATCGGGAGCCCTACGGAATCATCGCCAACTACGATCGCCCCGGCGTTCGCTGGAAAGTGATCAAACAGCTGATCGGTCTGCGGGTTGCCGGGCAGGACCGGATCAGCCTGAGCCTCTTCCACCAGCGCCCCGATGTGCCTTCACTGGATGGCCTTGTCACAGGCACAGTCCTCGACTCGACCGGCGGCCGGTTGCATCCGAAGATCGAGCGCAACCTGGTAGAGCTGCTCGACGACATCCGCCTGGTCGGCTTTGCCGAGCTGCTGTTCCGCTACCACCCGCAGGGCCCGAACGACGTCCGCAACGAGGAAGGCTGGAACGACTCGCTGCGCGACGAGAACTGGTCGCTGATCGCCAGTATCGAGCCACTGCTGCTGGCCTCAGGCATCCGCTATCGCACCGACCTGTTCGCCGAGGGCATGCCGCGCTCGCGCAATGTCGGCTCGGTGATCTTCGACAACGTGCCGCATTTCGAGGACTGGAGCGACTACGCGCGCTTCGTCTGGCGCGCCTACGTGGCCGAATTCGGCACGGCCAACACCCTGGGCTTCTCCTTCGTCAGCGACAGCGACGACACCCGCATCGACGCCCGCGCCAAGCATATGGACTACGTCTACGGCAGCATCCGGCCCGAGGTGCTGGGCTTCAGCCTGTATGGCGACGACCGCCGCGACGAGGCCTGGATCTTCCGCGAGTACCGCCGCCAGCTGGAGGATGAGGGCTGGGGTGATCTGGACTGGATCATCACCGAGGCCTGGTACGACGATGCCGAGGCCGGCGCGCTGATCGCCGATGCCATCGCCGAGACCGGCAAGACGGTGTGGTTCCTGATGCAATGGCCGGTCGAGCGCGGCAGCGCCTGCAGCAATGACGTGACCGTGGCAACGCCGCTGCGCTATTCGGCCTTCGCCGACCAGGGCTTCTGAGCAAGGCGGGGCGCTGCGCCTGCCGGGTGCGACGCGCGTCGCCGCGCGGCCCTACAATACGCGGCTTTCACCTGTCCGGGTCCGCACCATGGCCGTCTCTGCTACACCGATTCCTGCGCGCATGCGCAATCTCAACCGTGCCGAAGTCTGCGATGTCAATTTCGTCGAGTTCGTACGCGGCTGGCAGGGTGAGGTGCGCAGCGCGCCCGGACCCGACGAGCCGGTGCTGCCCGGCAGCGCCTGCAGCGTCGCCGACTTTCTGGCCCTTTTCGACTCCCAGCTGGCCTCCCGCCATCTCGACCTGATGGCGCGCGTGCTGCGCAAGCAGGACAAGGTCTTCTACACCATCGGTTCCAGCGGCCATGAAGGCAACGCGATGGTCGCCCGGCTTACCCGGCACACCGATCCGGCCTTCCTGCACTATCGTTCCGGCGGCTTCATGGCCGAGCGTTTCCGCAAGCTGCCGGGCATGGATCCAGTCATGGATTCGGCGCTGAGCTTTGCCGCCAGCATGGACGACCCGGCCTCCGGCGGCCGGCACAAGGTCTGGGGCAGCAAGCCGCTGTGGGTGCTGCCGCAGACCTCGACCATCGCCTCGCACCTGCCCAAGGCCCTGGGTACTGCCATCGCCATCGAGCAGGCGCGGCGCATCGGCCATGCCCTGCCGATCCCGGCCGACAGCATCGCTATCTGCTCGTTCGGTGATGCCTCCAGCAACCACGCCACCGCGCAGACCGCCTTCAATTCGGCCGCCTGGACCGCCTACCAGAGGCTGCCGGCGCCGGTGCTGTTCGTGTGCGAGGACAATGGCATCGGCATCTCGGTGAAGACACCGGCCGGCTGGATCGCACGCAACTTCCAGCAGCGGCCGGATCTCGACTACTTCTTCGCTGACGGGCTCGACATCGCGACCGGCTACGGCGCCGTGCAGCGTGCGGTCGAGCATTGCCGAAGCACCCGCAGGCCGACCTTCCTGCATCTCAAGACCACCCGGATCATGGGCCACGCCGGCACCGACTTCGAGATCGAGTGGCGCTCGGTGGAAGAGCTGGTGGCGGTCGAGGCGACCGACCCCCTGCTGCGCTCGGCGGCGATCGCGCTGGAGTCGGGGCTGATGGACGCCGACGAGATCTGCGACCGCTACAAGGCGATGCGCGAGCGCTGTTTCGCCGCCGCTGCCGAGGCTGATCGCCGGCCCAAGATCAGCACCCTTGCCGAGGTCGTCCGCACGCTGGCGCCATACACCCCGGATGCGGTGCGCAGCGAGGCCGTTCGCGCCGACTATGCCGAGCGCCGGCTGCAGGTGTTCGGCGGCGAGGGCAGGCTGCCCGAAGCGCAGCCGCCGCGGCATCTGGCGATCCAGATCAACCAGGGCCTGCACGAGCTGCTGGCCAAGTATCCCGAGTCGCTCTTGTTTGGTGAGGACGTGGCTCAGAAGGGCGGCGTCTACACGGTCACCAAGGGCCTGTTCAAGGCCTTCGGCGGCAAGCGCGTGTTCAACACCCTGCTCGACGAGACCATGATCCTTGGCCTGGCCCAGGGCTATGCCAACCTTGGCATGCTGCCGATCCCGGAGATCCAGTATCTGGCTTACTTCCACAACGCCTGCGACCAGATCCGCGGTGAGGCCTGCTCGCTGCAGTTCTTCAGCAACGACCAGTTCCGCAACCCGATGCTGATGCGGGTCGCCTCGCTGGGCTACCAGAAGGGCTTTGGCGGACACTTCCACAACGACAACTCGATCACCGCCTTGCGCGACATTCCCGGGCTGGTGGTCGGCTGTCCCTCGCGCGGTGACGATGCGGTCAACATGCTGCGCACCCTGGCCGCGCTGGCCCGTGTCGACGGCCGGGTCTGCGCCTTCCTCGAGCCGATCGCGCTGTACATGACCAAGGACCTCCACGAGCCGGGCGACGGCGGCTGGTTGACTGCCTATCCGGCCCCGGGTGAGGCCATGCCGCTGGGCGAAGGCCGGCTGTACGGCGAGGGTGAGGACCTGCTCATCCTCACCTTCGGCAACGGCGTGCCGATGAGCCTGCGCGCGCTGCGCCGGATCGAGGCCGAGCTTGGCTGGCAGGGAAGCGTGTTCGACCTGCGCTGGCTGGTGCCACTCAACGAGGCGGCCATCGTCGCGCAGGCGCGGCAGGCAAAGCGGGTGCTGGTGGTCGACGAGGGGCGCCGCGCAGCCGGGGTGGGCGAGGGCATCATCACCGCGCTGCAGGAGGCGGGGCTTGGCAGCCTGCCGCTGCGCCGGGTGGTCGGCGTTGACACCTATACCCCGCTGGCGGGAGCGGCCCTGCTGGTCTTGCCCGGCGAGGACGACATCGTCGCGGCTGCCAGGGAGCTGGCGTAGGGCGGGTCTTGACCCGCCGACCGCCTCCCGGCGCTGCCCGGGCGCTCCCGAGCCGCCGCCAGCGCGCCGCGGGGGCAATGTCATTTCCCGTCTGATCACCCCGCCTGTACGGCCGGGTGACGGCGCCGTCCGCTTCCCCTATCATCCCGGACCATGAGTCAGCCGACCCAGCTCACCACCCTGTTCGCAGACGTCAGTGGCAGCACCAAGCTGTTCGAACAGCGTGGTGACGTCGAGGCGCGCCGGATCATCGCCGCCGTACTCGGCGCGCTGACCGAAGTCTGCAATCGCCACGGCGGCCGGGTCATCAAGACCATCGGCGACGAAGTCATGTGCACCTTCCCGGGCGCCATGCAGGGCGTGCTCTCCGCCTGCGACATGCAGACACGGGTCATGCATGACATGAACTTCGTCAAGGACAACATCGGCATCCGCATCGGCCTGCACCATGGCGATGCTCTGATCGAGGACGGCGATGTCTTCGGTGACTCGGTCAACACCGCGGCGCGCATGGCCTCGCTGGCCAAGCGCGAGCAGATCGTCACCACGGCCAGCACGCTCAAGAACCTGACCAATGCCGGCAACATCCGCTCCCGCTCGCTGGGCCGTGCGCGGGTCAGCGGCAAGCTGCTGCCGATCGAGATCGTCGACATCATCTGGCAGGAAGACACCTCCAACGTCACCACGGTGCAGAAGGCCATCCGCATCGACGACGGTGGCACCACCAACGTCAAGCTCAGCGTGCGCTTCCGCGGCCAGGTGATCGAACTCACCGAGAATTCCCAGCCGTTCTCGGTCGGTCGCGATGCGACCAACTCGCTGGTGGTGGAGACCGAATGGGTCAGCCGCAACCACGCCCTGATCGAGTTCAAGAAGGGCTACTTCATCATCGCCGACCGCAGTACCAACGGTACCTACGTCAAGCTGGGCGAAGACGATGAGATCCGTCTGCATCGCGACGAGATCCACCTGCGCAAGTCGGGCACCATCAGCCTTGGCCAGACCGTCGCGCTGAACCAGAACGACGTCCTCTACTTCCAGTGCAGCTACTGAGCCGGCGCTCGCCGCGCCTGCCAAGCATCGGCTGATTCCCCGCGCCGCGCTGGCCCGTTGCAGCCCGCCATCCCGCCCCAACGTGGCGCTTGGCGCAGCGTCAGGCAAGACCCTGTTCCCGCCCTCTTAATTCCTGCTGGCAGGCGTTGTCCGGCCTTGTGTTCGCGTGATCGGTTGCGCGCTCCGGTGATGGGCTCGATGGGAGAGGGTGTAGGCTGGTCATGGATTCACGCCCGCCTGCGCCGCATCCGCAAACACCTCTTGACTGGCCTCATCGCAGTCCTGGCGTGCTTCCCGCATGCCCCGCGCCGCCATCCGGCGCCCTCTGACGGAGCCCATGCATGTCGATCCACATTGCGCTGAACCACGTCACCGCCTACCGCTACGACCGCCGGATCGAGCTCGGTCCGCAGACCGTGCGGCTGCGCCCCGCGCCGCACTGCCGCACCCGGATCCTGTCCTATTCGCTGAAGGTGACGCCGGCGCAGCACTTCCTCAATTGGCAGCAGGATCCGCAGTCGAACTATCTGGCGCGGCTGGTGTTTCCGGACAAGACGAAGCTGCTGCGCATCGAGGTCGACCTGGTCGCTGAGATGTCGGTGCTCAATCCGTTCGACTTCTTTCTCGAGCCGCGCGCCGAGCGCTTTCCGTTCCCGTATGCCGAGGAGCTGGCAGAAGAACTCAGACCCTTCCTCAAGACCGGGCCGCTGACCCCGCGTTTCCGCGAGTATCTGGCCAAGGTGCCGCGCCAGGCCGATCGCACGATCGACTTCCTGGTCGGCATTAACCAGCAGATCAGCCAGGACGTGCGCTACCTGATCCGCATGGAGCCAGGCGTGCAGACGCCGGAGGAAACCCTGACCAGCGGCGCAGGCTCCTGCCGTGACTCGTCCTGGCTGCTGGTGCAGCTGCTGCGTCATCTCGGGCTTGCCGCACGCTTTGCTTCGGGCTACCTGATCCAGCTGGTCGCCGACCAGAAGTCCCTCGACGGCCCCAGCGGCCCGGAGACGGATTTCACCGACCTGCATGCCTGGTGCGAGGTGTACCTCCCGGGCGCGGGCTGGATCGGGCTTGATCCGACCTCCGGCCTGCTCGCCGGCGAAGGCCACATACCGCTGGCCTGCACGCCCGAGCCGTCTTCGGCTGCGCCGATCAGTGGCGCGCTGGAAAAGTGCGAGGTCGAGTTCGAACATGCCATGTCGGTGCAGCGGATTGCCGAGGCGCCGCGGGTTACCAAGCCCTACAGCGCCGAGCAGTGGCAGGCGATCGAAGCGCTGGGGCAGCGGATCGACAACAAGCTTGCTGCGCTCGACGTGCGCCTGACCATGGGCGGCGAGCCGACCTTCGTCGCCATCGACGATCCGGATGGCGCGGAATGGAACACCGAGGCGCTGGGGCCGACCAAGCGCGAGCGGGCCGGGGACCTCTACTGGCAGCTCAAGCAGCGCTACGCGGCAAACGGGCTGGCGCATTTCGGCCAGGGCAAGTGGTATCCGGGCGAGCAGCTGCCGCGCTGGTCGCTCAGCTGCTTCTGGCGCAGCGATGGCGAGCCGATGTGGCGCGATCCTGCCTTGCTCGCCAATGAGCGGGAGGCGCACGGCGCCGATCCAGCGATGGCCGAGACGTTTATCCGCGCGCTGGCCGGTCGCCTGGGTCTGGACGGCGGTCAGGCGTTTCCTGCCTACGAGGACGTCTTCTACTACCTGTGGCGCGAGCGCTGTCTGCCGGCCAATGTCGATACCGCCGATTCGCGGCTGAAGAATCCGCTTGAACGCGCGCGGATGATGAAGATCTTCGATCAGGGCCTGGGTCATGTGGTCGGCTACGTGCTGCCGCTGGGAATCGAAGACGGCGTCTGGCTGACCGGGCCGTGGTTCCTGCGCAACGAGACCTGCCTGCTGATGCCGGGCGACTCACCGATCGGCTTCCGGCTTCCGCTGGATTCCCAGCCTTGGGTGTCGGACAACGACTATCCCTGGTTCCATCCGCGCGATCCGGCCGCTGCGCCGATTCCTCTGCCGACCCATGCCGCATTGCGCAAGCAGATTGCCGGGGTCCGTGAGAAGCCCGCGGAGACCGCAGCCAGCGGTGCCAGCCGTGCGGCACGGATCGCCGCCTCCGCAGCCAAGCCGTCGACGGCCGGGCAGCCGTCGCCGGCTGAGGCGCGCAAGATCACCCGCACGGCGCTGTGTGCGGAGCCGCGCGACGGCCGTCTGTACCTGTTCCTGCCGCCGGTGCCGGAACTTGCCCACTACCTGGAACTGATCGCCGCCATCGAGGCTACCGCCGCAGCGCTCGGCCACCCGGTCGTCATCGAAGGCTATGAGCCGCCTCGCGACCCGCGCCTGGAGAGCTTCCGGATCACCCCGGATCCGGGCGTCATCGAAGTCAACATCCATCCTTCGTCGAACTGGGACGAGCTGGTCGATCGCACCACGCATCTGTACGAATCGGCGCGCAATTCGCGGCTCATTGCCGAGAAGTTCATGGTCGACGGCCGACACACCGGCACCGGCGGCGGCAACCACTTCGTACTCGGTGGTGCGACGCCGCTCGACTCGCCCTTCCTGCGGCGCCCGGATCTGCTCCGCTCGCTGATTTCCTACTGGCACAACCACCCGTCGCTGTCCTACCTGTTCTCTGGTCTGTTCGTCGGCCCGACCTCGCAGGCGCCGCGCATCGACGAGGCGCGCAACGACGCGCTCTACGAGCTGGAGATCGCCTTCCAGCAGATGCCGGAGCCAGACAGCGATCCGCAACCCTGGCTGGTTGATCGTCTGCTGCGCAACCTGCTCACCGACGTCAGCGGCAACACCCACCGCGCCGAGTTCTGCATCGACAAGCTGTATTCGCCGGACGGACCGACCGGCCGACTTGGCCTGCTTGAGCTGCGTGCTTTCGAGATGCCGCCGCATGCGCAGATGAGCCTGGCCCAGCAGCTGCTGCTGCGCGTCCTGGTTGCGCGCTTCTGGGAAACGCCTTATGCGCCGCCGCGCCTGGCCCGCTGGGGCACCGAGCTGCACGACCGCTTCATGCTGCCGTATTTCATCGAGCGGGATCTGGCCGAAGTCCTTGCTGAAAGCCAAGCGGCAGGTTACCCGCTGCAGCCGGACTGGTTCGCTCCCCACCTTGAGTTCCGCTTCCCGCGGGTGGGCGACTATGCCCTCGACGGCATCCGGCTGGAACTGCGCCACGCCCTTGAGCCCTGGCATGTGATGGGCGAGGAGGGCGCTGCCGGTGGAGCCGTGCGCTATGTGGACTCCTCGGTAGAGCGGCTGCAGGCACGGCTCACCGGCCTGCCTGCCGACCGCTTCGTGCTGACCTGCAACGGCCGTGCGATGCCGCTGCGGCCGACCGGGACGGTCGGCGAGTACGTGGCCGGCGTGCGCTATCGGGCCTGGCAGCCTTACTCGGCCTTGCATCCGAACATCGCACCGCATGCGCCGCTGACATTCGACCTGGTCGATACGTGGTCGCAGCGCTCGCTGGGCGGATGCCAGTACCACGTCGCGCATCCGGGCGGACGCAACTACACCAGTTTCCCGGTCAATGCCTTTGAGGCCGAAAGCCGCCGATTGGCGCGCTTCTTCCGCTTGGGCCATCGCAGCGGCCAGATCGCGGCGGCGACACCGGAATCGGCAAGCGCCGAGTTTCCGTTCACCCTCGACCTGCGGCGTCGCTGAGGCGCTGCCCGGCAGCAAGGGAAAACCGGGACGCAGCGCGCGTCACGCGTGCCGGGCGCTGGCGTCCGGCCGCCATAGCGGTGACACTGCGCCGTCATCGATCCTCACGGCGCCATGCATCCCTTGCTCGCCCAGTACCAGCCTGCCAGCGACCGCTATGACGAAATGCGCCTCGACGCCGCGGGCCTGCCGCGTTCGCCCTGGCGGCGGCTGATCAACCGACTGCAGAAGACGCCGCCGGACGCGCTGCGCGAGCGCTGGGACTTCGTCGCCCGCCAGGTTCAGGAAAACGGCGTCACCTACAACGTGTACGCCGACCCCAAGGGCGACAGCCGCCCCTGGGAGCTGGATCTGCTTCCACAGCTGATCAGCGCCGAGGAATGGGCGCCACTGGCCGCCGGTATCGCACAGCGGGCCGAGCTGCTGAACCGTGTGCTGGTCGATCTGTACGGTCGGCAGTCACTGCTCAGCGAGGGAATGCTGCCGCCGGACCTGGTCTTTGGCCACGGCAATTTCCTCTGGCCGATGCAGGGCGTGCGACCGCGCGGTGATACCTGGCTGCACCTGTATGCGGCCGACCTCGCGCGCGCCCCGGACGGCCGCTGGTGGGTGATCGGCGATCGCACCCAGTCACCATCGGGAGCGGGCTATGCGCTGGAGAATCGGCACATCGTCGCCCGCGCCCTGCCCGAGCCCTATCGCGAACTGGGCATCCGTCGCCTGGATGGCTTCTTTGCCGCCCTGCACGACAGCCTGGTCGCACAGTGCGAGGAGTCTGGCGAGGCGCCGCTGGTCGTGCTGCTGACGCCGGGACGTTTCAACGAGACCTATTTCGAGCACGTGTATCTGGCCCGGCAGCTGGGCTTCACCCTGGTCGAAGGGCAGGACCTCACCGTGCGCGACGCCACGGTCTACCTCAAGACCCTGGATGGCCTGCAGCGCGTGCACGCCATCCTGCGCCGGCTCGATGACGACTGGTGCGACCCGCTCGAGCTGCGCGGCGATTCGGCAATCGGTGTTCCGGGCCTGCTGGAGGCCGTGCGCGCCGGCCGGGTAGTGATGGCCAACGGCCTGGGCGCGGGTGTGCTGGAGTCGCCGGGTCTGATGGGCTTTCTGCCGGCGATCGCCGAACGCTGGCTGGGCGAGCCGCTCAAGCTGCCCTCGGTGGCCACCTGGTGGTGCGGCGAGGAGCCGGTCCTGCGCGATGCGCTGCGCAAGCTGCCGAACCTGGTGATCAAGGCCGCCTATCCGTCTCAGGGATTCGAACCGGTGTTCGCCGCCGATCTCGACCGGCCCGGCCTGCGCGCCCTGCGCGCGCGCATCCGTCGGCGGCCCGGGGCCTACGTTGCGCAGGAGCTGGTCCATCTCTCGCAGTCTCCGGTGTGGGCCCGCGATGGCGAGGCAGCGGTGGTGGCACGGGCGATGACCATGCGGGTCTATGCGGTGGCGACGGTCGATGGCTATCGGGTGATGCCGGGCGGGCTGACCCGGGTTGCCCAGCAGGACGGGGCCCAGGTTGTGTCGATCCAGCGCGGCGGCGGCAGCAAGGACACCTGGGTGATCGCCGCTCCCGAAAGCGCCGACCGGGCGCGCGGTGCGCGGGCCCAACGGGTGGTGCGCCACGATCCGCATCTGCTTTCGCGCACGGTGGAGAACCTGTACTGGTTGGGCCGCTACAGCGAGCGCTGCGATGCTCAGGCGCGCCTGCTGCGCAGCCTGCTTGGCCGGATCGACGATGACCTCGACCCCGAGGTGTTCGCGATCGGTCTCGATATCGCGCGAGGACAGGGCAGGGTGCCCGATTCCGGGCGCGTGCGGCGCGACTTGCTGACCGCGGTCGCGGATGCCGAGTGGGCGCCTGGTCTGCACGCCAACCTGCGCCGGCTGAGCTGGTCGGCGACTCAGGTACGCAGTCGGCTGTCGGTGGACAACTGGCGGGTGATCATGGACCTGCAGCGCGAGGCTGCCAGCCTGCAGCGACCGCGCGTGGACAGCGCACGCGCCGCGGCCTTCCTCAATCGGCTGCTGCTGACCACCACAGCGCTCAGCGGCTTTGCGCTGGACGACATGACCCGCGACGATGGCTGGCGCTTCCTGATTGTCGGTCGCAGCCTTGAGCGATTGCAGAACCAGACTGCCCTGGTGCAGGCCCTGCTGCGCGCCGGACCGGTCAGCCCGGCGGCGCTTGGCTGGTGGCTGGAGCTGGGCAATGTCACCATCACCTATCGTTCCCGCTATCTTTCGGCGCCGCAGCGCACGCCGGTGCTCGACCTGCTGCTGCTGGACGGCGACAACCCGCATGCGCTGGTCTTCCAGCTCGAGCGACTGATCGGCACGCTGACGAGGATCGGTTTCGATACGGCGGGAGATGAGCAGATCGACCTGCAGCCGGTGCTGACAAGGCTGCAGGCGATGCCGCTTGAGGCGCTCGATTCCAAGGTCGGCGACGCGGCGTCGACGACGGCCTTGCTGCAGGCGCTGGCAGCCGGCCTGCACCAGCTGTCGGAACGCCTGGTGTTGCGCTACTTCGCCCAGGTCGATGAGCTCAGCCAGATGACGGTGTCGGCATGAGTGCGCTGAGCCAGCCGTCCCTGCAGCACTACCGGGTCAGTCACGAAACGCTCTACGAGTACGCAGCTCCCGTCTCGCTGTCCGAACAGCTGCTGCACCTGGCGCCGCGGCCACTGCCGCGACAGCAGTTGCTGGACTGGTCGCTGCGCTGCGATCCCGAGCCGGGACGCCAGAGCGAGTCTCTGGATGCCTTCGGCAATCCGGTGGTTCGCCTGCAGTTCGATCGGCCGCACCAGGCGCTGGCGGTGCGCATGGCCATGCAGGTCGCGATCGGTCCGCGGGCCGCGATCGATGTGCAGGATTCGCCGGGCTGGGAGTCGGCGCGCGACCTGCATCGCTACCATGCCGGCAGTGCGCCGAGCGCCGAGATCCTCGAGGCCAGCCGATTCCGTTTCCAGTCGCCTTTCGTCCCGGTCAAGCAGGATTTTGGGCGCTTCGCCGCTGACTGCTTCCCTCCAGGTCAGCCCTTGTTGGCTGGCGCCCAGGCCCTGATGGCGCGCATCCATGGCGGCTTCCGCTTCGACGCCAGCGCCACCCAGGTAGCCACCCCGCTGGCCGATGTGCTGGCCAGCCGGCATGGCGTCTGCCAGGACTTCGCCCACCTGATGATCGCCTGCCTGCGCGCGTTGGGGCTGCCTGCGCGCTACCTCAGCGGCTACCTGCTGACCAGGCCGCCGCCCGGCAAGCCGCGCCTGGTCGGCGCTGACGCCACGCATGCCTGGGTGGCGGTGCACTGCCCGAATCAGGGCTGGGTGCAGTTCGACCCGACCAACAACCTGATTCCCGACAGCGAGCACATTCTGCTTGGCTGGGGACGCGACTTCGCTGACGTGTCGCCGCAGCGCGGGGTGATCCTCGGCGGTGGCGCGCATCTGCCCAAGGTGGCGGTGACGGTGGAGCCGCTGAGCGCGGCAGGCAACCTGCTCTCCGCAGCGTCTCAGCCTGCCAGCAAGGCGCTCGCCGGCGCTTGAGCATGCTGATCCAGCGATAGCGCCGGCCAGCGCCCCGCGCAACCGACAGTTTCGGCACTGGACAGCCCTCCCGGGTGACGGCACTCTGATTCCGATTACGAAGCATGCCGTCGAGGGCCCCGGAATGAATGGCAAATGGATTATCACGCTGACGCTGGCTGCCCTGTGCGGCGCTGCCGGTGCGGTCGTTACCGAGCTGCCGGCAGGTTCCGCGATCTGGCCCGAACACGCATTGGATGTTGCAAAGGCCGAGCGCGGCATGCGTCTTGTCGACGCGACGCGCGTTGCGCTGGATGGCGCCGAAGGCAAGCGCGCCGCCGCGCTGCTCGCTGCCGAGCCATCGCCCCTGCTGCGCGAGTGGGCTACTGCCCAGGTGCTGGAGACGCTGCTGGCCGGCCCGCCGACCGATGCCGCCGCGGCCCTGCTCGACTGGGCGGTGAAACAGCCAGTTCTGGTGTATCGACAGCACGAGGAAACCCGCGCCGCCGCCTACCTGCCAATGTTCGACATAGCCCAGCGCGCGCGGGACGTGCGTCGGATCTGGGCGGCTGCGGCCGAGCGCGAGGCTTGGGCATCGCGATGGATCGCCGCGCCGGCGTCGGCTATCGAAGCGCTGCGCGCCAAGGACGAGGAAGGCCGCAGTGCCGCTGCCGATGCCGTGGCCCTGCTCGATTCTGAACATTTCGCTGCGTTGCAGGATGCGGTCGGCAAGGTCGAGCCGGGGCAGGTCGCGGCCGAGCTCTGGCTGGCGCTGGCCAAGCGTCGCGCTGCCCCTGAATGGCTGGCGCAGGCATTGGCTCAGGACAAGGCGGCAATTCGCCTGCAGGCCCTGGCGCTGGCTGCCGATCTGCCGGTGGAGCAGGCCGAGAATCTGCTCGGCGCGCTGGAATTCGATGCCGAACTAGGCTCCGCGGCGAGCCTGGCCTTGACCGACAAGCGCCTTGAGGCTGGGCGCGTGGAGGCTCTGCGCTTGGCTCTTGCTGATCCGCGCCGGCGCGACGCAACGGCCGCCGGCCTTGCCCGCGCGCTTGCCCAGCCCGAGCACCACGCTGCGATCCAGGCTCTGCGCCAGGCCCTCGATACCGAGGCCGAGCGTCAAGGCTGGAAGCGCTTTCTGCTGCTGATCCGGGATCCCGAACAGCGCGCGCGCTGGACGCTGGAGGTGACGCCATGATCTGCCGTCGGCTGCTTCTGGCCACGCTCGCCGCCGGTCTGGTCGCCTCGGCCGGGGCGCAGACCCTGTTCACCTACACCAACACCGAGGCCGGCGAGCAACGCATACCCTTGGGTTACCCGGTGCCGATTCCGGTGGCCTCGCTGACCCCGGTCGACGGCTTCCGCGACTACGCCAGCCTCGACGCTCGCCTGCGCCTGCTGGATGACGATTCGGCAGATCTCGCTGGGCATGACGTCGGGCAGACTTTCAACGGCCGAACCGTGCGTGCCTATGTCGTCTCGGATGCGGACGGTGTGGATGTCGAGGGCCGTCCGGAGGCCGCCTTCTTCATCAATGCCGGCATCCACGCCCGCGAATGGGGCACGCCCGAGGTGTCGACCTATCTGGTGGAACGCATGGTGGAGGGCAGCGCTGACCAGGGACTGGTGCGCTACCTGCTCGACAACACCCGGCTGGTGATCATCCCGGTCAACAATGTCGATGGTTTCGCCCAGACCCAGCGCTTTCCGGATCAGGCGCTGCTCGGCCAGGATCCGCGATCGAGCAGCTGGCCGCGGGATGGCCGCATGCGGCGCAAGAACATGCGGGGGGTGGATGAAACCCTGCAGACTCTGTTTGATCACCTTGGCGGCATCGATCTCAACCGCAATCATCCGCCGTTCTGGGGCACGGTCACCAATGGTGGCCAGTTGACCAATCCCAATGACCTCACCTTCCGCGGTGCCGCGGCGCATTCCGAGCCGGAGAGCCAGGCCCTGGTGCAGGCGGCCCAGTTGGCACCGGCCAGCCGCATCCGGCTCGGGGTCGACGTACACACCTTCAGTCGCGTGTTCTTCTCCTCGAATACCGGGCGCTCGCGGCTGAACAGCATTCAGACCCGCCTGCTCTCGGTGATCAGCAACCACCACGCCAATGTCCCGACCGCGCAGGGCGGGGCGAATGGCGCCTTCTACGTGGACATCCCGGATCCGCCCAACTCCGGCATTGGCGCTGCCGCCGAGTATTTCGCCTACGAATGGCTGGTGCCCGCCTGGACGCTGGAGCTGGAGCCGCAGAACAGCGGCGCCGAGTACGGCGGCACCGGCGCCAGCCACAGCGGTTTCGTGCTTCCTGACTCGCAGGTGCGCCGAGTACGCGAGGCCTGGGCTGAAAGTTTCCTGGTCAGTTTCTACTTCATGTCCGGCGCGCCGCATCTGCGTGCGATGCGGATAAGCGATTCGAGCACCGGCGAGCTGCTTCAGGAGCAGCGCTGGGAGCGCGATCCGGCAACCGGCAGGCGCAGCTTGATCAGCAGCACCTTGGCCGAGCCCGCGCCGGGGCAGGCGCTGAGTATCGATCTGGTGTTCAGCAAGCCGATGCGCTATCGCGACGGCAGCGGATCGGTGGCCTCGCTGCCCGGCCTGAATACGTCGAGCGCGCCGACCGTTCGCCGCATTCTCGGCGCGGGCGCCACCGAGAGCGTCGACACGCAGGGCGGAGCCTGGCTTGCTGCGTCCGGGTTTGCTCGCTACCGCGACGACACCTATCGTTTCACCTATGTGCCAAACATCCCCGGCGAACTTCGTTTCGAAGTGGAAACCACCGACATGGTGGGCCTGGCCCTTGATGCCGACCCCGCCTCGCCGGTCGACTGGCAGGATGGCGCCTGGAGCGCCTGGGAAGATAGCGCCGGCAATCCGGGCGACAGCGGAGGCGCGGATCGGCTGACCGCTGCGCTGCGGGTGTCCGCGGCCGGCAATCCGCAGTCGGTGACCCTGCTGGACGCGGCGGCCCGGGCCGGCGAGGGCGATGCGCTCGCCCTGCTGCTGCTGCGTAGTGCCGCTCACAGCGATGGCGCGCTGCAGCTGGTCGGGCGGGTCGCTGGCTCTGACGAGGCCAGCATCACGTATGCCTCGGCTGAAAGCGGCGAGCGCCTGCTGCGTCTGCCGATTAGCGACAACGTGTTGCAAGACGGCGAGCGAAGCCTCGCCTGGGAGGTGCACGTCGCCGGCGCCACCGATGGTCCACCGCTGCTGTCGGGCAGCGTCCTGGTGCTCGACAACGATCGCGCCGGGCACGCGGTCGTGCGCAGTGCCGAGGACCCGCGAAGCGCGCTGCAAACGCTGGCGGCGAGCGGTGCCACGCAGCGTGACCTGGTGCTGGATGGAGGCCGCAGCTATCGCGGCCCGAGCAACCCGCTGACCGTTTGCCAGCAGTTCGACATGGAAGCGCCGCTGCGGGTGTACGGCAATCGTGCGCGCCTGGAGCCGGGCAGCAGCAGCTGCAGCGTAGTGGCCCTTGGCGGCAGCGGCGCCGTCGAGTTGCGCGATCTGCAGCTCAGCGGCGAACGCGAATCCGGCGAGGTGCCCGTGCTGATCGAGGGCGATGGACAGTCGCTCAGCCTGCAGCGCACGATCCTTCGCGATGCTGGTAGCAAGGCCATCACCGGCGTCGCGACCTTGCAGCTTAGCCAGTCGGCACTGCTCGACATGCAGGTCAGCCAGCCCGGAGGCGGCGGCAACTTCGCTGCGGTCGAAGTCGCGCGCGCGGAGATCGCTACGAGCAGCCTGCTTGGCGTCGGCGGCGCGCCGGATACCCCAGGCGCCCTGCTGCAGTTCACCGATTCGCAGGAGTCAGCGCTGTCCGGCATCAGTCTCGACGGCTTTCCCTCGGCGCTGATCCGCGGTGCCAGCAGCCTGCAGGGAAGCGTCTACTACGAGGCGCCGGCCCCTGGCTTTCTGCCTCAGCCGGCCTGCCAGGGCGTGCGCAGCCTTGGTCACAACGTATTTCCGACCATCCGCTTCAGCTGCTTCGCCGCTCAGCCGAGCGACTCCGCGCTGGGCCTCGCTCCGCCGGCGCGCAGCGGTCCGGATCTCGCGTGGCAGATGCCGCCCGCTGAACTGGTCGATGCCGGTGCGGGTTGCGATGCGGTGGACCAGCGCGGCGCGCCGCGGCCGCAGACTCCCACCAGCGGCGCGACGCCTCGCTGCGACATCGGTGCGGTGGAACAAGGTGTGAATCCCTGGCGCGGCTTCTGGCAGCCCGCCCGCGATGGCCATGGCATCGATCTGCAGACCGCGGGCAACGTGCTCACTTTGCTTTGGTACACCTATGCCGAGGATGGCCAGCCGACCGCCTACCTTGCTTCAGGGCCGCTAACCGGTCCGCTTTGGCGCGCCGAGCTGCTCACCGCGCGCCGAGATCCGGCCAGCGGAGCGATCAGCAATCCGGTGGTCGGCACGGTCAGCCTGCTGTTCACCTCCGATGTCGAAGCCACCCTGGGTTGGCAGTTCGGCAGTGGCCCCGCCGGCAGCGAGCTGGTTCGGGCGCTCGATTTCAGTGGCAGCGAGCCACGGGTGGAGGTCACCGGCAGCTGGTTTCCGCCAGCCGAAAGCGGCAATGGCGCCAGCATTGCCCGACGCGGCGAGGTGACGGCGATGGCGCTCTACTACTACGACGCCGCCGGCACCCTGCGCTGGGCTCTGGGTCAGGGCAGCGGTGCGGATGTCTCGGAGATCACCTTGTCCAGCTTCCGCGGCTTCTGCCCGGACTGCGACGCGGTGTCCAACCCGGTCACATCGGAGGTCGCCGGTAGTGCCCTGCTGCACTTCCGAACCCCGCAGCATCTGCGCCTGGATAGCGATATCAGCTACCCCGGCGCCGCCGGCGGCCGCTGGCAGCGCAGCGGTGCCGAGTTCATACCGCTGAGCGACCCGGTCGACAACCGCGAGGCTGCGGCTGCGGCGGGCCGATAGCGGCGGCTGGCTGCGGTTCGCCGAAGGCGCAATGTTCGCGATCGCAAAGGTCGGTCCCAAGGCGACGCAACATTCTTGCAGGAACGGGATTGCCCGCGACCGCAGCAATTCGCCTTGACCGCAGTTGGGGCCAGACTTACGCCGCAGCGGTGGCGGGCGAGCAAGGATGAGGGTCGGATTGGGGCGCAAACCGGAGGTTCGCGGTGCTGGTCAGCGAGCTGTTGTGGGAGCGGATCGTATCCGCGACCGCGACGCCTCGATCTGACCGCAATCAGTGGCAATCCTGTCGCGCTGCGGTCGCGGATACGATCCGCTCCCACAGAAAGCCGGCGCAAGGGATGGGCCTCGACGAACGGCAAATCTGCGCCAAACCTGGAGGCTCGGATCCTTGGCGTTCCCCCAAAAACCAAGCCCGCCTTGCGGCGGGCCTGGTGCGCGTTGATCGAAGGTCCGCTGCCTACTCCGGCAGCAGTTCCTTGACCAGCTTGACCAGGGCAGCCTCATTGACCGGCTTGGTCAGGTAGGCCTTGGCACCCTGGCGCATGCCCCACACCTTGTCGGTTTCCTGATCCTTGGTGGTAACCAGGATGATCGGGATATGCGAGGTGCTGGGCTCCTTGGAAATGGAACGGGTTGCCTGGAAGCCATTGAGGTTCGGCATCACCACGTCCATGAGGATCAGGTCGGGAATCTCGCGCTTGGCGACTTCCACCCCCTGCTGGCCGTCCTCGGCCGTCAGGATGTCGTGACCCAGCTTCTCGACGATGCGTCGCATGCCCATCAGCTGCGACGGTGAATCGTCGACGATCAGAACTCGTGCCATGAGGTCTCCCCGGGTAGTCCATGCCGCGGGTGCGGCCAAAGCGCGATGATACCGTCAACCGAGCGCCCCAAACAGGCCGGCGGTTCCCGGTAAGCCAGCCTCCCGTCGAGTTTCGTCTCAGCCATCGATGCGAACCAGGGTGCGGCCAAAGGAACCGCCGGCCAGCATGCCCTCGAAAACTCCGGAGAGACCGTCCAGATCGACTTCTCGGGTGCGGATGCGATCGAGGTGGGCTGGCTTCCAAGGGCCGGCCAGGCGCTGCCAGACTGCATCGCGGATATCGCGAGCGGTGCCCGACGAGGCGATGCCGAGTAGGGAAACACCGCGGATGATGAAGGGCATGACCGTGGTCGCCAGCGCATGGCCTCCGGCCAGCCCGCAGCTGGCGATATTGCCGTAGGGCTGGATGACCCGGGTCAGCCCGGCCAGCATCTCATCGCCGACATTGTCGATGGCGCCGGCCCAGCTGGCCTTCTCCAGCGGGTTCTGGCCCCAGTGCAGGTCCTTGCGCGAGATCACCTGCCCGGCGCCGATGCCGGTGAGAAAGTCCAGCTGCTCGAACTTGCCGGTGATCGCGTGTGCCTCGTAGCCGGCGCGGCTGAGAACATCCAGCGCCAGCATGCCGACTCCGCCGCTGGCGCCGGTCACGACCACCGGGCCCATGTCCGGGGTCTGGCCGTTCTGCTCCATGCGATACAGGGCCAGCGCCGCGGTAAAGCCTGCGGTACCGATCACCATGCTTTCCTCAAGAGATAGCCCGGCGGGCAAGGGGATGGTCCACTTCGCCTCCAGCCGCGCGTATTCGGCAAAGCCGCCGTCGCGGGTCTCGGACAGGCCCGAGCCGGTGCACAGCACCGCATCACCCTCCTTGAATGCCGGGTCGCTGGAAGCCACCACGTGGCCGGCGACGTCGATGCCGCCATTGAGCGGAAACCGGCGCAGGATGCGCCCCTTGCCAGTGCCTGCCAGGGCGTCCTTGTAGTTCACCGAAGAGAACGCCGACTTGATCACCACCTCACCCGGCGACAAGGCATCGAGTTTCATCGACTCGATGCCGGCGCGGTAGTCATCGCGTCCGGAGGAGTGGATGCGGAAGGCGCGGAAAGTGTCGGGCAGCGGCATCGAGAGCTCCTTGATGGCGGAAGGCGCTCAGGATACCAAGTCAGCGCGATGGGTCCGGCGATCGGCAGCGGGCGCAGGGCAGCCGCCGCCCGGTGCGGAAGGGTGGATTCGGGTGCAAATTTGCCGTTCGCGCAGCGAACTCAAATGCGCTCTTCTCGCATTGCTGGCGGCGGTTTTTCTGCGAAGCAAGATCAGGATCAAGGTCAACAGCGTTTCGAACC
>CAYGMG010000060.1:0-21203 GCA_964350895.1 uncultured Lysobacter sp.
GGCAGCCCGCGAGCAAAAGCAGCGCGATGCCTACGAGGCGCTTAAGCGCAGCTTCGACTGAGCAGACTGCGTAGCGGTGATCGCTGCGCGCCGGAGCAGTGCTACTCGACCGGCTTGTAGCCGAAGAAGCCCGACAGCATGGACTCGCTGCCCGCATATTCGGCTGCATCGGCGGGCACGAAGGCGCTCATGCCCAGCTCGGCAAGGATGTCGAACGAGGAGGGGTCCTCGGTCAGCTTGAGCAGGGCCTCGCGCACTGCCACGCGGACCGCTTCGGGCACCTCGGGTGATGCCGATACCGCGGCGCCGGTAAGCGGCTCAGAGCGGGCAACCTCAACCAGATTCGGATACTGCTGGGCGATGAACTCGGGAATCATCGCGGCCACTGCGTCGCCGGAGAAAACCATCTCGACGCCATCGCGCCAGGTGCTTGCCTCGGAGCGGATCTCGGGCTGCGAGATCGGGTTGGTGAACAGCGCGGCGAGCGCGGCGAAACCAAGGCTTGGCGAGGGCATCGAGACCACGCTGCGCCCGACCAGGCCGTTGATGCCTTGCTCGGCGACTTCAGGGTCGGCGACCAGCACGTAGACCGAGGGCTCGGCTTTGCGCGCCAGCGGAATGAAGCCTTCGCGCTGCATCCGGTACTCGGTGAAATGCGCGTCCTCGAAGGCGAAGTCGATCTCCGGATCCTTGCGCAGGTCACGCCAGTAGAAGTGGTAGTTGCGCACCGCGACCAGCTCGAACTTCTGCCCGGTTTCCTTGGCCAGGTAGTCGAGCAGCGGACGATAGACTTCCTGAGCCTGATCGGGTGGGTAGGAGGGCTCGACCGCGATGCGGAAGGTCTGGCTCTCGACCGGAGCGCCTTGCGCGTGCGCCGCGCCCGGGGCGCAGGCCATCACGCAGGCCATGACAAACAACATCGCACGAATCATCGCGAATCCTCCCTGTCCTTGTCTTCGTACCCGCCCACGCCCCCGGCTATAGCAGAAAGCCGAAGCGTTTCCAATCCGGCTCATGCCTCGGCCGAGACGGAATGAGCATTAAGCGGGCTGCCGTCCTCAAGCGTCAGCACAGCGCCCGCCGGGACCTGTGCTGCTACCGCCAAGCCGAGCAAGGGATGGCGATCCGCTACCTGGATCAGCTCTCCCACTTGCTTGCCGTCCGCCTGCAGCGCTTCTCCGACGCGCAGGCTGCGTAGTGCTTCCACTCGCAGCAGGGCCCGCTTCTGCTGACCGAGGTAATGCGTGCGTGCGACGATCTCCTGGCCCGGATAGCATCCCTTGGCAAGGCTGAACGCTTGCAGGGTCTGCAACGAGAGCATCTGCGGCGTGTAGCGATCGGCCAGGGCAGGGTCGATGCGCGGGATGCCGCGCAGCGTGTCCAGATGCTGCCAGGCTGCATCGAGCTCCGGGGCGCTTTGCCCCGGGGCCTGGTCCGCTGCAATCCAGCGTCCGGCGTCCCAGGCAAGCCAAGGGCCGCCGTTCTCGGGCTGCGGGCCGATCGCCGCGCGCAGCGGTCCTGGCTGGGGCGTGACCTGCAGCTTGCTGCGCAGGACGAAGCGCTGCAGGGTCTGCGCCAGCGTCTGGCTATCGTCATCAGCGGCGAGCAAGAAGAATCGATCAGCCGCCGAACGCAACAGTCGGAACAGATGCAGCACGCGGCCCTTGGCGCTGAGCAGCAGGGACCACTGCATGTCGCCGTCCACGCCAAGCAGACGCACGTCGCTCGTACACTGTCGCTGCAGGAACGCTGACGCCTCCGGCCCTTCGACCATGACCCGGGCCATTCGCTGCAGCTGACCGTTCGCTGCCTCCTCCGGCAGACTGGCTTCGAAAGAGCTTTGCTTGCTCGGCATGGGGGTGCGTATTAACCTTGTTCGATCTGTAGAGGTGCCAATCATGACAGGGCAGGAGCAGAACGTGGCGTCTTCGGGGGAGGACGAGCGCGAGGACTGCAGCATCGGCACCGAGCAGGACAGCAAGCCCAAGGAGGTCGGCGGCCGGGATGGGCCGGACCCGACCCGCTATGGCGACTGGGAAAAGAACGGCCGCTGCATCGACTTCTGAGCGCAGCCCACATTCATCCCGTTTCAACACATGACCAGAGCGAGCCACACCGTGACTTCGAGCAATCGCGCACGTCCAATGTCCCCCCATCTGCAGGTGTATCGCTGGCAGATCACCATGGTGATGTCGATCCTGCATCGCGCCACTGGCGTGGCCCTGGCGGTCGGCGCTTTCGGCGTCGCCTGGTGGCTGGTCGCGGTGGCTACCGGCGGGGAGACCTACGCCAACGTTGCCGGGCTGATCGCCTCGCCGTTCGGGCAGCTGGTGGTGGCCGCGTTCAGCGCGTGTCTGGTGTACCACCTGCTCAACGGCATTCGCCACCTGCTCTGGGACATCGGCTACGGCTACGAGATACCCAAGGTCTACGCGACCGGCTGGAGCGTGCTGGTGCTGACCGTGCTGATCACCGCCGGCATCTGGTTTGCCGCGCTGCGCGCCGGAGGTGCGGCATGAGCCTGCAGCATCCGATCGCGCGTGCCCGCGGACTGGGCTCAGCAAAGAACGGCACCCATCACTGGTGGCTGCAGCGCCTGACCGCCATTGCCCTGGCCCTGTTGACGCCGTGGTTCATCTGGGTCGCAGTCGGCATGGTCGGTGCCGACGCCTTTACGGTACGCGCCATACTTGCCCAGCCCGTCAACGCGGTGCTGATGCTGGCTTTCGTATTCTCTTTGTTCTGGCACGCGCGTCTCGGCCTGCAGGTGGTGATCGAAGACTACGTCCACACCCACTGGCTTGAAGTGACGCTGCAGGTGATCGTGTTGTTCGCCTGTGCCCTGGCCGCCCTGGCCTCCGCGATCGCCATCGGTCGCATCGTGTTCACCGGATGAGCCTTAGATGACCGCTTACAAGATCACCGAACACAAGTACGACATGGTTGTCGTCGGCGCCGGCGGAGCCGGCCTGCGCGCCACTTTCGGACTGGCTGCCAAGGGCCTCAACACGGCCTGCATCAGCAAGGTCTTCCCGACCCGCTCGCACACCGTCGCCGCGCAGGGTGGCGTGTCTGCCGCGCTCGGCAACATGGGCGAGGACGACTGGCGCTTCCACTTCTACGACACCATCAAGGGTTCCGACTGGCTCGGCGACCAGGACGCCATCGAGTACATGTGCCGCGAGGCGATCCCGGCAATCATCGAGCTTGAACACTACGGTGTGCCGTTCTCGCGCACCGAGGACGGCAAGATCTATCAGCGCCCGTTCGGCGGCATGACCACGCATTACGGCAAGGGCACCGCGCAGCGCACCTGCGCTGCCGCCGACCGCACCGGGCACGCCATCCTGCACACCCTGTACCAGCAGTCGCTGGCGCATGATGCGCGCTTCTTCATCGAGTACTTCGCCCTCGACCTGATCATGGACGAGGAGGGCGCCTGTCGCGGCGTGCTGACCATGGACATGTCCACCGGCGAGCTGCATCTGTTCCGCGCCCAGGGCGTGGTGCTGGCCACCGGCGGTTACGGCCGCGCCTACTTCTCGGCGACCTCGGCGCACACCTGTACCGGTGACGGCGGCGGCATGGCACTGCGCGCCGGCCTTCCCCTGCAGGACATGGAGTTCGTCCAGTTCCACCCGACCGGCATCTATGGTGCCGGCTGTCTGATCACCGAGGGCGTGCGTGGCGAGGGTGGTTACCTGACCAACTCCAAGGGCGAGCGCTTCATGGAGCGCTACGCGCCCAATGCCAAGGATCTCGCCTCGCGCGACGTGGTCTCGCGCTCGATGACCATCGAGATCCGCGAAGGCCGCGGCGTGGGGTCGGACAACGACCACATTCACCTCAATCTGATGCACCTCGGCCCCGAGGTGATCAACGAGAAGCTGCCCGGCATCGCCGAAACCGCGAAGATCTTCGCCGGCGTCGATGTCAGCAAGCAGCCGATTCCGGTGCTGCCCACGGTCCACTACAACATGGGCGGCCTGCAGACCAACTATCACGGCGAGGTGGTCACGCTCAAGGATGGCAATCCGGATCACGTCGTTCCGGGTCTCTACTCGATCGGCGAAGCGGCCTGTGTTTCGGTGCATGGCGCCAACCGCCTGGGTTCGAACTCGCTGCTTGATCTGGTGGTGTTCGGTCGCGCGGTAGCCAACCGCTGCGCCGAGACCATCAAGCCGAATGCCTCGCACAAGAGCCTGCCGAGCACCGCCTGCGACAAGGCGCTGGCCAACCTCGACAAGATCCGCCACGCCAAGGGCAGCACGTCGACGGCCGAGCTGCGCAACCGCATGCAGCGCACCATGCAGGATCACGCAGCGGTGTTCCGCACCAGCGAGTCGCTGGCCGAGGGCATGCAGAAGATCCGCGGCATCCACGCCGGCTTCGAGGATGTCTCGATCCAGGATCGCTCGATGATCTGGAACTCCGACCTGATCGAGACGCTGGAGCTGCAGAACCTGCTCTCGCAGGCGGTGGTGACCCTGGTGTCGGCGGAGAACCGCAAGGAATCCCGCGGCGCCCATGCTCACGAGAACTTCCCCGATCGCGACGACAACGATTGGCACAAGCACACTCTGTGCTGGATCGACGACAAGGGCGAGACGCGTATCGACTACCGTCCGGTGCATATGTACACCCTGAGCAAGGACGTAGAGGCCGTGCCGCCCAAGGCGCGAACCTACTGATAGACAGGTGATTCGTGAACGGTGATTGGTGATTCGTTAGAGCAAGAGCCAGTCCTCAGCACGATCCCGATTTTGACCAACCACGAATCACCAATCACGAATCACGGATTGCAAGCCAATGGCCGAATTCACCCTCCCGAAGAACTCCAAGATCCAGAAGGGCAAGCATTTCCCGGCAAAGGATGCCAAGGGCAAGGTGCGCACCTTCAAGGTCTACCGCTGGAATCCGGACGACGGCCAGAATCCGCGTGTCGACACCTATGAGGTCGACATGGGCAGCTGCGGACCGATGGTTCTGGACGCGCTGATCAAGATCAAGAACGAGATCGACCCGACCCTGACCTTCCGCCGCTCCTGTCGCGAGGGAATCTGTGGTTCCTGTGCGATGAACATCGATGGCACCAACACCCTGGCCTGTACCAAGGCGGTCGATGAGTGCCGCGGCGGAACGGTGCCGATCTATCCGCTCCCGCACATGGACGTGGTCAAGGATCTGGTTCCCGATCTCAGTCATTTCTACGCGCAGTACGCCTCGATCAAGCCCTGGCTGCGCACGCAGAGCGCGGCGCCGCCGGATCGTGAGCGCCTGCAGTCGCCGGAGGAGCGCAAGAAGCTCGATGGCCTGTATGAGTGCATCCTGTGCGCCTGCTGCAGCACCTCCTGCCCGAGCTACTGGTGGAACGGTGATCGTTATCTGGGCCCGGCGATCCTGCTGCAGGCCTACCGCTGGATCGTCGATTCGCGCGACGAGGACACCGGCGCGCGGCTCGATGACCTGGAGGATCCGTTCCGCCTGTATCGCTGCCACACGATCATGAACTGCGCGCGGACCTGCCCGAAGGGCCTGAATCCGGCCCAGGCGATCGGCGAGATCAAGAAGCTGATGATGCAGCGGCGCGGTGCCTGATCGCGCCGCCCTCGCACCGGCAGCGCCTCGCGCGAGCATGCGGCAGCGTTTCCCGTCGAGGCCCTGATGGCAGAATCCGAGCAGAGCACGCCCGAGCTGGCCGCCGAGCTGCGCCGCCTGCGTTGGCGCTGCCGGCGTGGGATGCGCGAACTGGACCAGCTGATGCTGCGCTACCTGGATCAGCGCTGGCTGGCCGCAGATGTCAGCGAACGGGCTGATTTCGAGCGCCTTCTGGAGACCGAGGACGACCGTCTATGGCGCTGGTTCATGGGCCGCGAGGCGGTTGATGATCCGGCCCTGCTGAAGATCATTGAACGCATCGGTTCGCTCCCGGCTTGAGCTGCCCAGCCCGCAGGGTCCGCACAGACTCCTGCTTGCCCTGCTCGCTGCGGCTGCCCTTGTCGGAGTCCTGCTCAGCGACCTGCCTGCCGCCTTGGCACTGACCCTGTGGGCGCTTGCCCTCGGCGCAAGCGCGCTAGGGCTGGCGCGACAGCCGCGCGCTATTGCCCTGCTGCGGGAGCCGAACGGCAGCCTCGCAGTGGAGTACGCGGACGGCGCGTGTGTGCTGCGCTATGCCGGTCACCGACGCTATGGGCCATGGATGATCCTGCTTGCGCTCGACAACAACGAGGCGCTGCGGCGGATCGCCTTGCTGCCTTTTCAGCTGCCCGCTGAACGACGGCGCCAGCTGCTGCGGATGCTCGCCGCCGGACGCCCCGCGCCGGCGGTCAGCGTGTAAGCTGCGGCCTGCTCCGTCCACGGTTACCCCATGTTCCATCCATTGCCGCTGGCGCTTGGCCTGCGCTACACCCGGGCCAAGCGACGCAATCACTTCATCTCCTTCATCTCCGCAGTCTCGATGCTCGGCATCGCCCTCGGTGTCACCGTCTTGATCACGGTGATCTCGGTGATGAACGGATTCGAGCAGGAGCTGCGCACGCGGATCCTGGGTATGGTCGCGCACGCCACGGTCGCCGGCGCTGGCAACGATCTGGAAGACTGGCCGCGTGCGGTTGAGCTGGCGCGTCGCGACGCCCGAGTGCTGGGCGCGGCACCCTATGTGGAAGGCGAGGCCATGCTGCAGGGGGCGAGCGTGCAGGGCGCGATCCTTCGCGGCGTGCTGCCCGGCGAGGAGTCCGCTGTGTCGGACATCGCCGAGAACATGAAGCAGGGCAGCCTGGATGCGCTGGTCCCCGGCAGCTTCAATATCGTGTTGGGTGCCGAGCTTGCGCTGTGGCTGGGCGTCGCGCCGGGCGACAAGATCACCGTCTACGTTCCCGAATTTCGCAGTACGCCGGTTGGCTCACTGCCGCAGATGCGCCGCTTCAACGTGGTCGGCGTGTTCGAGGTCGGTGCCCAGCAGTACGACCTGGGCATGGCCCTGATCCACATGCAGGACGCGCAGAAGCTGATGCGCCTGGGTGACGGGGTCAGCGGCATCCGGCTCAAGCTCACCGACATGTTCCGCGCCTGGGAAGTCGCCCGTGATCTGGGCGACGTTCTGGCCACCGAGTTGGGCGACTACTACCGGGTCCGCGACTGGACCCGCGAGCACAGCAACTTCTTCCGCGCCATCCGCACCGAGAAGACGGTGATGTTCATCATCCTCTCGCTGATCGTTGCCGTGGCCGCCTTCAACCTGGTTTCTTCGCTGGTCATGCTGGTCACCGACAAACAGTCCGATATCGCCATCCTGCGCACGCTGGGAATGACCCCGCGCCAGGTGATGGGCGCGTTCATCGTCCAGGGCTCGCTGATCGGCGTGGTCGGCATCGCCAGCGGTTTGCTCGGGGGAGTTCTGCTCACGCTGAACCTGCAGGGCGTGGTGCAGACGCTTGAGCGCACCTTCGGATTCGAGGCGCTGCCCTCGGACGTCTACTACATCAGCGGCGGCATCCCGACCCTGCTGCGCCAGGAGGACGTGCTGTCGATCGCCGTGGTGGCCTTTGTCCTGTGCACCCTTGCAACGATCTATCCGGCCTGGCGCGCATCGCGCGTCGACCCTGCCGCGGCGCTGCGCTATGAGTGACCGGATGCAGGATCAGCAGCCCTTGGCAGTGAGCGCGGCGGCAGGCAGCGTGCTGCGCTGCGCTGGCCTTTCCAAGACCTACAGCGAAGGTGGCCTCAACACCCGGGTATTCGAGGATCTGGCGCTGGAGGTCAAGGCCGGCGAGACCGTGGCTATCGTTGGCGCGTCGGGCGCCGGAAAGAGCACCCTGCTGCACATCCTCGGCGGACTCGACGCTGCCAGCGCCGGCGAGGTCTGGGTAGCGGGTGAGCGCATGTCGGCGCTGTCCGATGCGGATCGCGGTCGCCTGCGCAATCGTGCGCTGGGCTTTATCTACCAGTTTCACCATCTGCTGCCGGAGTTCAGCGCGCAGGAGAACGTGATGATGCCGTTGATGATCGGCGGCACGCCCAAGGCCGAGGCAGCATCGCGGGCCAGCGCTCTGCTCGAGCGCGTCGGCCTCGGCCAGCGACTGGCCCACAAGCCGGGCGAGCTCAGCGGCGGTGAACGGCAGCGCTGCGCGGTGGCCCGCGCCCTGATCACCCGCCCGGCGTGTGTGCTCGGCGACGAGCCGACCGGCAATCTCGATGCGCGCACCGCCGCATCGGTGTTCGCCCTGATGCGCGAGCTCAACCGCGAAGTTGGCACCAGCTTCGTCCTGGTCACCCACGACCGCGCGCTGGCCCGCCAGCTCGATCGCACCCTCGAACTGGTCGACGGCAGCCTGCACACCCTGGCGCCTGCCGGGGAGTGAGCCAGGGCTCGGGACCGGCCGTGCAGCGCGCGCCGCTCGGCCCCGGCCAGGCGTTCTGGCTGCTGGCAGTTGCCGTGCTTTACCTGCAGCTGCCGAAGCTGGCGCCGCTCTGGCTGAGCGCGTCGCTGCTGGTCGTCGGCCTCTTCGCGCTGTTCGCCCGCGGCATGCGCCTGCGCTGGTTGGCGCTGGCCTTGCTGGCAATCGGCTGGACCGGCAGCGTCGCCCAGCTGGCCCTGCAGTCGCGCTGGAGCGGGGACGCCTCGCCGGAACTGCTGGTTGTTGACGTCCGCGTGCAGGGCTTGCCCGAGCAAGACGAGTACGCCACTCGATTTGCGGCGCGGG
Organism: uncultured Lysobacter sp.; assembly: GCA_964350895.1. Classification (GTDB taxonomy): domain Bacteria; phylum Pseudomonadota; class Gammaproteobacteria; order Xanthomonadales; family Xanthomonadaceae; genus Pseudomarimonas. The sequence goes on from CAYGMG010000060.1 coordinate 8,703, forward strand.
TCGTGGCGGCGCCGGATGGCTATCCCGAGTTGGTCGGCGAGCGCCTGCAGATCAGCTGGTTCGGGCCCGAAGCTGCTGACGTCGCGCCGGGTGAGCAGTGGCGACTGCCGCTGCGCCTGCGTCCGCCAAGGGGCTTGCGCAATCCCGGCGGATTCGACTTCGAGCGGCACGCGCTGGCGCAGCGCATCGTCGCCCTGGGCAGCGTCGCCGGCAGGGCCGAACGCATCGCCGAACACGGCGGCCTCGACGCGCTGCGCGCTCGCCTGGCCGAACGCATCGAGGCGAGCGGGGCGCCGGCTGGCGGTCTGCTGCGCGCGCTTGCGGTAGGCGATACCCGCGCTCTCGACGATGCTGCCTGGGACCGGCTGCGGGCGACCGGACTTAGCCATCTGTTTGCGATATCCGGGCTGCATATTGGCCTGGTCGCCGGACTCGCCGCACTGCTGATGCGTGGCCTGTACTGGCTGCGGCCGGGTCTGGGCCTGCGGCTTGCCCTGCCGCAGGGCGCGGCGCTGGCGGCGATCAGCGCGGCGACCGCATACGCCGCGCTGGCCGGGCTCTCCCTGCCTACGCTGCGCACCCTGATCATGCTTGCGGCGGTCCTGCTCGCCTTGCTGCTGCGACGACAGATCAGGGTCGGCCAGTCTCTGGCCCTGGCCGCACTGCTGCTCTGGGCACTCGACCCGCTGGCCTTGCTCACCCCGGGGTTCTGGTTGAGCCTTGGCGGCGTGTTCTGGTTGCTGGCCTGCGTGCCGCGCGGCGAGGGCTGGCGCGCCGCGTCGTCGGGATTGCTGCGCGCCCAGCTGGTGCTGGGCCTGGCCTTGCTGCCGCTGTCGGTGCTGTTCTTCGGCGGCAGTTCGCTGGTCGGCCTGCCGCTGAATCTACTTGCTGTGCCCTGGGTCACCATGCTGGTGGTGCCGCCCCTGCTGCTTGGCCTGCTGTGCCTGCCGCTGCCGCTGATCAGCGGCCCGCTGCTGGCCTTGGCCGGGCAGGGCATGGAATGGCTCTGGCAGCTAGCTGGGCTGGCCGCCGACTTGCCGGCTGCCTACCTGTATCTGCCTGAACCCTCGCCCTGGGCGGTCTGTCTGGCCCTGGCTGGCCTTGTGCTACTGCTCGCTCCGCGGGGCGTTCCGGGGCGCTCGCTGGCCGCGCTGCTGCTGCTGCCATTGCTGTTGCCGGCGCGTCCGCCGATCGGCGAGGGCGCCTACCGCATCGATATGCTCGACGTCGGCCAGGGCCTTGCCGTTCTTGTACGGACCGAATCGCACGGCCTTCTTTACGACGCCGGCGCGCGCAGCCGGGGTGGCTTCGATCTGGGGGATGCCGTGGTCGTGCCGGCGTTGCGAGCGCTTGGGCTGGGCAAGCTCGACCGGGTCATGGTCAGTCACGGCGATATCGACCACGCCGGCGGCCTCGGTGCGGTATTGCGTGCCTATCCGGACGCCGAGCTGTGGACCGGTGAGCCGGGCCGCGTCGGTGGTCAGCACTGCCAGTCCGGGGCCGACTGGGAGTGGGACGGCGTGCGCTTCGCTCTGCTGCATCCGCCGCAGCACTTCCCGGAGCTTGGCAACGAAAGCAGCTGCGTGCTCGCGATCAGCGGCGCCGGGGGCAGGGCCCTGCTGCCGGGCGATATCGGCGAGGTCATCGAGGGTCGGCTGCTGCGCGAGCAGGGCAGCGCGATCAGCGCCGATCTGCTGCTGGTTCCGCACCACGGCAGCCGCAGCTCATCAAGCCCGGCCTTCGTGAGCGCCGTCGCGCCCCGCTGGGCGGCGATCTCGTCCGGGGCTGGCAACCGTTTCGGCCATCCGCATGCGGAGGTGACCCAGCGCTACCTCGACGCCGGCGCGCGGATCCTGCCCAGCGCCGGGCATGGCCGGATCAGCTGGCTGTTTGCCTCGGACGGCGCGCGGATCGAGCTGATCGAGCGTCGCGATCGAGCGCGGTTCTGGCAGATCGACGCGCCCTGAAGTACGGCAGATGAACGCCGCCAGCGGTTGCCGCGTCGCCCCGTGCCGGCCGCTCGGGCTACACTTCGCCCGCGGCGTCGTGCCGCGGAACAGGAGTGCACGCGCGTGTGGGAACTGATCAAGGCTGGCGGTTGGGTGATGTTTCCCATCCTGATCTGCGCCGTGCTGACCCTGGCGATCGTGCTGGAACGCTTCTGGACCCTCCGCCGCAGCAAGGTGCTGCCGGCCGAACTTGGCCCCGAGGTCCGCGACTGGGCGGCGCGCGGCAAGCTGGATCCGAGCCATCTCGAAGCCCTGCGCGACAACTCGCCGCTCGGTGAACTGCTGGCCAGCGCGCTGGAAGCGCGTGACAAGCCGCGCGAGCAGATCAAGGACCGGGTCGAGAACGTCGGCCGGCATCTGGCGCACGAAATGGAGCGCTTCCTCAACACCCTCGGCACCATCGCCGGCGTAGCGCCGCTGCTCGGCCTGCTCGGCACCGTGTTCGGCATGATCCGCATGTTCCTGGGCATCCTCAGCTCCGGCGTTGGCGACGCCAGCCGGCTTGCCGGCGGCATCGGCGAGGCCCTGGTGACCACGGCCGCGGGCCTGTGCGTGGCGATCCCGGCGCTGATGCTCTATCGCTACTTCCGCGGCCGGGTCAACGAATACGTGGTCGAGATGGAGAAGCAGGCGATCCTCCTGCTCGACACCCTTGAGAGTGGCGTGGCGCGTCCAGCGCCGGCGCGCACGCCGCCACGCAAGGCGCGCGCGTGAACTTCCGCACCGGCCGACTGGCCGACGAGCCGGAGATCAGTCTGACCTCACTGATCGACGTGGTGTTTACCCTGATCATCTTCTTCGTGGTGACCACCACCTTTGATGAGCGCAGCGCGATCCAGATCGACCTGCCCAAGGCAAGCACCGAGGCCAGCACCCAGCCCTCGCAGCCGCTGACCGTCGCTATCGATCCCCAGGGTCGCTACTACCTCGGCAACAACGAAGTTCTCAAACGCGACGGCGACTCGCTACGCCAGGCCATCGAGCAGGTGGCTGGCGATTCGCGTGATCAGCCTGTGGTGGTGCGGGCCGACTCGCGCACGCCGCACCAGTCGGTAGTGACCGCGCTCGACGTGCTCGGCCAGCTCGGCTTCTCGCGCATCTCGATCGCCACGGTCGGCGCGCAGGAAGATCCCGCGCCGTGAGCGGGGCGATGCAAGACCCGGACGCCTGGACCAGCTACCGGCGTCTGCTCGGCATTGCCCACCGCTATCGGCTGCTGATCGTGCTGGCCATGCTGGCGATGGTCATCGAAGCCGCCAGCGGCGCCGCCTTCATCAGCCTGATGGAGCCGCTGGTAGACGAGGGCTTCGTCGAGAAGAATCCGCAGGCCAGCTGGTTCTATCCGCTGGTCATCGTTGGCCTGTTCGTGCTTCGTGGCATCGCCACCTTCATCACCGACTACGGCATGGCTCGCGCCGGGCGCAGCGTGGTCCGCGACCTGCGGATGATGCTGATGGGCAAGTACCTCAAGCTGCCGACCCCGTACTTCGATGCCGAGCCAGTCCCGGTAATGGTCTCGCGGCTCAACTACGACACCGAGCAGGTAGCCCAGGCCAGCACCGAGGCTCTGAAGACGATCATCACCGACACCCTGCTGATCGTCTTCCTGCTCGGGGTGATGTTCAGCAAGAGCCCGGTGGTGACCCTGACCATGCTGGTGGTGGCCCCGCTGATCGCCGGCATCGTCGCCACCGTCGGAAAGCGCTACCGCCGGCTCAATGTGAGGATCCAGGAGAACGTCGGCCAGCTCGCCCATCGCGGCGAGCAGATGCTTCAAGGGCAGCAGGAGATCAAGGTCTACGGCGCCCAGGAGCACGAACTTGCGCGCTATCGCAGCCTGGCCGACCGTCTGCTCGGACTTAACACAAAGGTCGAATCAACGCGTGCGATGTCATCGTCGACGGTCCAGCTGCTTGGTGCCAGCGCGCTTGCGGTGATCATCTTTGTGGCCGGGATGGAGGCCGCCGCCGGGCGCCTGACGCCGGGGCAGTTCGTTGCCCTGATGACCTCGATGATGGCCCTGCTGCCCTCGCTGAAGCGGATCACCACGGTGCAGAGCCAGTTGTCGCGAGGCATCGCCGCGGCGCAGAAGATCTTCGTCGTTCTCGATTCAGAGGAAGAGCAGGACGCGGGGCGCAACCCCTTGCAGCGGGCGCGCGGCGAGATCGAGTTCCAGCAGGTCAGCGTGCGCTATGGCGAGGATGGTCCCGCGGCCCTGCAGGACATCAGCTTCAGCGCCCGCCCCGGCACCGTGACCGCAATTGTCGGCCGCTCGGGCTCGGGCAAGACCACCCTGGTGCGCCTGTTGCCGCGCTTCTATACGGCCAGCGAAGGACGGGTCCTGCTCGACGGTCAGCCTCTGGAGTCGTTCCCGCTGGCCGACCTGCGCCGGCAGATCGCCCTGGTCGGCCAGCAGGTGGTGCTGTTCGACGACAGCGTCGCGGCCAACATCGCGATGGGCCAGTCCGAGGCGCGCAGCGAGGACATCCGCCACGCCGCGCAGATGGCCAACGCCGCCGAGTTCATCGAGCGTCTGCCGGAGGGCCTTGATGCGCAGATCGGTGACAAGGGCGGACGCCTCTCCGGTGGCCAGCGCCAGCGCCTGGCCATAGCCCGGGCGGTGTTCAAGGACGCGCCGATCCTGATTCTCGACGAGGCAACCGCAGCGCTCGACAGCGCGTCCGAGCAGCTGGTGCAGGCGGCACTGGAGAAGCTCATCCCGCATCGCACGACCTTCGTCATCGCCCACCGGCTGTCCACCGTGGAACATGCTGACCAGGTGCTGGTGCTCGATCAGGGGCGCCTGGTGGAGCAGGGGCGGCATGCCGAACTGCTGGCGCGCGACGGACTGTACGCCGCGCTCCACCGGATGCAGTTCCGCGAGCCGGCTGGCTGATCCGGCCGGCGGATTCCCGAGCAAGTGCACAGGCTGCAGAACTGGCTGGAAGCGCGCTGGTACGGTGATCGCCCGCCGGGCCTCGGACTGCGCGCGGGAGCGGCACTGTTTGCCGGGCTGAGCGCGCTGCGAAGAAGCGCCTACGCGCACGGCTGGCTGCACAGCGAGCGGCTGCCGGTGCCGGTGTTGGTGGTCGGCAATCTGAGCGTAGGCGGCGCCGGCAAGACGCCCCTGGTGATCGCCCTGTGCGCCGCCATGCGCGCGCGCGGTTGGCGGCCCGGGGTGATTTCGCGCGGCTATGGCCGATCCGAGCGCTCGCCGCGGGTTGTCGAGGTGGGCAGCCCGGTGGAGGAGGTCGGCGACGAGCCGCTGCTGATTCGCCGTCGCAGCGCCTGCCCGGTGGCGGTCGCCTCGCTGCGCGCCGAGGCTGCCCGGTTGCTGCTGGCGGACGGAAGTGTCGATCTGCTGATTGCCGATGACGGGCTACAGCACTACGCCCTGCAGCGCGACGTCGAGGTGCTGGTCATTGATGGCCAGCGCCGCTTCGGCAACGGTCACGTCTTGCCGGCAGGGCCACTGCGCGAGGGCCTGTGGCGGGCGCGGCGCTGTGCGGCCAGGGTGGTGAATTCGGGACCAGCGGAAGCGGGCGAGTGGGCGATGCAGCTGGCACTTGGCCCGGCGCGGCCGCTGTCCGGCGGAGCACCAACGCCGCTTGCCGATCTGGTCGGCAGGCCGCTGCAGGCGCTGGCCGGGATAGGTCATCCGCAGCGATTCTTCTCCGCGCTCGGCGAGGTCGGCCTTGAAGTCGAGGCGCATCCGTTCCCGGATCACCATCGCTTTGTCCCTGCGGATTTCGCATTCGATGACGGTCGCCCCCTGCTGATGACCGAGAAGGATGCCGCCAAGTGTCAGCCCTTCACCCGGCCGCACTGGTATCAAGTGGGGGTGGATGCACTGATCGCAGAAGATCTTTTCGATACCCTGCATGTAAAGCTACTCGAAGCAAGGAGCGCACTGGATGGGTGAGTCGATGGAATTCGTGGTGGTGATTCCGGCTCGCTTCGGCTCAACGCGGCTGCCCGGAAAGCCGCTGGCGCTGATCGACGGTCGGCCGATGATCGCCCACGTGGTTGATCGCGCGCGCGAGTCGGGTGCCAGCGAGGTGGTGGTCGCCACCGATGACGAGCGCGTGCGCGAGGCCGTGGCGCCGCTGGGCATCGAGGTTGCGATGACCTCGGCGGATCACCTTTCCGGCACCGATCGGCTGGCCGAAGTTGCCCGGCAACGTGGCTGGGAGGCGCAACGCATCCTGGTCAATCTGCAAGGCGATGAACCGCAGGCGCCGCCGGCCGCGATCCGCGCCTGTGCCGCCGCGCTTGCAGCAAGTCAGGCGCCGATCGCAACGCTTGCGGTTGCCCTGGAGGACAGCGCCCAGCTGTTCGATCCGAACTGCGTCAAGCTGGTCCGGGATGCTTCGGGTCACGCCCTGTACTTCTCGCGCGCACCACTGCCCTGGGCGCGCGACCACTTCAGCCACGACCGCCTGAGCCTGCCCGCTGCGGGCAACTGGTGGCGCCATGTCGGGCTGTATGCCTATCGCTGCGGCGCGCTGGCCGAGTTCAGCCGCCTGCCGATGGGCATGCTGGAGCAGGCCGAATGCCTTGAGCAGCTGCGCGCGCTCGAGGCAGGCTGGAAGATCGCGGTGGCGACCAGTCCGGTCGCCATTCCCGCCGGGGTCGATACCGCCGAGGATCTGGAACGGGTTCGTGCGGCCATGGCCGGTGTGCGCCGATGAGCCGCCCGACCTCGATCCTCCTGGTCTGCATGGGCAATATCTGTCGATCGCCATTGGCCGAAGGCATCCTGCGCCAGCGTGCCTTGGAAGCGGGTGTTGCGCTGGAAGTGGATTCCGCCGGAACCCACGCCTACCACGTCGGCAACCCGCCTGATCCGCGCGCCCGGCAAATCGGCCGCAGTCGCGGAACGCCAATCGATGCGCTGCGTGCGCGCCAGGTCGAGGCCGCCGATTTCGAGCGATTCGACCACATCCTGGTCGCAGACCAGGCCAACCTGGCGAACCTGCGAGAGCGCTTTCCGCGCGCCGCCGCACGTGCCGAATTGCTGCTTGCCTTTGCTGGCGTCAGCCCGGAGCAGGAGGTACCCGACCCCTACTTCGGCGACGATGCCGGCTTCGAGGAGGTTTTCGAGCTGCTCGACCGCGCCGCCGCCGGGCTGCTGCGGCGCTTGGCAAAGCCGGCATAATGGGGTCCAACGTCAAAGCGGGAAGGATCGCCAACGTGTCCGTGTCGGGTAGTCCAGCATGAGTGTGCCGACCCAGGCGCCGGAGTTTCCCGCCAGCCTTGAATGGATCAATGGTGATCCGCTGCAGATGTCCGAGCAGCGGGGCAGGGTGGTGGCCCTGGTGTTCTGGAGCGCCTCCTCGGCCTACTGCCAGAACCTGCTCGCCGATCTGGCAGCGATTGCTACCCGGCACGCTGATGGGCTCACTGTGGTCGCTGTACACACGCCCAAGTTCGAGGCCGAGCGGGATCCGCGGATCCCGCTCAAGGCGCTCAACCGTCTCGGCTGCCGGCTGCCGGCGGTGCAGGACAAGCTGTTCCTGCTCTGGCAGCACTTCGAGGTCAGTGCCTGGCCCACGGTGATCCTGATCGGACCGGACGGCCGCGTGCAGCAGCGTTTCATCGGCGACCACCAGCGCCAGGTGATCGATACCAGCGTGCAGGCACTGCTCGACGAGGCCGGTGCGCAGCAGCGGGTGTTCGGGGTGCAGGCCTTCGCCTACAAGCCCGAGCCGCGGATGCCGCTGGCGTTTCCTTCGGGGATCGCGATCGGCCCCAGCCATCTGTACGTTGCCGACACTGCCCACCATCGGGTGCTCGAGTGCACGCATGACGGGCGCATCCTGCGCAGCTTTGGTTCCGGCACGCCGGATTACGTCGATGGCAACGGTGCCGAATGCAGCTTCCACTCTCCGCGCGGCCTGCATCTCACCCGCGACGCCCTGCTGGTCGCCGACACCGGCAACCACGCCCTGCGCCGCATCGCGCTGCTCAATGGCGAGACCAGCACCGTCGTCGGCACAGGTCAGCGCAGGCAGCCCGGTGAGGGACCGGGGAGCTCACCGAGCACGACCGCGCTGGACACGCCCTGGGGCATCACTGGCTCCAACGACAAGCTCTACATCAGCCTTGCCGGCTCGCAGCAGATCTGGGAGTACGATCAGGTCGGCCGCGGTCTGCGCGTGCTGGCCGGCAGCGGCCAGATCGGTTTCGGCGATGGCGCCAACGATCGCGCGATGCTTGCGCAGCCCTCGGGCATGGCCCTGGTCCAGCAGTCGCTATACGTGGCCGACAGCGCAGCCTCGGCGATCCGCAGCGTGCACACCTCGGGCGGTCAGGTGCACAGCCTGATCGGCCACGGCCTGTTCGAGTTCGGGCGCCAGGACGGGGCCCGGCAGTCGGCCCTGCTGCAGTATCCGCTGGACATTGCGCTGGATCCGAAGCAGCCGCAGCTGTGGATCGCCGACACCTACAACAGCCAGATCCGCCTGCTGCGCCTGGGCGGCGGTGAGCTGCGCAGCCTGCAGCTCGACTACGTGCTGCATGAGCCGGCCGCCATTGCCGCCGGCAGCAATGCGCTGTGGGTGGCCAATAGCCATTCGCACGAAGTGCTGCGGATCGACATCGACAGCCGTCAGGTCCAGCGCCTGCCCATCGGGGAATGAGCAGCGAGTCACCCGGCGAGGCCGTCCCCGAGGCGTTCGACGGCAAGCGTTTCGCCCGCAGCCTGCCCTCGAGTCCGGGGGTCTACCGCATGCTGGGCGAGGCCGATGCGGTGCTCTACGTCGGCAAGGCTTCGTCGCTCGACAAGCGGGTGATGAGCTACTTCAGCGGTCGCCAGCACTCGCCGCGGATCCAGGTGATGCTGGCCAGGGTGCGGCGGATGGAGGTCACCCTGACCCGCACCGAAGCCGAGGCGCTGATCCTCGAGAACCAGCTGATCAAGTCCTTGCGCCCGCGCTACAACATCCTGATGCGCGACGACAAGAGCTACCCTTACGTGCGGCTCACTGCGCATGCGTTTCCGCGGGTGGCCTTCTATCGCGGCAGTCGCCAGGTCAGCGGCCGGTTGTTCGGCCCATATCCCGGCGCTGGCGCGGTTCGCGAGACGCTCAACGCCCTGCACAAGCTGTTTCGACTGCGCTCGTGCGAGGACAGCGTGTTCCACGGCCGAACCCGGCCCTGCCTGCAGTACCAGATCAAGCGCTGCAGCGCGCCCTGCGTTGGAATGGTCAGTGCGGAGGACTATGCCGAAACGGTGCGTGAGGCGGGCCTGTTCCTCGACGGCCGCAACGACCTGCTCGGCGAAGGCCTGCAGGGCAGGATGCAGCGCGCCGCCGACGCCCTCGACTACGAAGAAGCGGCGCGCCTTCGCGATCTGATCGGCCAGCTGCGCAAGGTGCAGGCGGAACAGCATGTAGAGGGCGACCTGGGTGATCTCGACCTTCTGGCCTGCGCCATCGATGGCTCATCGGCCTGCGTCGTCCTGCTCAGCTATCGCAATGGGGTCAACCTCGGCACGCGCAGCTTCTTTCCTGCGCTGCAGGGCGAGGCCGAGCCCGGCGAGGTGCTGCAGGCCTTCATCGCCCAGCACTACCTGCAGTTTGCCGCGCCGCGCGAGATCGTGCTGGATCACCTGATCGAGGACCGCGAACTGCTCGAACGCGTGCTCGGCGAGCAGGTCGGCCGGAAAGTGCAGCTGCGCCACGGGGTGCGCGGGGAGCGCGCAAAACTGCTGCAGATCACCCGCCGCACCGCGCTGGCCGCGCTGGCCAGCGAAATCGATACCGCCCAGGCGCAGCGCCGGCGGATGGACGACCTTGTCGTCCTGCTGGGCCTCGATGCCGCTCCCGAACGCATCGAGTGCTTTGATATCTCGCACACCCAGGGCGAGGCGACCGTGGCCTCCTGCGTGGTATTCGGCGAGCAGGGCGCGCAGCGCAGCGAGTACCGCCGCTTCAATATCGAGGACATCACCCCCGGCGACGACTACGCCGCCATGCACCAGGCCCTGCAGCGACGTTTCCGTCGCGCCGCCGAGGGCAAACTCCCGGATCTGCTGCTGATCGATGGCAGTACCGGCCAGCTGGCGATGGCAGCCGAGGTGCTGGCTGATGCCGGCCTCAGCGGGATCGCGGTGGTCGGCGTTGCCAAGGGCGAGGCGCGCCGCGCCGGTCATGAGCTGCTGGTGCTGGGCGATGGTCGCAAGCTGCGTCCGGGACCGGACTCGCCGGGGCTGCATCTGATCCAGCAGGTTCGCGATGAGGCGCACCGATTTGCCATCACTGGCCACCGCGGCCGTCGCGCCAAGGCCAGGATGCGGAGTACATTGGAGGACATCGAGGGCATCGGCACACGTCGTCGGGGCGCCTTGCTCAGACACTTCGGCGGCCTGGCCGGAGTCCGCGCCGCCGGTGTCGAGGAACTCTCGCGGGTCGAGGGGATCAATGACGCACTCGCCCGGCGGATCTACGCCGCCCTTCATGAAACGGACAGCTGAATGAGGTCCGCAAAGGACGACATGGCCGCTACACCCAAACCACCAGCTACGCGCGGTATCAAGGTCACCATCCCTACTGCGCTGACCTTGCTGCGGATCGCCTCCATTCCGGTGCTGGTGGTGGTGTTCTTCCTGCCCTTCAACTGGACCCATCTCGCCGCCGCGGCGATCTTCACCCTGGGCGCCCTGACCGACTGGCTGGATGGCTGGGTCGCGCGACGCTTCGGCATGTATTCGGCGTTCGGCGCCTTTCTCGATCCCGTAGCCGACAAGCTGGCCGTGGCGGTGGCCCTGGTGCTGATCGTGCAGCGTCATCCGACCATGCTGATGGCCGTGCTGGCGGCCATCATCATCGGCCGCGAGATCACCATCTCGGCGCTGCGCGAATGGATGGCGGAGATCGGCCAGAAGGCGCGGGTGAGGGTGGCAGGAATCGGCAAGATCAAGACCATCGTGCAGATGGTCGCCCTGGTCATGCTGCTCTACTACCAGCCGATCGGCGCGTTTCCCACCCTGCTGATCGGCGAATCCCTGCTTGCCGTCGCCGCCGCCTTGACCCTGTGGTCCGGGCTTGCCTATCTGCGCGCGGCCTGGCCGGCGATGGCCGCCAGCGACGATCCGCCCGGCAGAAGCTGATGGGCTACTACCAGCACAGCGCGCCGCAGGTCGTGCCGGCGCCGCCACTGCGTGGCCAGCATTCGTCCTCAGTCTGCATCGTCGGCGGAGGATTCGCGGGTCTGAACACCGCGCTGGGTCTGGCCGAGCGCGGGGTCAAGGGCGTCACCCTGCTGGAATCGCAGCGGATCGGATTCGGCGCCTCCGGACGCAATGGCGGTTTCGTATTCGGCGGCTTTTCCCTCGGCGAGCAGGCCTTGCTGACACAGCTGGGTCCGGAGGCGGCGCGTAGTCTGTACGCCGGTACCCGCGACGCGGTCGCGCTGATCCGTCGCCGCTGTCGCGACCTGCAGATCGACTGCGACCTCAGCGAGCGCGGCGTGGTGTTGGCCAACTGGTTCCGTGATCCAGCCGTGCTGGCTCGCCGCCAGCAGCTGCTGCGCGAGCAGTTCGGGGTCGACTGGTCCTGGCTCGACGCGGCGGCCCTGCAGGAGAAGGTGCGCTCGGCGCGCTACAGCCAGGGACTTTTCGAGCCGGAGGCGGCGGCGATCCATCCGCTGAAGTACGCCCGCGGCCTGGCCCGCGCCTGCGCCGAGCGCGGCGTGAGAATCCACGAATCAAGCCCGGTTCAGGGCCTTGCCAGGCGCGGCGCCGGCTGGCAGCTGGGCACGCCCGAGGGCAGTATCGACGCCGAGCAGGTGGTGCTGTGCTGCGGCGGCTATCTGGCCGGCCTGCGCGCCGAGGTCGATCGTTCGGTGCTGCCGATCGCCACCTATGTGATGGTCACCGAGCCGCTCGGTGACGCCCTCGCCGAAGCCCTGCCGGGCGGCTCGGCGGTCTACGACACCCGTTTCGCGTTCGACTATTACCGGCCGCTGGCGGACAGCCGCCTGCTATGGGGCGGACGAATCTCGATCCGTGATCGTCCCCCGGAAGCCCTGCGCGCGCTGCTGCGCCGCGATCTGGCTCGAGTGTTTCCGCAGTTCGCCGATGCCGGCATCGAGCACGCCTGGTCCGGCTTGATGAGCTACGCCCGACACGAAATGCCCCAGGTGGGCAAGATCGATCACGGGCTGTGGACCGCCCAGGCTTTCGGCGGCCACGGCGTTGCGCCGACCACCCTGGCCGGCGAGTGGCTGGCCGATGCGATCAGCGGCGCCCGGCCGCTACCCGATGCGCTGTCCCGCTTTGGCCTCGCCGCGGCCCACAAGCCCTTCGGCATGTGGGCCGCTCAGCTGAACTACTGGTGGCTGCAGGCGCAGGACGGCTGGAAAGACTGGCGCGAGCGTTACAACGGGTAGCGTTTGCGGGGCGCGAAGCGGACGTTCGCGGAGCAGGTCGGTGAGCTATTGTGGGAGCGGATCGTATCCGCGACCGCAGCGCGACAGGCTTGCCACTGAC
>CAYGMG010000061.1:0-21085 GCA_964350895.1 uncultured Lysobacter sp.
GCCCGCCGACAGACAGGGGCCCCGTTGATCGGCCTTCCTGGCCGCACAGCCCGCACACCGAAGCGCACGGCTTCATCGTAGCGCGCTCTTGATCTATGGGTCCCGTCTGCAGCGCCGAGTAGCGCAGGAAGCCGGCGGGGAAAGGCGCGCATGTCCGAGGGCATGGATGCCCGAGTTCGCGCCGGCCGCCGGGTTCCGAGCAACGCAGGGCACCGACACTGCAAAGCAGTGGCGGCGCGGAAGTGGGGTCGGCTTCTCTTTGGTTACTTTCTCTTGCCGAAACAAGAGAAAGTGACTCGGGCCGTCCGCAGGACGGTTCGAAACGCTTCTGACCTTGATCCTGATCTTGCTTCGCCGAAAAACCGCCGCCAGCAATGCGAGAAGAGCGCATTGAGTTCGCTGCGCGAACGGCAAATATGCGCCCTGACCGGTCCTACAACGCCGGCCGCTCAGGCAGCCGGGCGCTGGGCTTCTGCCACGGGTAGCCGGGCCAGCTGGCGGGCGATGGCGACGCCGGCTTCGCGGCCGTCGTGGACGGCGGTGACCACGAGGTCGGCGCCGCGCACGTTGTCGCCGCCGGCGAAGATCTTCGGGTGGCTGGTGCGGTAGGGAACGCTCGGGTCGATCTTGATCCGGCCGTCGGCTTCCAGCGCAACGCCATGTTCGGTCAGCCAGGCATCGGGGCTGGGGCGGAAGCCGAAAGCCTGGATCACCACGTCGGCGGCCAGGCGCTGTTCGCTGCCTGGGATCGGTTCGGGCAGGCGGCGGCCGTTGGCGTCGGGATCGCCGAGACGGGTTTCGATCAGCTGCAATGCGCCGACGCGCTCGCCGTCGGGGCCGGCTTCGATGGCCAGCGGCTGGCGGTTGAACAGGAACTCGACCCCTTCCTCGCGGGCGTTCTTCACCTCGCGCCGCGAGCCGGGCATGTTGGCCTCGTCGCGACGATAGGCGCAGGTCACGCTCGCTGCGCCCAGACGCACCGAGGTGCGCACGCAGTCCATGGCGGTATCGCCACCGCCCAGCACCACCACCCGCTTGCCCTTGAGGTCGAGCAGCGGATCATCGGCAGGGCCGGTGCCGAGCAGGCGCCGTGCATTGGCGATCAGGAAGGGCAGGGCAAGGTTCACCCCGGCCAGCTCGCGGCCGGGCAGGCCGCCATCCAGTGCGGTGTAGGTGCCGGTGCCGACGAACACGGCGTCGAAGTCGCGCAGCAGGTCGGCGAAGGCCAGGTCGCGGCCGACGTCGGTGTTCAGATGGAATTGCACGCCCATGGCCTCGAGCACCTGGCGGCGGGTGGCGATGACTTCCTTCTCCAGCTTGAACGGCGGAATGCCGAAGGTCAGCAGTCCGCCGATCTCCTCGTAGCGATCAAAGACGTGGGCCTCAATGCCGTGGCGGACCAGGCGGTCGGCGCAGGCGATGCCGGCGGGTCCGGCGCCGATCACCGCGACCCGCCTGCCGGTCGGCTTCACTGCCGACAGATCCGGCCGCCAGCCGGCGCGGAAGGCCTCGTCGACGATGTACTTCTCGATCGAGCCGATGGTCACCGCACCAAACCCGTCGTTAAGGGTGCAGTCACCCTCGCACAGTCGGTCCTGCGGGCACACCCGGCCACAGACTTCAGGCAGCGGGTTGGTTTCGTGGGCCAGGGTGGCGGCTTCGAACAGGCGTCCTTCCTGGACCAGCTTCAGCCAGTTGGGGATGTAGTTGTGTACCGGGCATTTCCACTCGCAGTAGGGGTTGCCGCAGTCGATGCAGCGCGCGGCCTGGTCGGCTGCCGAGGATTGCTCGAACTGGCCATAGATCTCCTGCCAGCCGGCCAAGCGCACCGCTACCGGCAGCTCGCGCGGCATCTTGCGCGGCACGTCGAGGAACTGGAAGGGTTTGGAGGTCATGGGCGCTTCGCTTGTGATGGGTGATTGGAGCGACGTGATTCGTGATTTGTGATTCGTGATTCGCAAGGGCCAAAGCCGGACGCTTTCCGGTCTCTTAAAGCGCTGCAACTCATACCAGCGCGGCAGAAGCGCCGCACAACCCCAGCGTGCTGGTAGCCCGCTCCTAACGAATCACGAATCACGAATCCCGAATCACGGCTCTCAATCATGCGGCCCTCCGCAGCGCATCCATCAGCGAGTTGATGCTCGCGGCCTTGGGCTTGACCAGCCAGAACTTGCCGACGTAATCGCGGAACTCCTCGACCAGTTTGCGGCTCCACGGCGAGCTGGTCTCTTCGTGGTGGCGGGCGAGCAGTTCGCGCAGGTGCTGGATGTGGTGCTCCATGCCCTCCGGCTTCATCCGGGTGATGTCGACCAGCTCATGGTTGTAGCGATCGACGAAGTCGCGCTCCATGTCCAGCACGTAGGCGAAACCGCCGGTGAAGCCGGCGCCGAAGTTGAGGCCGGTACGGCCGAGCACCGCGACCACGCCGCCGGTCATGTATTCGCAGCAGTGGTCGCCAGCGCCTTCGATGACTGCGGTGGCGCCGCTGTTGCGCACGGCGAAGCGCTCGCCGGCGCGGCCGGCGGCGAACAGTTCACCGCCGGTGGCACCGTACAGGCAGGCATTGCCCATGATCGCCGACTCGCGGGTGTCGAAGCGGGCGCCTGCCGGTGGGCGGATGACCAGCTTGCCGCCAGCCATGCCCTTGCCGACACCGTCGTTGGCATCGCCATCGAGGTACAGCTGCAGGCCGCCGGCGTTCCACACGCCGAAGCTCTGCCCGGCGTTGCCGCTGAAACGGGCGGTGATGGGGGCGTCGGCCATGCCGAGGTTGCCCCAGCGCTTTGCAATCTCGCCGGAAACCCGGGCGCCGACCGAGCGGTCGTGGTTCTGGATCACGTAGCGGAAGTCGCCGCCGCCGCCGTGGGCGATGGCGTCGGCCATGTCGGACAGCATTTTGGCGTTCAGCGCGCCGGCGTCACGAGGCGGATTGCGCGCGTCGATGCAGTGGTTCGGCGAGTCGGTGGCAAGGCCGGCGTTGGCCAGCAGTGGACCAAGGTCGAGGCGCGACTGGCGGCCGGTCGTGCCCGGCTTGACCTCAAGCAGGTCGCTACGGCCGATCACCTCGGCCAGCGTGCGGGCGCCCATCTGTGCCAGCCAGTGGCGGGTTTCCTCGGCGACGAAGCGGAAGAAGTTCATCGCCCGCTCCGGCAGGCCGGTGAAGTGTGCCTCGCGCAGGCGCTCGTCCTGGGTGGCCACGCCGGTGGCGCAGTTGTTGAGGTGGCAGATGCGCAGGTACTTGCAGCCCAGGGCGATCATCGGCGCGGTGCCGAAGCCGAAGCTCTCAGCGCCGAGCAGGGCGCCCTTGATCACGTCCAGGCCGGTCTTGAAGCCGCCATCGACCTGCAACCTTACCTTCTGCCGCAGCGCGTTCAGGCGCAGGGTCTGGTGCGCCTCGGACAGGCCCAGCTCCCAGGGCGTTCCGGCATAGCGGATCGAGCTGATCGGGCTGGCGCCAGTGCCGCCATCATTGCCCGACACGGTGATCAGGTCCGCATAACACTTGGCTACACCGGCGGCGATGGTGCCGACCCCGGCATGGCTGACCAGCTTGACCGAGACCAGGGCCTCGGGATTGATCTGCTTGAGGTCGAAGATCAGCTGGGCGAGGTCCTCGATCGAGTAGATGTCATGGTGCGGCGGCGGGCTGATCAGGCCGATGCCGGGCTTGGCATAGCGCAGCCGGGCGATCAGCGGATTGACCTTGTGCCCGGGTAGCTGGCCGCCTTCGCCGGGCTTGGCGCCCTGGGCGATCTTGATCTGCAGCACTTCGGCGTGCATCAGGTATTCCGGGGTGACCCCGAAACGCCCGGAGGCGACCTGCTTGATCTTGCTGCTCTTCTCGGTGCCGTAGCGGACCGGATCCTCTCCGCCCTCGCCAGAGTTGCTGCGCCCGCCGAGGCGGTTCATGGCAATCGCCAGCGCTTCGTGGGCCTCGGGCGAGAGCGCGCCAAGACTCATTCCGGCCGAATCGAAGCGCGGCAGGATGGCCTCGATCGGCTCTACCTCATCGAGCGGAATGGGCGGGCCCAGCGGCTTGAGGTCCATCAGGTCGCGCAGGGTCGAGGACGGGCGGCCGTTGACCGACTCGGCATAGGCCTGCCAGTCGTTCCAGTCACCGGTCTTCACTGCGCGCTGCAGGCCCTGCACCACCTGCGGGTTGTACATGTGGTACTCGCCGCCGTGCATGTACTTGAGCAGGCCGCCCGGATCCAGCGGTGCGACATGGTCGGAGGCCAGCAGGGCAAGCGTCGCTGCATCTTCCTGCAGGTCGTCGAAGTTGGCGCCGCCGATCCGCGATGGGGTGTAGCGGAAGCACAGATCCACGACTTCGTCGCCGAGCCCGACGATCTCGAACAGCTGGGCGCCGCGGTAGCTGGAGATGGTACTGATGCCCATCTTGGAGAGGATCTTCAGCAGGCCCTTCTTGATCCCGCGCCGGTAGCTGCGGCCAAGCTCGCTCTGCTCGCCGTCGTGGCCCTTGATCAGCCCGTTGCGGCCCATGTCGAACAGGGTCTGGTAGGCGAGGTACGGATACACCGCGGTGGCGCCGAAACCGATCAGGCAGGCGAAGTGGTGCGGGTCACGCGCGGTGGCGGTCTCGATGATCAGGTTGCAGTCGCAGCGCAGGCCGGTTTCGACCAGATGCCGGTGGATGGCGCCGGTAGCCAGCAGGGCGTGTACGGCAAGCATCGAATCGGAAGGCGGATAGCGATCAGAGATCACCAGCACCGCGGAGCCGTCGCGCACCGCCTGTTCGGCCTGTCGCTGCAGTCGACGTATCGCCTTCTCCAGACCTTCTTCAGGTCGGAAGTACAGCTCGATCCGGGCGTGGGCGTGGTTGAGATCCTCCATCGCCAGCAGCTGGCGCAGCTTGCGCTGTGAGAGCACCGGGCCGTTGAGCAGGATCTGCCGGGCGTTCTCCGGGCTGCTCTCGAAGATGTTGCGCTCGCGGCCGATCTGGGTCGCCAGAGACATCACCAGACCCTCGCGCAGCGGATCGATCGGCGGATTGGTGACCTGGGCAAACGCCTGGCGGAACTGGTCGTAAAGCGGCCGCACGTGCCCGGACATGACCGCGGTGGGGATGTCATCACCCATCGATCCGACGGCTTCGGCCTCGGTCTCGGCGAGCACGCGGAGCACCGACTCGCGCTCTTCGCGGGTCAGCTGGAAACGCTTCTGGAAGCGCTTCAGGGTGTCGGCATCAAAGGGCTCGGCAGCCAGCGCCGGGTCGATCAGATCGGTGGAGATGTAGGACACGCCGGCCTTCAGCCAGCGCTTGAACGGCGCGCGGTCGGCATTGATCCGGTCGATCGCCTTGGAATCGAGCACCTCGCCACGGTGGAAGTCCACCGCCATCATTTCGCCCGGTCCCAGCCGGCCCTTGGCCACGATGCGGTCGATCGGGCAATCCCAGACGCCGGTTTCCGAGGCCACAGTGAAGTGGTTGTCGGCCGAGAGCAGCCAGCGCGCCGGGCGCAGGCCGTTGCGGTCGAGGGTGCAGCCGGCGTAGCGGCCATCGCAGAACACGATGCCCGCCGGCCCGTCCCAGGGCTCGCTGTGCAGGGCGTAGTACTCATAGAACGCGGCGAGATCCGGATCCAGCTGTTCCAGCGAGTGGGCGGCCGGCGGAATCAGGATGCGCAGGGCCTGGAGCATGTCCATGCCGCCGGCGATCATCACTTCCAGCGCATTGTCGAGGCTTTGCGAGTCCGAGCCTTCCAGGGCGACCAGCGGGCCGATGTCGCGCAGATCGAGCATCGGCGAGCGCCATTTCGTGCCGCGCGCCTGCATCCAGTTGCGGTTGCCCTGGATGGTGTTGATCTCGCCGTTGTGCGCCAGCAGGCGGAACGGCTGGGCCAGGCGCCACTGCGGCGCGGTATTGGTCGAGAAGCGCTGATGGAAGGACACCGCGCAGGAGGCCAGGTCCTCGCGCGCGAGGTCAGGAAAAAAGTCCGGCAGGTGCTCGGGCATCACCATGCCCTTGAAGCTCAGCGACCAGGCCGACAGCGAGAGCACGTAGAACTCCGGCTCGCTGGCCAGCCTGCGCTCGGCGCGGCGGCGAGCCAGGAACAGGGCGCGGTCGAACGCGGGCGTGTCCATCGATGGGCCGCCGGAAACGAACAGCTGGGCTACCGCTGGCAAGGTCGCGCGGGCAGTTTCGCCGCAGACTTCGGGCCGGATCGGCAAGCCGCGCCAGCCGACCACCCGAACCTCGGCGCGGACCAATTCTTCCTCGAGCACCCGACGACAGGCCGCGGCGCGCTCGGCGTCGCGCGGCAAGAACAGGTTGCCGGCACTGAACACGCTGCCCAGGCGCCATTTCGCCTGCTCGGCCACCGCGCGCAGATACGCCTCGGGCCGGTGCACCAGCAGGCCGCAGCCATCGCCGGTGATGCCGTCGGCGGCCACCGCGCCGCGGTGGTTCATGCGCGCCAGCGCGGACACGGCGGTTTCCACCAGCCAGCGGCTGGGCTTGGAATCAATCTGTGCGATCAGCCCGAAACCGCAGCTGTCGTGTTCGAATCGCGGGTCGTAAAGACTCCGCCCGTGCTGCTTCGCCATGCGTCCTCCGGGTCCTCCCAAGGGCGCACCGCGACTCCAACCCACCCGCGTCGATCCGCGCCGCTAGGGCGGGGTCGCGCAGTAGCGGCGCCTGGCCGCTTCCTTCCCATCTGGCTGCCCCTTGGGCACCGGCTGACTCCCTGTCGTCGGCGACGCGTTGAACACCCGCAGGTGCCCGCTCGCGGTTCACCTGGGATGGCGTGCTGGAGGGGTGCGACTCCGACTAGAACACAAATGGTGCGATGCCGCAATGCGGGGTCGTATGGGTCGAGCGATGGTTGCGCGTGTGACCATCAGCGAGCTTGCGGATCAATCGCTTGCGCCACTCTGGCCAGATCAGCCGCGGTGCGTCGGGGCGCGCTGGTGCTTGCACCAATGCCGCGCCGACGATGCCGCCCACGGCGCATGCGTGACCCCTGGTGGATCCGCGCGGCGCTCGATGCGCATTCCGCCTGCTCTGGACGTTGAGTAAGGAGACTTGGCCACCTGGAGCGGTGGCCATGGATGCACGCGTCTCGCAGTTTACGCATGGCGCGACAGGCAAGAACCGATCCGCGATGGGCGTGCCGCAACAGCCGTTCGGGCGCATAGCTGCCGTTCGCAGGGCACGCCGGCGAGCGCGTGTGGGAGCGCGTGTGGGAGCGGATCGTATCCGCGACCGCGGAGCTTCGATCCAACCGCAGTCAGTGGCAAGCCTGTCGCGCTGCGGTCGCGGATACGATCCGCTCCCACAGAAGGCCGGCGCAATTGAGGAACCTCGACGACCGGCAAATCTGGGCGCTCTCTAGACTGAAGTGCAACACACTTCATCTTTTCTGAAGACCGAGGAAATGGATGCCTTGGGCCCACTTGGGTGAGATCGGGACGAAGTCCCGCGTAGCTGCGCCAGCAGCCGAACAACGCAGCCGTCGGCGCAAAGGACCGGCGAGGGCCGTGCCAGCGCCGAAAGACCGCGAACACCTTGTCACCGCGATACGTGTGGCCGAAGTCAGCACTGAGCCTGGAATGGCGGCGACTCTCGGCGCGACCTCGTGAAATGTCCGGGTTAAGAGTCGCCTGGTGGTCTGCAGCGCGTGACTCAGTCGCGATCAAGCTGGCGCAGCCGCTCGACGGTGCCGACGTCGGCCCAGAGGCCTGGGTGCAGCTCGCCGCTGATCGCGTCGCGCTGCATGGCGGCGCGCAGCAGGGGGGCAAGGCGGAAGCGTGGGGGATTGCGGTCGGCGGCGGATATCTCGCCGATCACCGACTGCCAGTCGTCAAGCAGGGCGGGGTGATAGCAGCCGATGCCGGAGTAGGTCAGCTTGGGCGCGCCTTCGGGGTGCAGCAGTCCGCTGCGGTCGAGGGCGAAATCGCCGGCTGGCGTGTGCGCTGCGGTGGGCACCATGACCAGGTGGGCAAGCCCCTCTGGCCGCCGCGGCAGGCGGGCGAAGTCGTAGTCGCTGAACACGTCGCCGTTGACCAGCCAGAACGGTTCGCGGCCCAGCCGCGGCAGTGCATTCAGCAGGCCGCCGCCGGTTTCCAGCGGGGTCGGGCCTTCATCGATGAAGTGCAGGCGCAGTCCCCAGCGCGAACCGTCGCCGAGCGCCTCGGGGAACCGCTCGCCCAGCCATGAGGTGTTGATGATCACTTCGTCGATGCCGGCTGCGGCGAGCCGCTCCAGGTGCCAGACGATCATTGGCTTGCCCCGCACCGCGATCAGCGGCTTGGGGGTGTGGTCGGTCAGCGGGCGCAGTCGCTCGCCGCGGCCGGCGGCGAACAGCATGGCCTTCATGCCGGCAGCGGATCGGCCAGCGGCCGGGCAATGTCGCGGCTGCCGATCCACTTATCCAGCAGTTCGACCAGGGGTGCGATCTGCGGATGGCGACGGCCGATCCGCTGCACGTAGCCCCAGACCCGCGGCAGGTCGCCGAGGTAGCCGGGCTTGGCATCGCGATAGCACAGCCGGCAGAAGATCCCGAGGACCTTGATATGCCGCTGCAATCCCATCAGATCGAAGGCGCGCAGGAACTGGGCGGGCTCGGGAACCGCAATGCCGGCGTGCGCCAGTCGCAGGCGGTAGTCCTCCACCCATTGTTCCACCTGGGCGTCCGGCCATTCGACGTAGCAATCGCGGAGCAGGGAGACCAGGTCGTAGGTGACCGGGCCGAGCAACGCGTCCTGGAAGTCGATCACCGCCAGGCTGTGGTCGCCCTGCAGCATCAGATTGCGCGAGTGGAAGTCGCGATGGACGAAGCACTGCGGCTGGGCGGCGGCGCTGTCGAGCAGTACGCGAAAGGCCGATTCGACGACGTCCCAGTCCTCGCACTCGGGGGTGATGCCGAGGTGGCGCTGCACGAACCAGGTCGGCATCAATTCCATCTCGGCGCTCAGCCGCGCCTCGTCGTAGGGCGCAAGGCCGCTGCTGTCGACCTTGCGCTGCATCAGCAGCAGGGTCTCCATCGCGGCGCGGTAGTGAGCGTCCACCCGCGGCGCATCCAGCTCGGGCAGCAGCAGGCGCGTGCCGAGGTCGGAGAGCAGCAGGAAGCCCTGCTGCAGATCGCAAGCCAGGATCGCAGGTGCCGGTACGCCGGCATCGGCAAGGCGCTTTGCGATGTCGATGAAGGGGCCGAGGTCTTCCTTGTCTGGCGGCGCATCCATGACGATCCGCGCTGGCGACGCGCCAAGCGTGCGCCAGTAGCTGCGGAAACTGGCGTCGCTGGAGGCCGGTTCCAGGCTTATCGATGACTGCTGCATGGCCTCGCGGGCGAAGGCCAGCCGCTGCTGCGCGCGGGCCTCGCTCATGCCAGGGCGGCGACGTGGGCGACGCTGCACTGGCGCAGCGCGGTCAGGCTGTAGCCACCCTCCAGCGCCGAGACCAGCCGGCCGCCGGCATGGCGGCGGGCGAGGTCGACCAGCTCCAGGGTCAGCCATTGGTAGTCGGGAGTGTCGAGATCCACCGAGGCCAGCGGATCGAGGCGGTGCGCATCGAAGCCGGCCGAGACCAGGACCAGCTGCGGTGCGAACTCATCCAGCGCCGGGATCACATCATGCCGCCAGGCCTCGCGGAAACTGCGGCTGTCGCAGCCCGCCGGCAGCGGCAGGTTGAGGCAGCGGCCGCTGCCACCGGTCTCGCTGCTGGCACCGGTACCCGGATACAGGGGGGCCTGGTGGCTGGAGACATAGAACGCCCCAGGCTCATTCCAAAGGATGTCCTGGGTGCCGTTGCCATGGTGGACGTCGAAGTCGATCACCGCGACCCGTGCCAGGCCATGCTGCTGCAGTGCGTAGCGGGCGCCGATGGCGATCGAGTTGAGCAGACAGAAGCCCATCGCCTCGTTGCGGGTGGCGTGGTGGCCAGGTGGGCGCACCGCGCAGAAGGCGCGCTGGGCACGGCCCGCGATGACCTCGTCGATCGCCGCGCAGACCGCGCCGGCGGCGCGCAGGGCGGCATCAGCCGAGTCATCACTCATTGCGGTATCCGCATCTAGCTGGCGATGGCCGTGTACCGGATGGTCGAACAGCGAGGCGAGCAGGGCCGGCGAATGTGCCAGGGCCAGCTGTGCGTGGGTCGCCTGCGGCGCCTCGTGCCAGACCAGCTGCGGGAACGCCGTGTTCAGGGCCTCCAGCACGGCGGCCAGCCGGCTTGGCGACTCCGGATGGCCCGGGCCCGGGTTGTGGCGCAGGCAGGACGGATGGGTGAACAGGGCGACGGTCACCGGGCGCGAGGCCTCGGCCGCGGGAGGAACGCTTTCATGGCGACGTGGCGTGAGCGGGAGTAGCTTCGTAGCATAGCCGAGCGGACAAGCTGCAAGGAGTAGGCGTGGAGACGACAACGGATGTTGCGGTGGTCGGTGGTGGGCTGGTCGGTTGCAGCCTGGCGCTGGCCCTGGCCCGAGGGCCCTTTCGGGTCAGCCTGCTGGAGGCGGCGCGCCGCGGCGACTCGCCGCCGCCGGGCTTCGACCAGCGCAACCTGGCCCTGGCCCGGGCCAGTCTCGACGCGCTCGGCCAGCTCGGCGTGCTGCAGCGGCTGCCGCGGGCACCGGAGCCAATCACCCGCATCCACGTCAGTCGCGTAGGTGACCTGGGCACGGTCGATCTGCGCGCCGCCGAGCATGGCGTGGCGGCGCTGGGCGGGGTAGTGCTGGCGCGCGACCTAGGCTTTGCCCTGCAGATGGCGGTCGAGGCTGATTCGCGGATCGACTTCCGCAGCGCCTGTCGGGTCGAGGGCATCCAGCCTGAGGCCGATGGCTGGCGCCTGCAGCTGGACGCCGCCGACCCGGAGAACAGCCTGCGCTGTCGCCTGCTGGTGGCCGCCGACGGCAGTGATAGCCCGCTGCGCGGCTGGCTGGGCATTGGCGAGCAGGTCGAGGACTACGGCCAGCAGCTGGTGGTCTGCAGTATCGCGCCCTCGCGAGCCGAGCCGGGCCAGGCCTGGGAGCGCTTCTCCGACAGCGGACCGCTGGCCCTGCTGCCGCGCAATGATGGCCGCTGGGGCGCGGTCTGTGGCGTGACCAGCGAATCCGCCGCGGCGGTCATGGCGCTTGCTGATGGCGACTATGCCGAGTATCTGCAGCAGCGCTTTGGCTGGCGCGCCGGGCGGCTGGCAGCGCCCGGCACGCGCATCGCCTATCCGCTGCGCAAGCGCGTCGCCGAACGGCTGACCGCCGAGCGCGCGGTGCTGGTCGGCAATGCCGCGCAGTCCCTGCATCCGATCGGCGCCCAGGGTTTCAACCTCGGCCTGCGCGATGCGCTGACCCTGGCAAGCCAGCTGCAATCGGCCGCGGACCCCGGCAGTGCCGAGCTGCTCGATGGCTACGCATCAGCACGGGCCGCGGATCGTTCCAACACTATCGGTTTCAGCGACGGGCTGGCTAGGCTGACCGCCGCCCGCAGCGGCGCGGCGCATCTGCTGCGCTCGCTGGGCCTGCTGGCCTTGGGCAGCAACCAGCGGGCGCGGGCGCCCCTGGTGCACGCGGCTATGGGTCTTTCCGGCATGCCCGCGACGTGGCGCGGAGCGCAGCCATGAGCGCGCGACAGGTCCACGACGCGCTGGTTGTCGGCGCCGGCATCGTCGGTGCGAGTGCAGCCCTGGCCCTGGCTGCGGAAGGGCTTCGGGTGGCCCTGGTCGAGCGCGCCGCGCCGCCGCCCTGGGCGGGGCCTGGCAGCGACCTGCGGGTGGTTGCCCTGGCTGAGGACAGCATCGGCCTGCTGGCGGAACTGGGTGTTTGGAAGTCGGTGGCCGAGCATGCTTGCTCATACGGCGCGATGGAGGTCTGGGATGCCGGCAGCGAGGCGCGCCTGGTGTTCGACGCCGCCGAGGAAGGCCGCCCACGGCTCGGCGCCATCGTCGAGAACGCCCTGCTGGTCGATCGCCTGTGGCAGGCCGTGCAGTGCCAGCCGCAGATCAGCCTGATCGCCGACGCGGCGCTGGAGTCGCTGGAGCTGCCCTCCGATGACGATACGCCGCTGCGCCTGCGCTTCGCCGACAGCCCCAGCCTGCGCACGCGCTGGCTGATCGCCGCGGACGGTGGGCGCTCGGCGGTCCGTGACATCCTGAACATAGAAGTTGATCGACACGACTACGCGCAGAGTGGCCTGGTCGCCTACGTGGAGACCGCCCAGCCGCATGCCGCGCGCTGCTATCAGCGCTTCCTGCCCGGCGGCCCACTGGCCTTCCTGCCGATGCCGGATGGTCGCTGCTCGATTGTCTGGAGCCTGCCGCAGGCCGAGGCCGAGCGCCTGCGTGACGCCCCGGAAGTGGCTTTCCGCATCGAGCTCGAGCGCGCCTTCGCTGGCCGCCTGGGCGCGATCGAAGCAGTCTCGGAGCGCCGCCTGTTCCCGCTGGTCCGGCAGCTGGCGAAGTGCAGCAGCGCCGGGCGTGCCCTGCTGATCGGCGATGCCGCCCACGTCGTGCATCCGCTGGCAGGGCAAGGGGTGAACCTTGGCCTGCGCGATGTCGCCGCGCTGCGCGAACACCAGCGCCGGCACCCTGATGACCCGGCAAGACCCGCTCAGCTGCAGCGCCTGGCACGCCGCCTGCGGAGCGACAACGCGGTCGCCGCCTATGCCTTTGATGGCATCAACCGCGGCTTCTCCAACGACGCGTTCTTGCCGACCCTGCTGCGCGGCCCGCTGCTCGGCGTGGCCAATCGGCTGGCGCCGCTGAAGTCCCTGCTGTGGCGGCACGCTGCCGGGATCTGAGGCGCGGTCAAGGGTTCGACGGCCCGCCAATCCGCGGCCCCTGGGGTTCTGCTAGTGTCCTGTCCCGGAGATACGTTGTTGAAGTCGCGACGCGCATGCGCCGTCGAGGCAAGGCGGGAGAAGGAGGCATAGCAGCGCTATGCTGACGACGAGCAACGCAGCATCGGCGGCGCAGACCGAGCGAATCCTGCGATGTATTTCCGGGGCAGGACACTAGTGTCGCGTTGCGGGGGGCAGCCATGCCACAGGCAGCGACAGCGGCCGAGCGGATCGAAATCCTGGATGGACTGCGGGGCTTTGCCCTGCTCGGCATCCTGCTGGCCAATATCCTGTACTGGTCGGGCTGGGTGCTGATGACCGACGGCCAACGGCTGTCGCTTGCCGGGCCCGAGGCGGTGGCCTGGCAGTACGGCTTCCACCATCTGCTGATCGACGGCAAGTTCTACACCCTGTTCTCGCTGCTGTTCGGCGCCGGTTTCGCGCTGCAGATCGCGCGTCTGTCGGCGCGTGGGGCGGACGGCTTGCGCATCTATCGGCGCCGCGTTCTGATCCTGCTGGGCATGGGGCTGATCCACTCCTGGCTGATCTGGGATGGCGACATCCTCACCCTCTACGCCCTGCTCGGGCTTCTGCTGCCGGCGTTCCGCAACTGGCGCGAGAGAAGCTTGCTGATGCTCGCCGCGGTGCTGATCTTCGTCGTGCCCCTGCTTGGCGTTGCCCTGACCTCGCATATGGGCTGGAGGCCCCAGGACGCCTTGTTCGGACTGGGCGAGGCGATTGCCGTGGCCATGGGGGCCGACCCCGCTCCGGATCAGGCGGTCGCCTGGCTCGCCCGGCCGGACTTCATGGGCTGGTTTTCATGGGCGCTCAGCGGCACACCGTTCAGCTGGGGGTTTCGGATCGAGACCTGGCGCATCCCCAAGGTGCTCGGAATCATGCTGATCGGTCTGGTCGTCGGTCGACGGCTGGCGGACGGCATCCTGCTGGATGATCGACAGCTGCTGCGCCGGGTCCTGCTGATCGGCATCGCATTGGGTCTGCCGCCGACCATCGTCTATGCGATCCGGCCGGGGCTCGACCAGGCCGACTGGCCTTCCCTGATCGGGACCGTCCCGCTGGCTCTGGCTTTTGCCGCGGGCTTCGTACTGGCCTGGCGCTCGGCCTATCCGCTGTTGCGCCACCTGGTGCCGGTCGGCCGCATGGCGCTGACCAACTACCTGAGCCATTCGATAATCGGTGTGGTGCTGTTCTACGGCGTCGGGTTCGGCCTCGTCGGCCGTCTGTCGCCGCTCGGATTCTATGCGGTTGCCTTGGCGATCTTTGCCACGCAGATGGCGTTCTCGCGCTGGTGGCTCAACCGCCATGAGCAAGGCCCGATGGAGGCCCTGTGGAGGCGCATGACCTATGCCGGGAGTGCCCCACGCTGAGATCGCTTGTTCGATGGAACGATATGCCGTGGACGTCGAGCCATGTTGGGATCGACTGACGGTGATCTGATCGAATGGCCGATCGGGCGGCATCGATGGTCGGGATGGCGGGTCGAGCCCCGCCCTGCGCGATCCGCGCGGCAAACGGTGTCTTTGGAACGCCGCACGCGGCTCAGGCGACCGGCCGCATCACCGCGCCGGCGGCGCCGAAAGGCGTGCCTCGATCTCCTTGGCGGCAGCATCGGCCGCGGCCTGGTGTTCGCCACGCACCGCGCGCAGGGACATCGCCTCGATCTGGCCGCCGACTTTGGTCAGCGCGGTAATCGCGCGTTCCTGGCGCTGCCGATC
Source organism: uncultured Lysobacter sp. (assembly GCA_964350895.1). Classification (GTDB taxonomy): domain Bacteria; phylum Pseudomonadota; class Gammaproteobacteria; order Xanthomonadales; family Xanthomonadaceae; genus Pseudomarimonas. Next base: position 14,523 of record CAYGMG010000061.1, read on the forward strand.
GGGCAGGGCGCCGACCAGGGCAAGGCGGACGGCCTGGCTGTCGTCACCCCGCTCCGCCAGTAGCAGCGCAGCCGCGAAGGCCTGATCCAGATCGCCGGACCGCAGCCAGTCGAGGGCTTGCTCAGCGCTGGCAGGCGGGGTCGTGGCGTCAGCGGAGTCGATGAGGGGCAGGGGATCCATCGGCGGCACGCCGAGGTCCACGCCCTTTGCGTCGGTGAGGCGGGTGGCGCGGTGCGCCGCCAGCCCCAAGGTCAGCTGCGAACGCAGGACCTCGGCATCGGTGACGAATCCTGCTTCGGTCGCCTCCCAGGTGGCCCTTTCCAGCGACCATCCGGCATCCACAGCCGAGAGCACGGCGGCCCGGGCATCCGCGTTCAACGACGCGCGCATCACGCCTTCCGGCCCGTACACCCGCACGGCTTCGTCGAACTGGACATCGCCGGTGCTGACAGGAAGCTCATCGGACAGCGAGTTCAAAACCTGCTGACGCAGGCTCGCGGCTTCGATCCGACCCGGCGGCGCATCCGGCGCGAAGATCTTGAACCGGGTGAAGTAGCGCACATCGCCAGCGGTGCGCTCGGTGCTGTGGCGGACTTCTACTCCCACGCCGCCCACTTGTCCGAACAGCCGCGAGCGTTTGCTGGAACGCTCCACCTGCAGCCCCCACTCGCCGGCGACGGTCCGCATGGCCTGTTCGCCGCGACTGCTGCGCCACTGCTCGTAGGCAAACACGCATGCCAGGGCGAGCAGCGCAAACACTGTCCACATCACCATGCGCTTGGCCCCCGATCTTGCCGATGCTGATTCGCTCACCCTATCCCCCCGCGGTCCCGTGCAAACGACCGTCAAATCGATCAACCGCCGACACCATATCGCGCCAGCCCACGACTCCCATAGGACGGGCCGGTATCGAATCTCGGGTTGGCGGGTCAAGACCTGACGCATGCCAGCTGGGGACACGCTCGCAGCGGCGGTCGTCTACGCGGGTAGAAGGCGAAGATTGACGGTCCAACCCCTCGCAGCAATGATCCAGCCGAGCACCTGGCTTTCGCAAATGGATGGTTATGGAGACCTCGACGTTTCAGTCGCTCAAGCTCGCCGTCGTGTCCGCGATCGGACTATCCAAGGATGCGCTGCATGTGCATGTCGGGATGATCGTGTTCGTGCTCGTCTTCCTGGCGCTGCGCCGAAACGGCTGGTCGATCTGGCCGTGGCTGTCCGTGCTTGCTGCAGCTGCGCTCGGCGAAGCGATCGATGCGATCGATGACATCAGGAGCTTAGGTGCCTGGCGCTGGGCGGCGAGCGCGCGTGATGTCGCAAGCACGCTCTTCTGGCCAACGTGCCTGTCTGGCCTGGCATGGCTTTCAAGGAGGCGCCGCGGTGAGCAAACCGGCTGACTGCAGGATCTGCGACCTTGTGCTGGGCCCTGTCTGGGCCTTGCTAGCCTGGCTGTTCCCGTTCAACTGGCAAACGCCAAAGCGACCTCGGGACAGCAGCCTGCTGGTGATGTCGTTCTGGCTGCCGCTGATTCTGGCAGTGCTGATCGTTGTCGCTTGGTAGAACGGGGCCGCCACGAGCCTCGGGCCGGCGGGTCAAGACCGGCCTTACGCCTCTTGCAGGGCTTCGAGCATGGCGGCGCCGTAGCGCTCTAGCTTGGCGTCGCCGACGCCGCTGATGCCGGCGAGCTGGTGCAGGGAGTCGGGGGCGATCTCGGCGATGGCGCGCAGGGTGGCGTCGTGGAAGATCACGTAGGCGGGGACGTTCTGCGCCTTGGCAAGCCGGGCGCGGGCGCTGCGAAGGCGCTCGAAGCGCGCCTGGGCGGCGGGATCATCAAGCTGCACGGGGGCGGCCTTCTGCTTGGCGCCGTCGCGCTCGCGGCGGCCGCGCTTGGGCTCCTCGAAACGCGCCTCGAAACGCGCTTCGCCGCGCAGCAAAGGCTTGGCCGCGGCGCTCAGCTGCAGGCCGCCGAATCCTTCGGCGTCGACGTCGAGCAGGCCGGCGGCGAGCAGCTGGCGGAACAGCGAGCGCCAGCGGTTGGCATCAAGATTCTTTCCGATGCCGAAGGTGGACAGCCGATCGTGCCCGGCCTGGCGCAGCTTGTCGGACTCGCTGCCGCGCAGGATGTCGATCAGGTGGGCGACGCCATAGCGCTGGCCGCTGCGATACACCGTCGACAGCGCCTGCTGGGCGGCCTCGGTGGCATCCCAGGTGCGCGGTGGTTCAAGGCAGTTGTCGCAGTTGCCGCAGGGGCCCTCGAAGGGCTCGCCGAAGGTGCCGAGCAGCAGGCCGCGGCGGCACTTGGTCGATTCGGCAAAGCCGAGCAGGGCATCGAGCTTGCCGCGCTCGATGCGCTTGCGCTCTTCGCCGGCCTCGCCCTGCTGGATCATCTGGCTGAGCAGGACCACGTCCTGCAGGCCGAAGCACAGCCAGGCCTCGGCGGGCTCGCCATCGCGGCCGGCGCGGCCGGTTTCCTGGTAGTAGCCTTCCACCGACTTGGGCAGGTTCATGTGCGCAACGAAGCGCACATCGGGTTTGTCGATACCCATGCCGAAGGCGATGGTGGCGCACATCACGATGCCGTCTTCGCGCAGGAAGCGGCGCTGGTTGTGGGCGCGCTCGTTGGCCGGCATGCCGGCGTGATAGGCCAGCGCATTGATCCCCTCACCACACAGGGTTTCCGCGGTGGCTTCGACGCCCTTGCGCGACAGGCAGTAGACGATGCCCGATTCGCCGCGGTGGCGGTCGAGGAAGGACAGCAGCTGCTTGCGGCCGTTCTGCTTGGCCTCGACCCGGTAGCGGATGTTTGGCCGGTCGAACGAGCTGACGAAGCGCTGCGCCTGCTGCAGGCCGAGGCGCTCTGCGATCTCCTCGCGGGTGCGCGGGTCGGCGGTGGCGGTCAGCGCGATCCTCGGCACCTCGGGCCAGCGCTCGTGGAGCACGTCGAGCTGGCGGTACTCGGGACGGAAGTCGTGGCCCCATTGCGAGACGCAGTGCGCCTCGTCGATCGCGAACAGCGCAATCCGCGACTGCGCCAGCTGGTCGAGGAAGCGCCCGGTCAGCAGGCGCTCGGGCGCGACGTAGAGCAGGTCGAGGGCGCCGTCGAGCAGCTGGCTCTCGACCTCGAAAGCCTCGCGCGCTTCCAGCGAAGAGTTGAGGAAGGCGGCGCGCACGCCAAGCTGGCGCAGCGCTTCGACCTGATCCTGCATCAGCGCGATCAGCGGACTGATCACGATGCCGACGCCGTCGCGGAGCAAGGCCGGCAGCTGGTAGCACAGCGACTTGCCGCCGCCGGTCGGCATCAGTACCAGGGCGTCATCGCCGCCGACCAGGGTCTCGACAATGGCCTGCTGCGGCCCGCGGAAGGCGCGGTAGCCGAACACGTGCTCGAGCAGGGACAGCGGGGTCCGGGCAGCAGGGTCGTTGGCGGGGAATGCGTCGGGGCTCACCGGGGCGATCGATTGAACTGGGCGGCGCACAGACGGCCGGCCCGAGGCGCGCAGTATGCCAGTCCGCGGCGCGGCGCCGGCTTCACCGCGCTTGCAGCTGGGCCGCATGCGGGCGGAAGTTCAGCGCGCAGCGGGTCAGGAAGTCGTCGATGCGGGCCAGATCGAAGCGCTGCAGCCGCGGCTCGGGCGGGCGCAGCCGGTCGGCATCCGGATACACGCCATAGCCGCCGAGCAGGCAGTGCCAGGACAGCGGCGAGTAGAAGCTGCCGATCTGCTGGCGCTTGACCTCCTCGGCAAGATCGCTGCCGGCGAACCAGACGCCGAGCAGCTGGCGCAGCGATGGGGATAGCGATTCGAGCGCCGCGCAGTCCCGCCAGTAGGCGCTGCAATCGCGCTGACTGGCGCGGTAGTGGCATACGATGTAGTCGCGGATGCCCTCGACCCGTCGGTTGAGCTGCGCGTTGAATCGCTCGCGATGCTGTGCCGTGCGGCCGCCTTCCTCGAACGCCTCAAGGAAGCGCTCAACGGTGTCCTGGACCACATGCAGGGCGGTGGCTTCCAGCGGCTCGACGAAGCCTTGCGAAAGGCCGACGGCGAGGCAGTTGTGCGACCAGGCGTTGGCGACCCGGCCGACCTTCATCGACAGGTGGCGCAGCGGCGCATCGTCAGGCAGGCCAAGATGCGCGCGAAACTCGCGCTCGGCGGCGTCGCGCTCGATATAACGCGAGCTGTAGACATAGCCGTTGCCGAAGCGCTCGGTCAGAGGGATCCGCCAGCACCAGCCGGCCGACAGCGCGCTGGCCCGCGTCTCGCACGGGATGCCCTGTTCCGGGTCGAGCGCAGTCGGAGCGACCACCGCCGAGTCATTGAAAAGGTTGTCGGCAAACGCCAGGAAGGGGACGCCCAGGGTCTGTTGCAGCAGCAGGGAGCGGAATCCGGTCGAGTCGACGTATAGGTCGGCCTCGATGCGCTGGCCGTCCGCGCAAGCCAGCGCGCCGATGTCGCCATTCTCCAGGCGCTCGACCTCGGCGACCGTGGCCTTGATGTGCGCGACGCCGCGCTGGGCCGCCCAGCGGGCCAGAAAGCGTCCGATCAGCTGGGCATCGAAGTGGTAGCCGTAGGCCGGGTGGAACGGGAAGTGGTGTTCGGCATGCGGACCGAGCCCCTTGCTGGCAAGCACGCTGTTGAGGAAGTAGCGGTCGGGATGTGCCGGCAGGTCGGCGCCGTTGCGGCGGGCGAAGGCGTGGTAGTAGAAGGCCGGCGCCGAGTGATGGTCGAGGTCGGACGGGAAGGGGTGAAAGTAGCTCGCATAGCCAGGCCGCTCGGACCAGCCGGCGAAGCGGATGCCCAGCTTGTAGGTCGCGTGGCAGGCGGGCATCCAGTCCTCCTCGGCGATGCCGAGGTAGTCGAAGAAGCCTTTCAGCGAGGGCGTGGAACCCTCGCCCACGCCGACGATGCCGATCTCCGGGGACTCCACAACGCTGAGTTCCACCGCGCGTCCGGACCAGAACCTGGCCATCAGGCTGGCCGCCATCCAGCCGGCGGTGCCACCGCCGACGATGCAGACCCGCAGCGGCTGCGTCGCGCTCACTGCTGTGACTTGACCACCTTGCCGCCCTGCAGCACCCAGCCAACGTCCTGCAGCACGCCCACGTCCTCCAGCGGATTGCCGCGCACCGCAATCAGGTCGGCGGCCTTGCCTGGCTCCAGGGTGCCGATCTCGCTCGACAGGCCGAGCAGGTCGGCGGCGTTCAGCGTAGCCGCCTTGATCGCTTCGGCCGGACTCATGCCGTGCTCGACCATGAGCAGGAACTCGTCGGCATTGCGCCCGTGCTTGCTGACTCCGGCATCGGTGCCGAAGGCGATCTTCACCCCGCGCGGCACGGCCATCTGCAGGGACTTGCCGGTAATGCCGATGCGCCACTGGATCTTGGCCAGCACTTCGCCGGTGTAGGACTCGGGGTTCTTGGCCAGCCGCTCGCGGTAGCCGTTGACCGTCGACAAAGTCGGCACGTAGTAGGCGCCCGAGGACAGGAAAGCCTTGATCCCGGCCTCGTCGAGCAGGGTGCCGTGCTCGATCGAATCGGCGCCGACCTTGAGCGCCAGGGTGATGCCGTCGGCGCCGTGCGCGTGCACCGCGACCTTCTTGTTGTACAGATGCGCAGTCTCGACGATGGCGCGCGCCTCGTCCTCGAAGATCTGCTGGCCAAGCCCGGCGCCGATCCGGCTGTTGACTCCGCCGGTGCTGGCGAACTTGATCACGTCGACGCCGCGGCCAACCTGCCGGCGCACCGCGCGGCGGCAGTCATCGGCGCCGTCGCAGGTGTTCTCGTGACGGTCAACGGCGGCATGCAGCTCTTCGCGGTAACCGAGTGTGGGGTCCATATGCCCGGCGCTGGCCGAGATCGAGGTCCCGGCATCGAGGATCCGCGGGCCGGGAACCTTGCCGGCGCGCACCGCGTCGCGCAGGGCGAGGATCACCCCGTCGCCATCACCGAGGTTGCGCACCGTAGTGAACCCGGCCATCAGGGTCTTGCGCGCGTTCACCGCGGCGTCAAAGGCCTGAGCCGCCGGTGACAGGGTGACATCGTCAAGCTGGGCCTGGACGCCAGCGGTATCCGAGGTCAGGTGTACATGGCTGTCGATGAGCCCGGGCAGGACGAAATGTTGGCTCAGGTCGATGCGCCGGGCATCCGCCGGCACGCCTTCCAGCTCATTGGCGCTGCGGTGTCCCTCGTGCACCGAGTGCACCTTGCCATCGGCCAGCACCAGAGTGCTCGCGCCACGCGCCGGCTTTCCCGGCACGTCGAGCAGCTGGCCGGCGAGAATCAGCTGCCACTCGGCCTGGGCCGGGCCAACGGCGAGCAGGGCAAGGCAGGAGGCAAACAGGACTGGGCGCATGACAGCTCCGGAGTGACGGGTTCGATCAGCAAGGCTACCCAAATGCGCCGCGCGGCGGGGGAGAGACCGTGTGCAGGGCGTGGCTGGCCATCCGCGCTTCGGTCAAGCGGTACGCCGTGGAGGAGCATTGCGGGCGCGAAGCTGCCGTTCGCAGGGCAATCCGGCGAGCTGTTGTGGGAGCGGATCGTATCCGCGACCGCGACGTCTCGATCTAAC
>CAYGMG010000062.1:0-20516 GCA_964350895.1 uncultured Lysobacter sp.
TGCGTCGTCGAGGCAAGGCGCGAGAAGGAGGCATAGCCGCGCTATGGTGACGACGAGCAACGCAGCATCTGCGGCGCAGACCGAGCGAATTCTGCGATGTACTTCCGGAACAGGACACTAGGGATCCGCTGTGCGGCCTGCTCGGGCACAATAGCGCGATGCCCAGTTCACCGACCTCCTCCGGCGATTCGCCCGGTTCCTGGTTTGCCTCGCGATCAGCCAGTTCGGCTATCGCCGAGGAGCAGGCCGAGTTGATCCCCATGTTGGCCGGCCATATCGGCGTGCGCGGCCTGTTCCTGCGGCCCAGCGAGCAATCGCCCCGCGAGCTCTCTGGCAACATGCTGCAGTCGGTGACCAGCCTGCACCGCGAGGAGGCCGGCTGGGGCGGCGATCTGCGCTGTGATGATGGCGGCTTGCCGCTTGGCAACGAGTGTTTCAGTCTGGTGTATCTGCTGCACGTCATTGAGCAGCACCCCGAGCCACGGGCGCTGCTTCGCGACTGTGCGCGCTGTTTGCAGCCAGAGGGACTGCTGATCCTGCTGGCTTTCAATCCTCTGAGCCCGTACCGACGGCACTGGCCGCGCGGCACGTTCCGCGGCATGGGCGGCGCCGCGCTGGAGGGCCTGGTCCGCGAGGCAGGCTTGCTGGTCGAGCGGCGTGCCACCGTAGGCAGCCCCTTCCGCCATGGCGTCGCGCAAAGCGCGCGGGCCGACTGGCTGAAGCCTCTGGTCGCGCCGTTCTGCAGTTCCTGGGCCTTGGTGGCGCGCAAGCGACGCTCGGCGCCAACCCTGGTCGGTCCGGCAACCGCCGCGGTCCGCGTTCGGGCCACTCCGCTGTGAGCCTGGTCGAAGTGGCAACCGACGGCGCCTGCCTTGGCAACCCGGGACCGGGCGGCTGGGCGGCCCTGCTTCGGGTGGCCTCCCGCGAGCGCGAGCTGGTCGGCGGCGAGCCGATGACCACCAACAACCGGATGGAGATGATGGCGGCGATTGCCGCGCTCGAGGCATTGACCCGGCCTTGCAAGGTGCGCCTGTGCACCGACTCTCAATATGTGCGTCAGGGCATCTGCGAATGGCTTGCGGGCTGGGAGCGCCGCGGGTGGCGGACCGCCAGCGGCGCCGAGGTCAAGAATCGTGACCTCTGGCAACGTCTGCGCGATGCCGCCAAGCCGCACGAGATCGATTGGGTCTGGGTGCGCGGACACTCCGGGGATCCGGACAACGAACGGGTCGACAAGCTGGCGCGCAGCGCCGCAGAGGCCCACAAGCGGGAGCAGCGGGCATGAGATTGGTCGTACTGGACACCGAAACCACCGGTCTGGCGGTGGAGAAAGGGCATCGCGTGGTCGAGATCGGCTGCGTAGAGCTGATCGAACGCCGGCCCACGGGTCGTCGCTTTCAGCGCTATCTGAATCCGCAGCGGGCGATGGACGCGGGGGCCAGTGAGGTTACCGGACTCAACGACGAGTTCCTTGCCGACAAGCCACTGTTCGCCGACGTGGTCGAGCCGTTCATCGATTTCGTCCGGGGTGCCGAACTGATCATTCACAACGCGGCGTTTGACGTGGGCTTCCTCAACGCCGAGTTGGCCCGCGTCGGCTGCGCGGAGACGCTACAGCAGATGTGCCAGGTGACCGATACTCTGGCCATGGCTCGCGAGCGTTATCCTGGGCAGCGCAACAGCCTCGACGCGCTGTGCAAGCGGCTGGAGGTCAACAACCAGCACCGCACCCTGCATGGGGCCCTGCTTGACGCCGAGATTCTTGCCGAGGTCTATCTGGCGATGACCTCGGGCCAGGGCGCCCTCATTCTTGATGCGCCGCCGAAGCAGGCCCGCGATGCTGCCGGCGAACGGTTGTCGGTGGCGGCCAGGGCGTGGAAACTGCATGTGCAGCACGCGGACGACGCGGAGTTGGCCCGGCATGCGAAACAGCTTGATGCGATGCGTCGGAACGGTGCCTGTTTGTGGCCGGAACCCGGGCAGCCCTTTCCTGATCGGCAGGCCGTGGCATAATCGGGCCGGCATCACGGGGATCGCGTCCATAACACTCTGGGGAGGAGTTGGGGATGAGACGGCAACTGATGACATGGTTTATGGGCGCCACGCTGGCGTCGATGGGTGTCGAGGCATCGACGGTAGCCTCGATCAACCAGCACACGCATATGGGGGTTGCGACCTGCGCCAGCAGCGTTTGTCATGGCGCATCGCAGCAGTTCAAGGAGTCCAACGTCTGGCAGAACGAGTTCGCTCGCTGGCAGGAGTACGACCCGCATGCGAACAAGGCGTTCCAGGCGCTGCAGGGTGCAGAAGGGCAGGCGATCGCCCGCAAGCTCGGGCTCGGTGACGCCACCCAGGCCAAGGTCTGCCTCGATTGCCACGCCGACAATCCGCCAGCGGACAAGCGCGGTGAGCGCTTTCAGCTGACCGATGGGGTGGGCTGCGAAGCCTGTCACGGTGGCTCCGAGCTTTGGCTCACCTCGCATGCCGGCAAGGATGTGCCGCATGCCGACAACGTCGCCAACGGGCTGTATCCGACGGCCGATCCGGTCAAGCGCGCCGAGCTCTGCCTGTCCTGCCACATGGGCACCCCGGATCGCATGATCACCCATCGCATCATGGGCGCTGGCCATCCGCGGCTGACCTTCGAGCTGGACACCTTCACCTGGCTGCCCGAGGTGACCCACTACCAGATCGACGAGGACTACATTCGGCGCAAGGGTGAGTTCAACGGCGTGCGCGACTGGGGCATTGGCCAGGGAATTGCCGCGGCCAACCTGCTCGATACGCTGACCGACCCGCGCCACGGCTGGGACGGGATCTTCCCCGAGCTGGTGCTGTTCGATTGCCTTGCCTGCCACAAGCCTATGGACAGCGGTCTTTGGGGGCCGCGCCCGGGCACCGGCCTGGGGCCTGGCGTGGTGCGTTTGAACGACGCCAATCTGGTCATGTTCCGGCATGTGCTGGCCGCGGTGGATCGCTCCGCCGCGACCCGCATCGGCGAGCAGACCCGAGCCCTGCACCGTGCGACCACCCAGAGCCGCGACGCCACCGGCGCCGCGGCGCGGAAGCTGAGTGCAGAGATTCGCGGCCTGCTGCCGCGGGTTGCTGGCGCGACCTGGGGCGAGGGCAGCATGATGCCGATTCTCGACAGCCTGGTCGCCGATGCCGAACGTGGAGAATTCCGCGACTTTGCCGCAGCCGAGCAAGCGGCGATGGCGGCGAACAGCGTGCTGGCTGCCTTCGAGGCTGCCGGCGCGGTGGACGCGGCCAAGGCGGAAACCCTGCGCGGCCGGATCGATGCCCTGTACGATCGGGTCAAGGATCAGGATCGCTATGAGATGGCGGCCTTTGTCTCGGCACTCAAGGCGCTGCGCCAGGCCGCCGGCTGAAAATCGCGGAGTCCCCGCGGCCGTCCATGGAGGCGCATATGCGCCTCCATGAAGCGGGAAACACTGCAATCAAGGCGAAGCGGAATCACTCGTGACGGCCACAGTTCTCCTCAAGTCCGTAGATATCCACATTCCGGGTTATCGCATCCTTCGTCCCATCGGCGAAGGCGGCATGGCGTCGGTCTTCCTGGCTACCCAGGAGTCGCTTGACCGCGAGATCGCGCTGAAGATCATGGCGCCGGCACTGGCGGCGAACTCGGAGTTCACCGAGCGCTTCCTCAAGGAAGGGCGGATCACCGCCAAGCTCAGCCACCCGAATCTGGTCACCGTTTACGACATCGGTTCGCACGGCAGCGTGTACTACCTGGCCGCCGAGTACATTCCCGGCGGCACACTGCGCGAAAAGATCGACGCCGGTCTGACCATCGCGGAGACCCTGGACATCGTCTGTGACGTCGCGCGGGGTCTGCACTTCGCGCACCAGAAGGGCTTCGTCCATCGCGACGTCAAACCGGGAAACATCCTGTTCAAGCAGGACGGTACGGCGGTGCTCGCCGACTTCGGCATCGCCAAGGCGATGGATGCAAAGTCGAGCGCCACCATGGCCGGTGCCTCGATCGGCACTCCCGACTACATGAGTCCTGAGCAGGCGCGGGCCGAGTCGGTCGATGGTCGCTCGGACCTGTACTCGATGGGCGCCATGCTTTACGAGATGCTGACCGGAGAGGCGCCCTATCAGGCCAGCGATCCATTCACCGTGGCGCTGATGCATGTCACCCAGCCGGTTCCCACCCTGAAAGACGGGAATGCCTGGCTGCAGCCGCTGCTTGATGGATTGATGGCCAAGCAGCCGGACAACCGGTTCGCCAGCGGCGAGGCCTTCATCAGCGCGGTCGAGCAGCTGCTGGCGGCATCGCCCGAAGCTGCGACGATCCAGCAGGAGAGCGCCGGCAAGCGCAAGGCGAGCGGCCCGCGGCTTTCCGGAAGCACAACCCGCACCACCAGCGTCGCGGTCAGGAACGGCGCCTCGCCGATGGTGCTCGGCGGCGCGGCGGCAGCGGTCCTGCTGCTGGCCTTGGCCGGCTGGTGGCTGTGGCCCTCGGCAGAGCCGGGCCCGACGCCGCCGAAGCCACCTGAGACCACCCAGCCGCTGCCGGACGACACCGAGCTGCCGCCCGTGGTCCACGTGCCAAGCCCGGTCGACAGCGGCGCCAAGAGTCTGGAGCTGATGCTCACCCAGGCCGACACCTACATGGAATACGGCACCACCTCGAAAGAAGACCCGGGTCGACGGCTGGTCTCGCCGCCGGGGGAGAACGCGGTCGATCTGTATCGCAAGGTGATCGAGGAAGACCCTGAAAATCAGCGCGCCCAGGCCGGGCTGGCCACCATCAGCGCCTTCTATCTGAAGCGAGCCGGGATCAGCTGTGAACGCTCGCTGTGGACCTTTTGCAAGACGCTGGCAGAAGACGGGCTGCGTGCAGATCGCGATAACCCGGAGCTTGAAGCCTTGCTGGCGCGCGCCGAGCAGGGCTTGGTAGGCGGCTGAGCCCCGGTCCACGGACGCTTTCCTTCGCGGCGATGCTCCGCTATCATTGCGCGTTCACTGCGCCCGGAGACGGGTGCGGACCTACCTAGAACTACAGAGCAATAGCAAAATGGTCAAGATTCGCCTGACTCGCGGCGGCGCCAAGAAGCGTCCCTTCTACCACATCGTCGTCACCGACAGCCGCAACAAGCGCGACGGTCGTGCCATCGAGCGTCTGGGTTTCTACAACCCCGTCGCGGCTGGCAATGATCCGCGGCTGCAGCTCGACACTGATCGCGTGGATCATTGGGTTGGTCACGGTGCCCAGCTGACCGACAAGGTGCGCATGCTGGTCAAGGAAGCGGTCGCCGCCAAGCCGGCGGCCTGAGCGGCTTGATCTCCGATGCGGCCGGCTGAGGTTCGAGTCGGAGAGATCACCGGGGTATTCGGTATCAAGGGCGAGCTCAAGCTCCGCTCGCATACCGATCCCCCGCTGGCCATCGGTCGCTATCGCCCATGGACGCTTCGCCATCGCGGCCAAGAGACCCTGGTGCACAAGCCGAAGCTGCGTCCTCATGGCAAGGGCCTGCTGCTCACCCTTGAGCAGTCAGCAGACCGCGACGTCGCCGAGTCGTGGATCGGCGCCGAGGTCTGGATTCCTCGCAGCGCCCTCCCGGCGCCGGCTGACGGCGAGTTCTACTGGATCGACCTCGAAGGTCTTGAGGTGGTGACCGTGGACGGCGTTGCGCTGGGCCGGGTCAGCCATCTTTTCTCGACTGGAGCCAATGACGTGGTCGCCGTAAGCGGCGAGCGCGAGCGCTTGATTCCGTTCGTTCGCCCCGATGTCATCCGTGATATCGACCTCGGAGCGCGGCGGATGACGGTCGACTGGGATCCCGAGTTTTGAGCGAGCCGCTGTTGCCAGGCGAGGCGGCCGTGCCTCGCATTGACGTGCTCAGCCTGTTCCCGGAATTCATCCAGCAGTCGGCCGAGATCGGCGTGGTCGGTCGCGCGTTGCGCCGTGGCTTGCTGAGCCTGGCGACCTGGCAGGTCCGCGACCATGCCAGCGGCGCGCATCGTTCGGTGGATGATCGCCCCTACGGTGGCGGGCCGGGAATGGTGATGATGATCGACCCGCTGCGCGCCTGCCTGGAAACAGCGCGCGGCGCCGATCCGCGGCCCGCCCATGTGGTCTTCATGTCTCCGCAGGGTCGGCCGCTGAGCCAGCAGCGCATCCGCGAATGGTCGCAGCTTCCGCGCTTGATCCTGATCTGCGGACGCTACGAGGGCGTGGATGAGCGCTTTCTGGAGCGCTGCGTGGACGAACAGACCTCGCTGGGTGACTACGTGCTCTCCGGCGGCGAACTGGCCGCGGCGGTCATCGTGGATGCGCTGGGCAGACTGCGCGACGGCGCGCTCAACGATCCGCAGTCGGCGTCCCAGGACAGCTTCGAGGATGGCCTGCTCGACTGCCCGCACTACACCCGACCGCCGCAGCATGAGCTGGGCGAGGTGCCGGCCGTGCTCGGTGGTGGCGACCACGCGGCCATCGCGCGCTGGCGCCGTCAGCAATCGCTGGGCCGAACCTGGCTGCTGCGTCCGGATCTGCTGCAGCGGGTAACTCTGGACGAGGCCGACCGCGCCTTGCTCAAGGCCTTCATCGATGCCAGGCCTCGCTGAATAATCGCCTGCCGGGGCTGGCAAAGTCATTCTCCAGCCTGCTATAGTGCGCGTCTTCCCGACGCGCTCGCGCATCCCCAGAACAACATTACAGTCGGTGCAATCATGAACAAGCTTATCCAGGAATTTGAAACCGAGCAGATGCAGCGCAAGCTGCCTGAGTTCGGTCCCGGCGACACCGTGATCGTTAACGTCAAGGTCAAGGAAGGTAACCGCGAGCGTGTCCAGGCCTACGAAGGCGTGGTCATCGCCAAGCGCAGCCGCGGCCTGAACTCGGCCTTCACCGTGCGCAAGATCTCCCACGGCACCGGCGTCGAGCGCGTGTTCCAGACCTACTCGCCGCTGATCGACTCGGTTGAAGTCAAGCGCCGCGGCAAGGTTCGCGCTGCGAAGCTGTACTACCTGCGCGGCTTGGAAGGCAAGGCGGCCCGCATCAAGGAAGACCTCAGCGCTTCCGCCAGCGCGAAGTAAGCCCGAGGGGCTGCTCCGCTGCATCGGCAAACGGCCGCCCCAGGGCGGCCGTTTGCATTTCCGGCGCTTGAAAGTCGACAGCCGGCACCCACATTCCCCGCATGCCTTCTTCCACCATCGAGAGGACGCCGTGACCGCGACCGTCGAATCCTTCAAGTTCGAAGCCGAAGTGCAGCAGGTACTGCATCTCGTCATCCATTCCCTGTATTCCAATCGCGACATCTTCCTGCGCGAGCTGGTCTCCAATGCCTCGGACGCCTGCGACAAGCTGCGCTTCGAGGCACTGGCCCAGCCCGAGCTCACTGCCGATGGCGCCGAGCTGCGCATCGATGTGTCGGTGGACAGCGCGGCCAAGACCCTGAGCATCGCCGACACCGGGATCGGCATGAGCCGCGCCGAGTTGATCGACAACCTCGGTACGATCGCCCGCTCCGGCACGCGCAAGTTCATCGAGCAGCTCAGCGCCGGTCAGAAATCCGATGCCAACCTGATCGGCCAGTTCGGCGTCGGCTTCTATTCGGCCTTCATCGTTGCCGACCGGGTCAGTGTGGAAACTCGCCGCGCGGGCGAGAGCGAGGGCTGGCGCTGGGCCTCCGACGGCAGCGGCGAGTTCACCCTGGAGCCGGCCGGCGAAGTGCCGCGCGGCACGCGCATCACCCTGCATCTCAAAGAGGACGCACAGGACTACCTGCAGGCTTGGAAGCTGCGCTCGCTGATCACGACCTGGTCCGACCACATTGCCTTCCCGGTCAGCCTGCCGGTGTTCAAGGACGGCGAGCCGAGCGAGGAGCGCGAGATCGTCAACCAGGCGGCGGCGCTGTGGATGCGTCCGAAGTCGGAGATCACGGACGAGGAGTACCAGGCGTTCTACAAGCACCTCAGCCACGACTTCAACGACGCGCTGGCCTGGACCCACAACAAGGTCGAGGGCAACCAGAACTTCAGCTCGCTGCTGTTCCTGCCGGCCAAGGCGCCGTTCGATTTCCAGCTCAACCGCGACGAGCGCAAGGGGCTGAAACTGTATGTGAAGCGGGTGTTCATCATGGACGCCGCCGAGCAGATGTTGCCGGCCTGGCTGCGCTTCGTGCGCGGCGTGGTCGACTCGGACGACCTGCCGCTCAACGTGTCCCGAGAGCTGCTGCAGAACACCCGCCAGCTGGACAAGCTGAAGAGCGCGTTGACTCGTCGCGTGCTGGATCTGCTCGATCGCGTGGCCACGGACGATGCCGAAAAGTACGCTGGTTTCTGGCGCGAGTTCGGCAGCCTGCTCAAGGAAGGTATTGCCGAAGACCACGGGAATCGCGAGCGGATCGCCAAGCTGCTGCGCTTTGCCTCGACCCGCAGCGAGGGCCCGGATGACCGGGTGTCGCTGGATGACTACATCGCCCGGATGAAGCCCGAGCAGGACGCCATCCTGTTCCTCACCGCCGACAGCTGGAATGCAGCGCGGCACTCGCCGCAGCTGGAAGCGCTGAAGGCACGCGACGTCGAAGTGCTGCTGCTGCACGAGCGCATCGACGAATGGATGGCCGGCTACCTGCACGAGTACTCGGGCAAGTCGCTGCGCAACGTGGCCAAGGGCGAACTCGATCTCGACAAACTTGGTGAGCCGGTCGACAAGGCGGAGCGCGAGGCGCTGAAGAAGTCGGCAGGCGACACCCTGAAGCAGCTCAAGGAGCTGCTGGGTGAGCGGGTGAAGGAAGTTCGGGTATCGGACCGCCTGACCCAGTCGCCGTCCTGTCTGGTGCTCGAAGAAGCTGATATGGCCCTGCACATGCAGCGCCTGCTCAAGGCCGCCGGGCACGAGGCGCCAAGCGCGGCGCCGGTGCTTGAGATCAATCCGAGCCACGGCCTGGTGCAGCGTTTTGCGGCCGAAACCGACACCGCGCGCCGCGAGGATCTGGCCACCCTGCTGTTCGAGCAGGCGATGCTGGCCGAGGGCGCCGCGCTGGATGATCCGGCCGGCTTTGTGGCGCGGGTCAATCGGACCATCCTCGGGTGACTGCGGCTCGCCGTTGGGGCACTGATCGCAAGCGTCCGCCGCCGGCGGCTGGCTCGCTCAGTCCCTCGACGGCGGGCGAGCGCGGCGTGCACCGCAGCCGGGCAGGGTGGATGCCGGCGGCAGCCAGCGCATGTCACGGATAAGCAGCGAGCCGCTGGCCGAGGCGCGCATCGACCTGTGGCTGTGGGCGGCGCGCTTCTTCAAGACCCGCGCGCTGGCCAAGCAGGCGGTCGAGCACGGCAAGGTCGCGATTGGCAGCCAGACCGTCGGCAAGCCTTCGCGCTGCGTGCGGGTCGGTGATGACTTGCGCATCGATCGCGGCGGCGAGCTGTTCGAAGTCGAAGTGCGGGGCATCTCGGTGGTCCGCGGCCCCGCGCCGATCGCCCAGCAGCTCTACCACGAGAGCGAGGCCGCACGACTCAAGCGCGACGAGGCGCGCGCCGTGCGTCGCGCTGGTGAGCAGGGCTTCCGGCCGTCGCCGCAACGACCCGACAAGCGCGAACGGCGTCAGCTGAGCCGGCTGCAGAAGGCTGACGATCTGCCGCCGTGGTGGCCGCGCTAAAGGTCTGCCGCAGCGCGTGTCGCGATCGGCTTGCGCCGTGGCTGGTCAGAACAGCTCGATATCGCCTGCGTCTGTCGACACGCCGCCGCTGCCGGCGTTGCGCTCTTCGGCCGTGGTGAAGCGGCGTTGTCTTTCGGTTCGCCATGCCTCGACGTCGAAGGGCTGGTCGCCGACCTCGTTGAGCGCGCCGCGCAAGCTTTCGAAATCAGCAAGCAGGTGCTGCAGGATCTGGTCGGTGCGATCCTGGAACTGCAGCTTGACGATCAGCTGGTCGATGGCGTCGCGGCTGGAGTCCACGAAGTGCTTGACCCGTGCCGCGGCGGCTTCCAGCTCGGCGGTGTCGGCGTGCAGGAGTTCGTCGACCTTGTCGAGACCAGTCTCCAGATCGTTGAGCGCGCCAAGGCCGGTGGCCTCGACCACTTCGCCGGCATCGACCAGCGCATTCAGCCGATGCAGGGCGCCACTCTCTTGCGCAAACAGGGTGTCGAGAAACGCGGCGAGCTCGGCGTCTTCCGGATAGCGCTCGCGCAGCTGCACGGCCCGGGCCGAGAGCGGGGCGAGCAGCTGCTTCAGTGGCCTGGATTCCGCCAGCGCCTGTTCCAGCGGCTGCATGGCCTGCTTGAGCAGACCGGCGCGTTCGCGCAGCGATGCGCCGGCGGCGCGTGCGCCCTGGCTGGCGCTGAGTTTGGCCTCGGAGGCGCGCTGGGCAAGATTGGCCAGGCCGAAGACCGCAGGCAGCAGGCCCTCGACATTCTCACGGATGAGGCTGGCCAGCGAGGCGATCAGCTGGCTCCACTCCTGCAGGATCGGATGCAGCTGTTCCGAGAGCTGGTCGGCGCCGGGATTTACCGGCTTCTGCTGTTCGCTCATCTGTGCTCCCCAACCTGGCTACCGGTGCAATCTAGCAGGCGAGGTGTCCGGCACGAATAGGGCCAATCCCGTATGCGGGGTCGCCCTGATAGCCGCACTCAGCTGCCGGCGGCGGG
Source organism: uncultured Lysobacter sp. (assembly GCA_964350895.1). Classification (GTDB taxonomy): domain Bacteria; phylum Pseudomonadota; class Gammaproteobacteria; order Xanthomonadales; family Xanthomonadaceae; genus Pseudomarimonas. The sequence goes on from CAYGMG010000062.1 coordinate 10,619, forward strand.
TTGCGCAGCGTCCGGCATCGGCGCTGCGACCACCTGGTCGCGGCCCGCCTGCTTGGCCGCCTGCACGGCTTTTTCCGCGGCCCTGAGGCACAGGCCGGGCTCGCTGCCATGCAGCGGATAGATCGCCACGCCTATCGAGCAGCGGACGGCCTCCACCTTGCGTCCATGCAGGTCGATACGCAGTGCGAACAGGGCGCGGCGCAGCAGTTCGGCGCGATCGAGCGCGCCGGAGAGATCGGTTTCCGGCATCAGCACCAGGAATTCCTCGCCGCCGTGTCGGCCGGCGACGTCCTCGGGGCGGATGGTCTGGCCGATCAGCTGACCGATCTGCGACAGCGCCGCATCGCCGGCTTCGTGGCTGTGCCGCTCGTTGAAGTGCTTGAACTCGTCGAGGTCGATCAGCAGCAGGGCCAGGGTCTGCTGCGCGCGTCGCGCCCTGAGGCATTCGCGGAGCAGGGAGGCATCGATGTAGCGGCGGTTGAACAGCCCGGTCAGCGGGTCACGCACGGATTGCACGCGCAGCGACTCCTGCAGCCGCAGCTGGCTGATCGAGAGCGCCAGCAGGTCGGCGATGCCCTGGGCGATGCGCCGCTCGCGGGCCAGTGGCGCGACCTCACCGGATAGGTGGAGGATTCCCAGCGGCTCGCCCTGCGACATCAGCGGCACGCAGACCACGTGGGCGGGATCGGTGTCTGCGGCCAAGTGTCGGCACGGTGGCGCCTTGGGATCGTTGGGGTAGGGGATGCCGCGGCGGACGGCCCAGCAGTCCTCGGGAGTGAACAGGTCTTCGAGCGGGGTGGCCGGCTTGCCCCAGGCGACCTGCCGACGGACCAGGTTGCGCGAAGGTGCCTGCAGGTACAGGGCCCCGTGGAACTGCGGCAGCACATGCTGCATCGACGCCCGCAGGACCTCGCCGATCTCCTCGATGCTGCGCGTCGGGCGCAGCTGGTCGCCCAGTTCGCCGAGTCGCTCCAGGTCGCCTGCGTAGCGCTCGGCTTCGCGCTGGGCGCGTTCGGCCTGGGCCTGGTGGCGGACCTGATCGGCCTCGGCGCGACGCCTTGAGCGCGATTCGAAGAACAGCAGGGCCAGCTGCAGCGCGAGCACCGGAAGCGCCAGCGCCAGCAGGATCCAGCCAAGCATCGACCGGGTGCCGGCACGCGCATCAAGCTCGGCCAGGCGCGCCATGGCGTCCGCGTGCAGCGCGCTTACCAGGGTGTCGCCACGCGCCTGCACGGCCGCTGCGCTGGACTCGGGGCGCACCGGGCCGGCGCGCGGGCCGGTCATCCCGCGCTGCGCGTTCAGCTTCTCGATCGCCGCCTGAGACTGCGCGACCAGCTCGCGCAGCTGGCCGGCGTGGCTGACCGTGGTGGGCTCATCGGCCAGCTCGTCGAGCACGTCGAGCGCCGTCTGGGTGGCGCTCCGCTGGCGATCGACGCGGCCCAGATCATCGGCGCGGCCCTGTGCGATCCACTGCGCTTCGGCCGCGGCGAGGGCGTGCATTTCACCGCGCAGCCACAGCGCATGGCCGATCAGCTCGGCCTCACGCTGCGCCGCCGCGCGATCGCTCTCGGCCCATGTTCCCAGCGCCTTCAGCCCGATCAGGATGAGCAGGGATGCGACCAGCAGGCCCAGCAGGACGGCGGTTCGCGGCGAGGCGGTAGGGGCAGCACTCATGCCGGCATCATCATCAAGCCTTCCGCGCCGCGCAAGCGGCGGGGCGTGGAAGGCAGCCGCATCACGAGCGATAATCGGCCCATGCACCGACTCCCCGCCCAGCAGCGCCTCGGGCCGCTGCTCCAAGCCAATGCCCGGCTGCGCGACCCGCAGCGCGATCCGCGCAACCTGCTGCCACTGCTCAAGCCGCTGCAGCAATGGCAGGCACGCCGACTGCGTCGCGGCTTCGCCGATTTCCTCGCCTCGCCGCGGGAACGGCCGGCGGCCGAGTTCTTCCTCAGCGACCTTTATGGCGACTTCGATGTCAGCGGCCGTGACCGCGATATCGAACGCGTCCTGCCGCTGATGCGGCGCGTGCTCCCGGCGCGTCTGCTCGGCGCGGCAGCCGATGCGATCGAGCTGGCCGTGCTCAGCCATGCGCTCGACCTGCGCATGGCGGCCGACCTGCACACCTTGATCGACGAGCCGCCGATCAGCGAGGCCGACTATGCCGCGGCTTATCGCAAATCCGGCCTGCGCCGCTTGCGTCGCTACCAGGTCATGCTGATCCATCGACTTGGCGTCGATCTGCAGCGCGCCGTCTCAAAGCCTGCCTTGGGCACCTTGCTGCGTTTGTCCCGCGGGCCGGCGCGCGCTGCTGGTCTTGCCGAGCTGCAAAGCTTCCTGGAGCGCGGTTTCTCTGCTTTCCGCGCCCTGCAGGACGCCGCCCGCTTTGTCGAAGAGATCGCCCGTCGCGAGTTGCAGGTCAGTCAGCGACTTTTCGACGGCCACCCTGATCCGTTCGCGATCGGGCCGGCCGCCGCCACGGCCTGATCGCCTCATCGTCGCTCAAGGCGCGGGCCTGTGGGCTCAGCCGAACTCGCGATCGATGTACTCGTGGATCGATCGCTCCACCGTGCCTTTCAGCGCGCTGAGCAGAAAGCTCAGGTTGGCGACCACCAGCACCGAGTGCTTGCCGACCTCGATGTGGCCGTCGACGCCGCTGCGTTCGAAATGCAGGGTCGATCCCCGCCACTCGTACTCGACATCGAAACGTTCGGCCATGTTCTTGGCCACCCGTTCCACCGCCGCCTTGGCCGCGTTGAGTGGTTTGCTGTGCTGGCGTTCGACGCGGATGCTCGGCATATGGCTCCTCCCTTTCCGGCCGCATGATGCGCTGGAAGGCATCGCTTGTCAGCCCGGCGCTTCACCTCGCCCGGCCGCCAGTGCTAGAGTCCGGGCGAGGGGTGGAGGGGGTTTGCGCAATGCGCATCAGTTTTCCCAACGGCGAACACACGGACGTGGCCATAGGCGGCGCAACGCTGTCGCTCGGTGCCGCTGCAGGCAATGACGTGGTCTTGCCGGTGGAGGGCGTGGCCGCGCGTCACGCTACCATCAGCTTCGATCCGCAGCGCGGCATTCTGCTGAATGTCGCCGCCGCGGGCTCTCCGGTTCACGTCAACGGCCGGCAGATTCACGAGTTCGCCTTGCTGCGGCTGGGCGATGTGGTCAGCCTGGGCCGAGCCCAGATGCTGCTCAAGCCTGAGCGCGACACCTCGATCATCGTCAGCGTGCCCGATCAGGGCCCTGGCGATGTTTCCGACCCCGCCGCGCGAGCGGCAGCGTCGCGGGTCGTGCTGCGTGGCGTGGCCGGCGGCTTCTTTGGCCGCAGCGTGGCCTTGCAGTCACGGGTGCTGATCGGACGCGCTGGCGCCAGCCAGATCCGTCTTGACGACGCCGAACTGCCTGACGAGGCGGTGTCCTTCGAAGTGCATGGTGATCGCGTAGTGCTGCGCGACCTTGGCACGGCCGATGGCGTCGTGGTCAACGGCGTGGTGGTGCGCAATGCGATTCTCCATCCCGGCGACCAGATCGCCATCGACGTGCATCGCTTCGTGCTGGAAGCGCCGGGTCTGCCTGCGCGCGGCAGTGATGCGGCGGCCGAACCGATCCAGCCCGGCGCCAATGCCGGCAGTACCCAGACCCTGCGCGCAGTCCGCGCCGAGGACGCTGCCGGAGCGGGTGCTGCGGCCGGCGAACGCGGGGCCGAGGGCAGCGGTGGTCGTTTCGGCTGGCTGCTGTTGGCGGCGACCCTGATCGCAGGCGCGCTAGCTGCCCTGTTCCTGCTCGGGCCGCGCTGAGCGACCGCGGCGCCAGCGCGCCGCGAACAGGCCAAGCAGGATCAGCGCGTACAGCGCGGGCTCCCGCCAGTCGGCCTTGCTCTGCCACCAGAAGTGCGCAACAGCCAGCACGCCGACGGCGTAGACCAGCTTGTGCAATGTTCCCCAGCGCCGGCCGAGCCAGCGCATCGAGCGACGGGTCGAGGTCGTGGCAAGCGGCAGCATCAATAGCCAGGCGACAAAGCCCACGGTGATGAACGGCCGCTTCAGCAGGTCTTCGCCAAGCTGCTGCCAATAGGCACCCAGATCCAGCGCCGCGTAGACCAGCAGATGCAGGCTTGCGTAGAGGCAGGCGTAGAGACCCAGCATGCGCCGATAGCGCACAGGCCAGGGGCGTCCCAGAACGCGCCGCAGCGGCGTCGCCGCAAGGCAGCCCAGCAGCAGCCACAGCGCCCACTGCCCGGTTTCCTGGGTCAGTCTTGCCACCGGGTCGGGGCCGAGCTGTTGCCGGACCAGATCGGATAGCAGCAAGGCCAGAGGCAGCAGGGCTCCCAGGTGCGCGCCAAGGCGCAGGGCGATGGCCGCCGGACGCGCCAGCCGCGAGGGGCTCAGAAGTGCTTCCTCAGGTCCATCCCGGAGTAAAGCGAAGCGACCTGTTCAGCGTAGCCATTGAAGGGCAGGGTCGGGATCCGATTGGCAAACAGCTGGCCTGATTCCCCGGACAGCCGGCGCTCGGTTCGCTGGCTCCAGCGCGGATGCGCGACATCAGGATTCACATTGCTGTAGAAGCCGTACTCGCTGGGCTGCGAGCGATTCCAGCTGGTCGGCGGCTCGGTTTCGCTGAAGGCGATGCGGACGATCGACTTGATGCTCTTGAAGCCGTACTTCCACGGCACGATCAGGCGCAGCGGGGCGCCGTTCTGGTTCGGCAGGTCTCGACCGTACATGCCGGTGGCGAGCAGGGTGAGCGGATGCATCGCTTCATCGATCCGCAGACCCTCGACATACGGCCAGTCGAGCACCGGAAACGCGATGCCGGGCATCTGCGCCGGGTCAGCCAGAGTGGTAAAGGCGACATACCGTGCCCGGCTGGTTGGCCGGAACAGGCGCAGCAGTTCGCCCAGTTCGAAGCCGCGCCAGGGAATCACCATCGACCAGCCTTCCACGCAGCGCAGGCGATAGATGCGCTCGACCATCGGCATCTTGGCGAGGATGTCCTCCAGCGCGAACACCCCGGTGCGTTCGGCTTCGCCGGCGATCGCCACGCTCCACGGCCGGGTGACCAGGCGCTGCGCATGGCGCGCGGGATCTTCCTTGCGCGTGCCGAACTCGTAGAAGTTGTTGTAGCCGGAGGCGTCCTCGAAGCGGGTTTGCTGTTCGGCGCTGCGCAACGGATCGTCGCCGGCCAGACGCAGCCGTTCGGCGACGGCGGCGGCCTGGTCTGCCGGCGGATCGCCGCAAGCCGCCAGCGAGAGGCAGCCCAGTCCCAGCGTGCCGATGAGCAGTCGCCGGCGCGCCTGGCACCACTCCGGAGTAATCGCTTGCTCGGTCAGGCGGTGCGGCGGACGGCGCATGACTTGCTCCTCGACGGCGGTCGGAATTCGCTCGGCGATCGATATACTCCCATGACCGCCGGACGGGGAGGCAACGGGCCCTGCGTGATCGCGCCCAGCGAATTGATGGCAGCCTTTCGCGACGCGCGCGCCGCGACCCTGCTGGTGCGCGCCGAGGACGGCATGGTCCTGGCCTTGAATCCGGCCGCCGAGCTGCTGCTCGGCTGGGAGGCTGCGGCGGCCGTCGGGCGCACGCCGAGCGAGCTGTCGCTCTGGCCTGACGTCGAGGCGCGGGTCCAGCTGTGGCGCGATCTGGGAGCCAGCGGTTGCGCGCGCGCCTTGTCCACGCGTCTGCGCCGCCGTGACGGCGCCGTGCTGCCGCTGGAGCTGGACGCGGAAGCGGTGGCCTGTTCGGCCGGCGCAGCGCTTCTGTGCTGGCTGCGCCCGGTCGGGTCCAGACCTGCTTCGCTCGCCGGCCAGCCCGGTTCCAGCGGCCTCTGGTTTCGCTGCGACAGCGAGGGCAGGGTTTTGTCCGCCTCGCCCGGCATGCTGCGCATGCTCGGCGTGGACGACCTGGTTGCGGCCGGTCCAGCGGAGAGTTGGCACCGTGACCAGCCCGGCTTCCGCCAGCGTCTGCAGGCGGCGCTGCAGCGAAGAGACCCGAGCACGGCGCGGGTGGCGATGCGCGGCAGTGGCGACCGCGTGCGGTGGATGGAGCAACAGATCTACCGGCTGACCGCCGGTGACGACCTGCTCGTCGAAGTACGCCTGCGTGACGTAACCGAGCAGGTCGAGCAGGCCGAGGCCCTGCAGCAGCAGCGCGCCCTGTTCAATGTGCTGGTCGACAACTGCCGTGACGGCGTATTCCTGATCCAGCAGGGCACGGTGCGCTTTGCCAATGCCGCACTGGCCGAGATGCTGCGGAGACCGGTGTCGAGCCTGCTGGGCAGCCAGTACATGGAGCTGGTGCATCCCGATGACCGCGCCGAGCAAGGCCAGCGTCGGCAGGCCCGTGAGGGCGGGTCCACCGAATCCCAGCGCTACCGGATCCGCCTGCTGCGTGGCGACGGCTCGGTGGCGGTGTTCGAGGTCAATGCCGACGCGGTCTGGTACGAGGGTGCGCTGGCCTCAAGCGGAGTCATGCGCGACATCACCGAGGACTCGGCCCGCCAGGCGGCTCTTGAGGCGGCCGAAAAGCGCTATCGCGAGCTGTTCGAAAGCGCGCCGGTCGGGCTGTTCAAGTCCAGTCTCGACGGCAGCGTCATGGAGGTCAATCCGGCCCTGCTCAGGCTGCTCGGCTACGGCTCGCTGGAGTCGTTCCAGCGCAGCGGTCTGCGCACCACCGATCTGTACGCTGACCCCGAGGCCCGCGCCATCATGCTCGGGCTGCTGCAGCGCGATGGTCGCGTCGATGATCATGAAGTCTGTATTCGCGCCCAGGATGGCGGGCTGCGCTGGGTGCGGGTCAACGTCCGCCAGTTCGAGCGCGAGGGCGGCGGTTCGGAGTTCGCAGGCTCGGTGCAGGACATCTCGCAGCGGCGTGCGGCCGAGCTTCGCCTGCAGCGCTCCGAACGTATGTACAGGGTGCTGGTCGATCACGCCCAGGTCGGCGTGTTCGTCAGCGACGGCACGCGCTTTGGCTACGTCAACCAGACCCTGTGCCGACTGCTGCGGGCCGATGACGCCTGGTTGCTGGAGCGCCCGGTTGGCGCCTGGCGCGCGCCGGAGCACCGCGAAGAGGCCGAGCTTGCCTGGCGCAGGCTGCTCGATGGCCAGTCCAGCGGCGAGGAGTTCGAAAGCTGCTACCTGCGCCCGGACGGCAGCCGTGTATGGGTCAACGAGAGCGTCGGGCCGGTGGAGCTGGACGGCCGGCGGATGCTGACCGGCACGCTTCGCGACGTCAGCCGGCAGCGCGAGGTCGAGCGGCGGCTGCGCTACTACGCCACCCACGATGCGCTGACCGGCCTGCCCAACCGGCTCGATTTCCAGCAGCGTCTTGATGAGCTGATCGTCGAGGCGCGACTGCGCGGCGAATACGACTACGCCGTGTTGTTCCTCGACCTCGACGGTTTCAAGCTGATCAACGACAGCCTCGGCCACGCCGCGGGTGACCGCCTGCTCGTCGGGCTGGCCGGCAAGGTCACCGACCTGCTCGGCGGCGAGGCCCTGGTCGCCCGCTACGGCGGCGATGAGTTCACCATCCTTCCTTACGGCCGCTGTGATCGGCAGCGCGCCGCGGAGATGGCCCAGCGCGTAGTCAGCCTGTTCGATACGCCGATCGTGATGGGCGAGGACGAGGCCTACTCCAGTGCCAGCGTCGGCGTGGTGCTTGGTGCGGCGGCCTATCGCGATGCCAGCCAGGTGCTGCGCGACGCGGACACCGCCATGTATCGGGCCAAGGCCGCCGGCAGGGCCGGTTTCGCGGTGTTCGACGAAGCCATGCATGCCGAGGCGCGCGGCCGCTTCGAGCTGGAAGTCGCCATGCGCGCAGGGATCGACCGCGATGAGTTCGAGGTGCATTTCCAGCCGATTGTCGAGCTGGCCCAGGGCCGGGTGGTGGGCTGTGAGGCTCTGCTGCGCTGGCGCCACCCGCAGCGTGGCCTGTTGCTCCCGGCCGAGTTCCTGAACGTCGCGGAAGAGAGCGGCCTGATCCTGCGCATGGATGCGCGCGCCCTTGAGCTGTCCTGCCGGACCCTGCGCCGCTGGCAGGATCTGCAGCTGGCCGGGGCAGGGTTCTGCGTCAACGTCAATGTCAATGATCGCCAGGTCACCGCCAGCAGTTTCGCCGACGACCTGCGCGAGGTGCTGCGGCGCACACGCATCGAGCCGTCCACGCTGCGTCTTGAGATCACCGAGTCGGTGTTCCGCACCGGCCGGCCGCGCGCGACCGATCTGCTGCGCGCACTCAAACAACTCGGCGTGCAGCTGGTGGTGGATGACTTCGGCACCGGCTACTCCTCGCTGGACAGCTTTGCCAGCGCGCCGTTCGATGCGCTGAAGATCGACCGCGGCTTTGTCGCCGACCTTGAGCAGAACGCCCGTCACCGCGCGATCGTCCGCACGATCATCGGCTTTGCCGCCGATCTCGGTCTTGCGGTGACCGCCGAGGGGATCGAAGGCGCAGGCCAGGAGCAGTTCCTGCTCGCTGCCGGCTGCCCCTTTGGCCAGGGATATCGCTATGGCAAGGCCATGCCGGCGGCGGACTTCGAGCAGCTTCTGCGCCGCCAGACCGCGGCCGCCTGAGCACGATCCAAGCGCCGGCGCGGGCCGTTTCAGGCGCAACGGATTGGCCATGCACTGATGCCGTGCAACAGGCTTTTTTGCTGCACTGCGCCATGCTAGTGTCGATCACAATTTCTTGGCGGAGTGATCCATGTCGCGTGCGTACAACTTCAGCGCCGGTCCGGCGGCGCTTCCCGAGGCCGTGCTTGAGCAGGCCCGCGAGGAATTGCTCGAATGGCGGGGCGAGCGCGCCAGCGTCATGGAGATTAGCCACCGCAGCAAGTCCTTCGTGGCGATGGCAGAGGAGAGTGAGGCCGACCTGCGCAGCCTGCTTGCCGTGCCTGATGACTACGCCGTGCTCTTTCTCCAGGGTGGTGCAACGCAGCACTTCGCCCAGATCCCCTTGAATATCGCCACCCCCGGCCAGGCCGCCGACTACCTGGTCACCGGAGCCTGGGGGCAGAAAGCCGTGGCCGAGGCCAAGCCCTACGTCAATGTGCGGACCGCCGCCAGCACGGAGGAGGGCAAGTTCACCGACATCCCGGACAGCGACGCCTGGCAGGTCGATCCGGCCGCCGCCTACCTGCATTACACGCCGAACGAGACCATCCATGGCGTCGAGTTCCACCAGCCGCCGGAGAGCGGCGACGTGCCCCTGGTCGGCGACTTCAGCTCGACCATCCTGTCGCGTCCGCTGGATGTCTCGCGCTACGGCGTGATCTACGCCGGTGCGCAGAAGAACATCGGTCCCAGCGGCCTGGTCCTGCTGATCATCCGCCGCGAGCTGTTCGAGCGCAGCGGTCAGGCGCGGGCAAAGATCCTGAGCTACGCCGCGCAGGCCAAGGAAGGCTCGATGCTGAACACGCCGCCGACCCTGTCCTGGTATCTGGCTGGCTTGGTCTTCAAGTGGCTGCGTGAGCAAGGTGGCCTGGAGGCCATGGCCGAGCGCAACCAGGCCAAGGCCGACCTTCTGTATGCAGCCATTGATGCGTCGGGCGGCTTCTACGCCAACCCGGTCGCCAAGCGCGCGCGCTCCTGGATGAACGTGCCTTTTACCCTGCGCGACGCAGCGCTCGATGCCGCCTTCCTCAAGGAGTCCGAGGCTGCCGGCCTGCTGGCGCTCAAGGGTCACCGCGCGGTTGGCGGAATGCGTGCCTCGATCTACAACGCGATGCCGATCGAAGGGGTCAAGGCGCTGGTCGACTTCATGGCCGACTTCGCCCGCCGCAACGGGTAACGGGGGGCGCAGGCCAGGAGGCAGAAAAGGCCGCAAAGCGGACATCCATAGGGTGCGCCTTGGGCGCACCGGGCGTACCGTCCGAACGCCCGTATCGAACGTTGGGGCGCCCA
>CAYGMG010000063.1:0-20226 GCA_964350895.1 uncultured Lysobacter sp.
TCGGTCATGCTCCAGGCCTATTGCCGGGTCGAGGCGCTGTTCGTGGTGCCGCCGGAGGCCTTCCGTCCGCCGCCCAAGGTCGATTCGGCCATCGTCCGCGTGCTGCCGCGCGCGCGCTCCGAGATCACCGTCGATGACCCGGCCTGTTTTGCCAATGTGGTCCGCGCCGCCTTTGGCCAGCGTCGCAAGACCCTGCGCAATGCGTTGTCCAGTCTCGCCGACGCGGACACCCTGGGCCGCGCCGGTATCGACCCGGGCGCGCGCGCCGAGCAGCTGGCGGTCGAGGACTTCATCCGCCTTGCCAACCTGCTTGCCGCGGGCACGACGACCGCTTCCGTACAATAGCGACATGGATACCGACCGTTACCGCGTCGCCGTGGAGGCGCGCAGCCAGTTTCTGGCAGACCAGTCCGACCCCGCCGACTCGCGTTTCGTGTTCGCCTACACCATCCGTTTGCGCAACGATGGCGCGCTCAGCGCGCAGCTGATCAGCCGACACTGGATCATCACCGACGCCGACGGCAGCTGCGAGGAGGTGCGCGGCGAGGGCGTGGTCGGCAAGCAGCCGGTACTGGCACCGGGCGAAGCCTTCGAGTACCGCTCGGGGGCGGTACTGAAGACGGCTGTCGGCAGCATGCACGGGAGCTATTCGATGCACGCCGAGGACGGTACCCGGTTCGAGGCACCGATCGCGCCGTTCACCCTTTCCGTCCCGCGCTCGCTGAACTGACGTGACCACCTGGGCGATCGGCGACCTGCAAGGCTGTCACGATGAGCTGCTCCGGCTGCTCGACGCGATCCGTTTCGATCCGGCCAAGGACCGGCTCTGGTTCTGCGGCGACCTGGTCAATCGCGGCGGGCAATCGCTGGAAACCCTGCGTCTGGTGCGTTCGCTGGACATCCATTCCGAGGTCGTTCTGGGCAATCACGATCTGTCCCTGCTGTCGATCGCCGAGCGCAAGGAACACGAGCAGCGCCGGGTCAACACCGACCTGCAGCGCATCCTGTTCGCCGACGACCGCGACCAGCTGATCGGCTGGCTGCGCCAGCGCAAGCTGTTGCACCGCGACGAGTCGCTGGGCTGGGCCATGGTGCATGCGGGTGTGGCACCGAAATGGAACCTGAAGATTGCCCAGTCACGCGCCAGCGAGGTCGAGCGCGTTCTGCACGGCAAGAACTACCGCAAGCTGCTGCGGGTGATGTACGGCGACCGCCCGCAGTGGTCGCCCAAGCTCAATGGCCTTGACCGCCAGCGCGCGATCATCAACGTGTTCACCCGGATGCGCTATTGCACGCCGCAGGGCCGTGTCGCCTTCGAGCAGAAGGGTGCGCCGGGCAGTCAGGAAGCCGGCCTGTATCCGTGGTACTCGGCGCCGGGGCGCAAGGCGCTGGAACAGCGTGTGGTGTTCGGCCACTGGTCGACGCTGGGCCTTCTTCTCGGCCATGGCGTGCACGGCATCGACACCGGCTGCGTCTGGGGTGGACGGCTGACCGCGCTTGAGCTGGTCCCTGCCGGCGAACTGCCTACCATCGTCCAGGTCCCGGGACGTCCGGGCAAATCCGCCGCGCCTGCGGCGGCGGACTGAGCCAGCTGCAGATCGCGCGGCACGCCCCACCGCGGCTGCAGCGGCCAGAAGCGCGCGCCAACTTCGCCTGACGGTGGAACCTTCTGTAGCGCGGGATGCTGTCGGCAAGCTTGGTAACGTATGCTTGCGCCGGCTTTCACGAACGTTCTGTGCGGATGGACAGCGGACAACGCATCAAGGAGCAGGTGCCTGCGGCAGCCGTTCCGGCCGAGCCGGGACAGGTGCTGTCCTTGGCCTTGGGCGCGGTCCTGGTGGCCTTGCTGCTGATCGTGTTTGCAGCGCTTCCGGCGCCTGAAGGTCGGCTCAACGCGGCGGCGGCCCCTGCTGCTGCTGCATCGCTGGCCGGATTGGACTGCGACTTCCTGCTCGCCCGTGCCCGCGCCGAGGGCTGGCGCAAGCTCAGCCTGCAGCCTGGGCCAGAGTGGGACGGCAAGCCGCTGGCGGTGGTCACCTGGAGCCCGACCGATGCCCTGGTGGTGCTGCGTCACGCTGCGCGCACTGAATGCGGCAGCCTTGTCGATGCGCGCCTGCACGACTCCCGTTTCAATGCCGGCGTCGGCAGCGTGCTGCGGCCGCAGGCGATCGACCCGCAGCCGGTCGAGGTGTGGATCTCGCCCGGCGCCTTCGAGCACTGGACCGCCAGCGTGGTGGCCGGCGATCCCACCGCGCTGCAGCGCCAGGACGGAGTTCGCGGCGCCTTCCGTGTCGCCATCCTGACCTGCGCTATCGTCCTCGTGATCTGCTCGCTGATCGGCGCCCTGGTCTCGCGCAGCGGCGAGTTCGTGCGCTACGCCGTGGCCACCGCGGTGCTCTCGGTCTGGGTCGCCGAACTGACCGGGGTCGCCGGCTATCCGGCGCGCTGGCTGCTCTCGGCGAGCTGGAGCGCCCCGCTCAGCGTGGCCTTGATCCTGCCCATCCTCGGCTATTCGATGCGTGCCATGGCCGCCGAATGCGCTGCCGCCTGGCGCTGGCCGCACCTTGATGCCGGGTTGCGCGGCGCCTTCCTGGCTGCCTTGCCACTGGCCGTGCTGATCCTGCTCGCGCCGCCGCTGTGGATGGGCATGCTCAGTCGCGCGGTCGAACTGCTCGCCGCGGTCTGGCTGCTGTTCGCGGTTGGCCTGGGCTGCGCGGCGCTGCGTGGCACGCCGCGGGTCGGACTTGGTGTGCTACTGGCCACCCTGCCGCTGGCCCTGACCACCGCATCGTCATCCTGGGACCCGGCCCTGATCAGCGGCATCCGTGCCGAGGTGACCAGCGCCAGCGCTACCTGGATGGCCCTGGTCACCCTGCTGCTGGCCGCGCGCCGACTCGGCAACGTGCACGACGATCTGTCGCGGATGAGCCGCCTTGCGTTCACCGATGCGCTGACCGGCCTGCCCAACCGCCGCGGCGCCATGGACTACCTGCAGCGGCAACTTGGCCGTGGACCAGTGGACAATGGCTCGCTTGTTGTGGCGGCGCTGGACATCGACCACTTCAAGCGCATCAACGACGACCACGGCCACGCCCGCGGCGATCTCGCGCTGCGCCTTTTCGCTGACACCCTGCGCCGCTCGCGGCGACACAGCGATCTGGTCGCAAGGGTCGGCGGCGAGGAGTTCCTGATCGCCCTACCGACGGCCGAAGCGACGCAAATGCTGCGCGTGCTGAAGACCGTGCGCTCGGATCTGCAGTCCTCGCAGACCGTCCAGGCACTCGGCTTTCCACTGCGCTTCAGCGCTGGCGTGGTCGAACTGCACGAGGGCGAATCGCTCAATGCCCTGCTTGAGGAAGCAGACCGCCAGCTGTACGCCGCCAAGCGCAACGGCCGAAATCGCGATGCCCGGCGCGGCGCGGCGCCGGCAACGCCGATCCCGGACAGCGATCAGCCGCCGGCGCGCACGTAGTCAACGAAGTCAAAGGCCAGGGCGTGACGGGCGTCCTCGGCATGCCGCTCGCGGCGCACCTCGCGCCACTGGCCGCGGTCCCAGTCCGGAAAGAATGTGTCGGCATCCTCGGTGTCGGCGTCGACCTCGGTGAGGAACAGGGCGTCGGCGCGCGGCAGGCACAGGGCATAGACCTCGGCCCCGCCGATCACCCAAAGACAGTCCGCGCCGTCCGCCCGCTGCAGCGCTTCGTCGAGCGAGGCCACCGGTTCCATCCCGGAAAACGGCGTCGCCGCATGCCTGCTCAGCACGAGGTTCCGCCTTCCGGGCAAGGCGCGGCCCAGCGACTCGGCGGTTTTCCGCCCCATCAGCAAGGGCGCATCAAGGGTCAGCGCCTTGAACCTTTTCAGGTCATCGGGCAGTCGCCAGGGCAGATCATTGCCGCGGCCGATGGCGCGCCGGCGGTCGAGCGCGGCGACGATCGCCAGCCGCGTCATCAGACCGCCACCGGCGCCTTGATCGGCGGATGCGGATCGTAGCCGTCGATGCGAATGTCCTCGAAGCCAAAGGCGAACAGATCGCGCACCTCGGGGTTGAGCCATAGTCGGGGCAGCGCACGCGGCGTGCGCGCCAGCTGCTCGCGGGCCTGCTCGACGTGATTGTTGTAGAGGTGTGCATCGCCCAACGTATGAACGAAGTCGCCAACCTGCAGTCCACAGACCTGGGCCACCATATGGGTCAGCAAGGCATAGCTGGCGATGTTGAACGGCACGCCAAGGAAGATGTCACCCGAGCGCTGGTAGAGCTGGCAGCTGAGCCGGCCGTCGGCGACATAGAACTGGAACAGCGCGTGGCAGGGCTGCAGAGCCATCTTCGGCAGCTCGGCGACGTTCCAGGCCGAGATCACCAGCCGTCGCGAATCCGGATTGCGGGCGATCTCCTCGATCAGCCAGCGCATCTGGTCATGGGTCTGCCCATCCGCGCCCTGCCAGCTGCGCCACTGGCGGCCGTAGACCGGACCCAGCTCGCCCTGCTCATCCGCCCACTCGTCCCAGATGCTCACCTTGTTCTCGCGCAGGTAGGCAACATTGGTCTCGCCGCGCAGGAACCACAGCAGCTCATGGATGATCGAGCGCAGGTGCAGCTTCTTGGTGGTGACCAGCGGAAAGCCCTTGGCGAGATCGAAACGCATCTGCCAACCGAACACCGAGCGGGTGCCGGTGCCGGTGCGGTCGGACTTCTCGGTGCCGTGCTGGAGCACGTGGTCGAGCAGGTCGAGGTAGGCGCGCAAGGCTAAGGACTCCTCAGGGAAACGATATGCTATGCGCCAAGCCGTGGCTGCCGACGCGAGGCCCAGAGCAGGCCAAGGCCAAGCAGGGCCAGCGGAAGCGAGAGCAGCTGGCCCATGGTCAGCCAGCCCCAGGCGATGAAGCCGATGTGCGCGTCCGGCTCGCGGAAGAACTCGATGACGATGCGGAACAGCGCGTAGCAAAAAGCGAACAGGCCGGCGACCGCATAGCGACCGCGCGGTCGCGCCGAGAACCACCACAGGATCGCGAACAGCAGCAGCCCTTCGAGCAGCGCCTGGTAGATCTGCGACGGATGCCGGGCAAAGGCGTCCAGGCGCCCTTCAGCCGCCAGCTGGCGCAGCGCCTGGGTGTCCATCGCGGACAGCGGCGCCGGCAGCGAGGCCGGGAAGACCACAGCCCAGGGGACATCGCTGGTCCTGCCCCACAGCTCGCCGCCGATGTAGTTGCCGATGCGCCCGAAGCCGAGCCCGGCAGGGACCAGCGGAGCAACGAAGTCGAGCGTGTCGAACACGTGCAGCTTGTGCTTCCACGACCACCAGGCCACCGCCGCCATCACCCCGAGCAGGCCGCCGTGGAAGCTCATCCCGCCGTCCTTGAGGTAGAACAGGCTCAGCGGATTATCGAGGAAGGCATCGAAGGCATAGAACAGCACATAACCCAGCCTTCCACCGAGGATCACGCCGAGCATCCCGTAAAACATCAGGTCGCCGAAGGCATCCTCGGAGACCCCAGGAAGCCGACCGGCGCGGATCCGCCTGCGCCCCAGCCACCAGGCAGCCGCGAAGGCCAGCAGGTACATCAGGCCATACCAGTGGATGCCATGCGGCCAGAACGGCAGGGGAATGGCAATCGGATCGATGGCGTGGACGATGGGCGTGGTCAATTTGCTTTCCGGGCTTGGCGCCAAGACGCCGTCGGGGAAATCGCAGTGAGCGGCGGGTCGTCGATTATCAAGGCGCAATGCGCTGCCGCCAAGCGCGGTGGCGGCACTTGCGTACGTGCAAGTCCGGCCCTAGCGTTATGCGCCCTCGGCCGCATGCCCCGGGCAATCCATCATCCCCTTTGCCCTGGACTCCCATGCTCCGCCAACTGCTTGCGGTTAAACCCGTTGCACCTGCTCCCCATATCGATGCCGGCGAGCCACCCCACGATGGCTTGCAGGGCGAAGTCCTGCTCAAACGCACACTGACCGCCCGGCAGCTTCTGCTGCTCGGCATCGGCGCGATCATCGGCGCCGGTATCTTCGTGATGACCGGCACCGCCGCGGCCAATCACGCCGGGCCGGCGGTGATGCTGAGTTTTGCCTTGGCCGGGCTGGCCTGTGCCTTCGCCGGGCTGTGCTATGCCGAGTTCGCGGCGATGCTGCCGGTTTCCGGAAGCGCCTATTCCTACTCCTACGCGACCCTCGGCGAGGGCGTGGCCTGGTTCATCGGCTGGAATCTGGTGCTCGAGTACCTGTTCGCCGCGTCCACCGTGGCGGTGGGCTGGTCGAGCTACTTCAACAGCCTGCTCGGCACGCTGGGCATTGCCATTCCGGCTTTTCTCTCCACCGCGCCGCTGAACGTGGTGGATGGCGAACTGGTGCGCACCGGCTCGCTGATCAACCTGCCGGCGGTGGGCATCATCGCCGCGGTCTCCGGGCTGTGCTACGTCGGCATTTCGCAATCGGCATCGGTCAACGCGGTAATCGTGGCGATCAAGGTCGTGGTGATCCTGCTGTTCCTGGCCATGGGCTTGCACTACGTGAACCCGGAGAACTGGATCCCCTTCATCCCCGAGTCCGAAGGACCCGGGCGCTTCGGCTGGGACGGCGTGATGCGCGGTGCTTCCATCGTGTTCTTCGCCTACATAGGCTTCGATGCGGTATCGACGGCCGCGGCCGAAGCGCGCAACCCACAGCGCGACATGCCCATCGGCATCCTTGGCTCGCTGATCGTGTGCACGGTGATGTACATCGCGGTCGCGGCGGTGCTGACCGGGATGCTGCCGTTCTCGGCGCTGGGCACGGCCAAGCCGGTGGCGACCGCGCTTGAGGCCTACCCTTCCCTGCTCTGGCTGAAAACCATCGTCGAGATCGGCGCGATTGCCGGGCTGTCCTCGGTGATCCTGGTGATGCTGATGGGCCAGCCGCGCATCTTCTACACGATGGCCCGCGATGGCCTGATGCCCAAGCTGTTCGCCCGTGTCCACCCGAAGTACCAGACCCCCTACGTAGGCACCCTGATCGTTGGCGTGATCGCCGCCGGCCTGGCCGGCTTCCTGCCGATCAACGTGCTGGGCGACCTGGTCTCGATGGGCACCCTGCTGGCCTTCGCAACGGTGTGCGTTGGCGTGCTCGTGCTGCGCCGCACCCGACCCGAGCTGCCGCGTCCGTTCCGGGTGCCGGCGGCGCCGGTGATCTGCGTGCTCGGCACGCTGTCCTGCCTGTTCCTGTTCTTTCAGGTGTTCGCCGATCACTGGGACCTGATGCTCGGCTGGACGGTGCTCGGCCTGCTGATTTATGCCGGATACGGCTACCGGCACAGCCGGCTGCGCAGCCAGCCGCGCTGATCGATGTCCGAAGGGGCGCTGGCGCTTGCCGCCGGCGCCCTGCGCTATCCCACTGGCGCGCCACCGCTCAGCGGCTCGCAGTGTCGGCCACGCCCGGGATCATGATCGCCTGCAGCCAGGAAGGCGCCGGCTCCGGCTCGCCCGCTGCCAGTGCCGGCAGCCGCGGATCGGTCGCCGGGAAGCGGTGCGACTGGGCGTAGCGTTGCAAGCGAGCCGTCCAGCCACCCTGCGGGGCGATATCGTCGAGTGCGGCGGCCAGCTGTTCGGGCGTCCAGCGCCGCGCCGCTGGCAGATGCCGGCGGGCGAAGGCTTCCAGCACCGTGTCCAGGGAGGATCCCTGCCCACGCAGGGCGATTTCCGACTCCAGCCAGAACGCCGCGCCGGCCCAGTAGACGCGCATGGTGCTGCCGCGACGGCGCGTTGCGGCGACCTCTTCCAGCGACGCGTCGTGCGCCTCGGTGGCCCGTCGACCGCGCTCAAACCCGGCCTCCAGCTTGGCCCAGGCAGCGTCCGCGCTGAGCTCGCCGCTGCGCGCGCGAAGCACGTTCTGGTAGTAGCTGGCCAATCCCTCGCCCAGCCAGCGACCGCGCTCGCCCAGATACGGGTGCAGCAGGTGGGCGAACTCGTGGGTCGCGGTCCAGTCGGCGCGCCAGCCCGCCGGGCCGGCTTCCAGCCCGGCGAACAGGTGGATCGCAGTGCCGCCGCCACGGGTGACCTGGCCCCAGGGCACCGCGCTGCGCACGCCGGGCAGCGGCAGCACCAGGACCTGGACGTCGGCCAGCGGCAGCCGCCCATGACTCTGCAGCAGGTCATCGGCGACCGCCTCGATCCAGCCGCGCACTGCGGCTACCGGCGGGCGCTCGGCCACCGGCACCACGGCCAGCCGCAGCACGCCGCCCGGCCGCTGGATGCGCTGCTCGGTAAAGCGCCCAAACACGCTGCTGGCCGGCCAGTCCCAGGGCGTGCCACCGAGCTCGTGAAGGCCATCGCCAAGCGGACGCCAGGGCAAGGATGCGGACCACCCATCAGGCAGCTGGACGCTGATCCGGCTACGCGGGTCGAGTTGGGCCGGTCGCCACAGCCAGCGTCGCGGATCGATCCGCCAGTAGCCGTCCGCCCGGCCACCAAGCCGGTAGCGATCGGTCGCCGCGGCTGCCTGCAGATCGATTCGGCTGTGCAGGCATTCATCGGGCTGCCAGTCGTCGGCCGTGCGCCGACCCGCCGCTCGCTCGATCGGGCGGCCGCTGCTTCTGCGCTGGCTGAGTAGGAGCGCGTCCGCGCTACGGGCCGCGCGAAACACCACCCGTGACGCCGCCATGCTGCTGCACGCGCTGACCTCGAGCACGGCCGGCTCAGTCGTCAACGCAGCCTGGAAGCGCCACTTCGCAGCAGCCGGCAGGCTGGCGGCAAGCATCAGGCAGGCGAGGCTGGCTACAGGGCGATTCATCATCGGAGGGTGCCGAACGGGGCCTGCAGCGCGCGTGAACCAGGGCCGTGCCGGAGGTCACGGCGGCAGTCAGGGGGTTTCCGGCAAGATACCTGTATGGATTCGCCGCATTCCGCTCTGTCACGCAACAAACCGACCACACCCCGTGCGCCGGCCAATGTTGGTCGCCGGCTGTCGAGGGGGCTGACGGTCGCGCTGCTCTGCTGTCTGGCGCTGGCCGAAATGGCGGTCGCGCGCAGTGATGCCTTCCTCGGCCTGCAGCGCTATGCGCTGCGCGAAGGCCTTCCGCAGATGTCGGTGGCCGCGGTCGCCGAAGGCCCCGACGGCTTGTTGTGGATTGGTACCCAGGAGGGGCTGGCGCGCTTCGACGGCCAGGTCTTCGAGGTCTTCCGCCACCAGCCCGGCCAGCCGGAGAGCCTCGCCAGCAGCAGTGTCGACGCCCTCTTGCTGACCGGCGATGATCAGCTGTGGATCGGCACCAATGACGCCGGCATCGAAGTGCGCGGACTGCGCGATGGCGGGCTGTGGCGCTTCAGTGTCGCCGAGGGACTGTCGCACCCGACCGTTGGCCATCTTCTGCTCGACGGCGACGGCGTGCTGGCGGGCACCGTGCGCGGCATCGACCGCGCGCAAATCGGCCGGCCCCGCGCGCAGTCGCTGGTGGCGAGTCCCGAGGTGGTCGGCTTGGCTCGCTTCGAGGGGGTGGCCTTCGGGCTGGATCGCAGCTGCCAGTTGTGGCGGCTGTCGGAGCAGCACGTGAGGCGTCTGCCCAGCGTGTTCCCGGCAAATAGCACCTGTCAGGCGCTGGCCGCCTCCGAGGACGGGCTGTGGCTGGCCAGCCAGAACGACGGACTCTTCCTGACCGATGCCGAGGGCAGCGTGCGCGGCCACTGGCCGGCTAGCCAGCTGCATCCCGCTGCGGCCCAACCGAGCGAACTGCTGGTTCAGTCGGACGGCACCCTACTGATCGGCTTCGAAAGCGGCGAGCTGGCACGGCTGGACTCGCCCTCGCAGCCAACCCCGACCAGGCTGGAGCTGAGCCTGCCGGTGACCAGCGCCCTGATCACCTTGTTCGAGCACCGCTCCGGCACGCTCTGGCTGGGCACCCGCACAGCCGGCCTGTATCGTGCCGGCACGCTGTCGGCGGCGGTCGAGGCGGGCTACGGCGGCTATGCGCAGGCCTCGACCTGGCCAGCGCGCAGCGTCTATGCCATCCATCGTCAGGGAACCCACTATCTGGTCGGCACCGACCGTGGACTGGTCAGCTTTGATACGCAGCAGCGTCGCTGGTCGGCGGTGCCTTCGATAGGCGCCCGTTCGGTACGCCGCATCCTGCCGGCAAGCGAGGGCGGCTGGTGGATCGGCACCATGGATGGACTATGGCGACTGGCCGAGGACGGCAGCGCAACGCGCATCGCCGACCATCTGGATGCGCGGATCAGCGACCTGCTGTGGAAGGACGGCCGCCTTTGGGTGAGCACACGCAACGGGCTGTACTGGCACGCCGATGGCCGGTCCTCCCAGGCCGGCATCCCCGAGGCGCTGCGCCAGGGCTTCCTCACTGCCCTGCTCGAGGACGCCGACGGCAACCTGTGGATCGGCAGCAACGAGGGCGGGCTGCACGTGCTGACCGCAGACGGCGGGCTGCGCTGGCTGCATCGCGGCAACGGTCGTCTTGCTCACGACTCGGTTTGGGCGCTGCGCGAGCATGCCGGCGCGATCTGGGTCGGCACCTATGGCGGCGGGCTGCAGCGGGTGCGGCTGGATGACGACCACGCCTTCCTGCTCGGCGAGCGCGACGGCCTGTCCAACAACGTTGTCTACCGCATCGAGCCGGACCTGGGTGGGCGGCTCTGGCTGAGCACCAATCGCGGCCTAAACGTGTTCGACCCGGACACCGGCCGGGTGCAGCTGCTGCGCGAAAGCGATGGGCTGACCAATACCGAGTACAACGCCGGCGCCAGCTTCCGCGACGCCGACGGCCTGCTGCACTTCGGCGGTACCGAAGGCCTCGACGTGCTCGACCCGGATGCCCTGCCCCAGCACAGCGCATCGGCCACGCCCCTGCTGTCACGGCTGCAGACGATCGGCAGCGGCCGCAAGCCATCCGGCGCCAGCGATGACTGGGCGGCCATCTCCCTGCAGTCTCCGCTGCGCTTTGGCTGGCGTGAGCGCGTGCTGTCCGCGACCCTGGTCGCGCTTGATTTCAGCGCCCCGGATGCAGCGCGGCTGCGTTACCGGCTACGCGGTCTGGACGACGCCTGGATCGAACCGGCTGCACCGCGAAGCGAAGTGCTGTTCAGCGCGCTGCCCGCCGGCGACTACCAGCTGGAGATGCAGGCCGCCGGGCGCGATGGCGAGTTCGGCCCGAGCCAGCTGATCGATCTGCAGATCGCTCCACCGCCCTGGTTCAGCCCCATTGCACTCGCGCTGTACCTGCTGATTGCGCTGGGGCTGCTGCTTGGCCTGTGGCTGCGACAGCGCGCCGCGGAGCGCGGCAAACAGCTGCGCCTGGAGCAGCTTAACCAGCAGGTCGCGCAGCGCACCGCTGAACTGCAGGCGGCCAACCTGCGCCTGGAGCGCAGCAATGCCGCGCTTGATCTCGCCGGACGCACCGATCCGCTGACCCAGGTGTCCAATCGACGCGATCTGCACGAATGGCTGGCCGAGGCCTCGCCTGCCCTGCTGGCCCAGGCCCGAGCCGGCGGTCGCCGCTTGCTCGTGTGCCTGCTCGATCTCGACGATTTCAAGCAGATCAACGACCGCTTCGGCCATCCGGCGGGCGATCAGGTGCTGGTGGCCCTGGCCGCCCGCCTGCGCGAACTGTGCAGGGAGGGCGATCTGGTGGTCCGCTGGGGCGGCGAGGAGTTCCTTCTCATGCTGCGCGATGCGCGGCCGGACGAAGCCCGGGCCACGCTCGACCGGCTGCTGGCACAGATCGCCCTGCCGATCAGCGTCGAAGGCGTCGGCAGGATCGCCATCGGCTGTTCCATCGGCGTCGCGCCGTGGCCTTTCTCGACCCGGCATGCCCAAGGCAACTGGGAGCAGAGCGTCGGTATCGCCGACCGCGCGCTGTATCGCGCCAAGCGCGAGGGAAAGGCCGCCTGGCAGATCTGGAGCGACGGCCCCGAACTCAGCGCCGAAGGGCTGGAACAGCTGCTCGAAGGCGCCGAGCCGGAAAGCCTCGGACCCGGGGCGGTGCATATTCTGCGCGGCAGGGCATGACCTCCAGCCATCGCCAAGCGGGCGTTGGCATGCTCCACTGACGCGCTGGCGGCGGCCCCGTACTCGGCCCCGCCGCGCAATCGACCCAGCCAATCAGGAGGCACCCATGTCCGTACAACTCTGCGGACGCATCGTGCTGCTCGGCCTGCTGCTGAGCAGCGCAGCGTTCGCCCAGCCGCAGCCGGTCAGCGTCTCCGCGCTGTCCGCGGTGGCTTTGCCGGCCGTGCAGCGGGCGCCTGCCGAGGTGCTGCCTGGCAACGACAGCGTGCTGGCCAGCGAGTTGGCTCTGCCGGTGGACAAGGTTCTGGTCGAGGTCGGCATGCAGGTCGAAGCCGGTCAGCTGCTGGTCGAACTGGACCGCCGCGATCCGCAACTGCAACGGCATCAGGCGGCCGCCCAGGTGCAGGCGGCGAAGGCGCGCTTGACCCTGGCCAGCCAGCGCCTGCTTCGCGGCCGCGAGCTGGCCGCCAAGCAGTTCAGCTCGGCCGATGACCTGCTGGCGCTGGAGGCCGCCGAGGCCGGCGCACGCGCCGATCTGCAGATCGCCGAAAGCGCGCTGGCGCTGGCCGAGAGATCGCTCGACAAGACCCGCATCCGCGCCCCCTTCGCCGGTGAGGTGAGCGAACGCATGGCCCAGGTCGGCGCGCTCGCCGTTCCGGGCACCGCCCTTGTGCGATTGGTTGAACGCGGCGACGCGGAGGTCGAGGCGCGCATCCCGGCAGCGCTTGCCGACGGTCTGGAAAGCGGCTCGGAGTTGTACTTCGAGGGCCCCGGCAAGCGCCTGCCGCTGAGCTTGCTGCGGCTCGGCGAGGTGATCGACGCGCGCGGCCGCACCCGGGTCGCGCGCCTTGCCTTCAGCGACGAGAAATTGCCGCCGGGCAGCAGCGGCAGCCTTGTCTGGCGCGCTGCCGGACTCTCCATTCCAGCGCACCTGCTGGTTCAGAGGGACACCGGGATCGGCGTGTTCCGGGTCATCGATGGCCTCGCCCGCTTCACCCTGATCCCCGGCGCGGTTGCCGGGCGCAGCGCGGTGAGCTTGCTCGACCCGGCGAGCCTGATCGTCGTCGATGGCCAACAGCGCCTGCGCGATGGCGATCCGGTGAGCGCGGGAGCGCCCTGAGATGGGACTGCTGGCGGCGCTGATCCGCAACCATCCGCTGGCCAATATCGGCTTTGCCGTAGTCATCGTGCTCGGCATGCTGGCCTTTGCCAGCATGCCGCGCGAGCAGGACCCGGAGATCAATTTCAACTGGGTCAACGTATCCACCGCCCTGCCCGGTGCCAGCGCGGCCGACGTCGAGGACCGGATCACCAACCCGCTGGAAGACTCGCTGCGCAACGTGCAGGACATCCGCTTCATCGCCAGCAGTTCGCGCGAAGGCATCTCCAACATCCTGGTCCGTTTCCGCGACATGCCGGAACGTGCCTTCGACAAGCGGGTCAATGACCTGCGCCGCGAGATCCAGAACGCCGCCAGCGCCGAGCTGCCCACCGAGTCAATCGATCCGGTGGTGCTTGAGATCACCACCTCGAACGGCTTCCCCACCGCCATGGTGCTGCTCACCGGCGAGGCAGGCGATGAAACCCTGCGCTATGCGGCGCGCGAGATCCGCAACGACCTGGAGCGCATCGCCGGTGTCGACCGGGTTCTTGCGCTGGGCTTTCACGAGCCCGAGCTGCAGGTCGACTTCGACCCGCTGGCGCTGAGCGCACGAGGGGTCAATCCGGACCTGCTCGCCGACGCCCTGCGCGGCTGGTTCCGCGACGTCTTCGCCGGCAAGCTGAAAACGGAAGGCGACGAATGGCTGGTGCGGGTCGACGGCACCTCGCCGGACCCCGCCGAGCTGGCGCGCTTCGCGATGCGCCTGCCTGACGGTCAAAGCGTCAGCCTGGACAGCATCGCCCGGGTCCGGCTTGGCCACGAGCGGCCGCGAGAGCTGGCGGCCACCGACGGCCGCGCCGCCGTACTGCTGTCGGTGACCAAGGTCAGCCGCACCAATACGCTTGAGCTGGTGGAGCGGATCGCCGACTACATCGAGCGCCGCAATCCGGTGCTGGCAAGCCAGGGCCTGGCCCTGCACCTGGCCGATGACCAGACCGTGCCGACCACCGAGGCGCTCGGCGTGATGCAGTCCAACGCGCTGATCGGCCTGTTGCTGGTGATGGCGGTGTGCTGGGTGTTCCTCGGCTCGCGGATCGCCGCCATGGTCGCCCTCGGCGTGGTGTTCTCGATCTGCGGCAGCCTGCTGGTGCTGCAGGCGGTTGGCAGCACGCTCAACGTATCGGTGCTGCTTGGCATCGTCATCGTACTCGGCATGCTGGTCGACGACGCCGTGGTGGTCGTGGAGGCGATCTACTTCCGCCTCCAGCGCGGCATGCCGGCCCTTGAGGCATCGCTTGAATCGCTGCGCGAGGTCGGTCTCCCGGTGCTGGCCGCGGTGGCCACCACGATGGCCGCCTTCCTGCCGCTGATGCTGCTGCCCGGCATCGTCGGCAAGTTCATGTTCGTGATTCCCTTCGTGGTCACCGTGGGCCTGGCGGTCAGCCTGATCGAGGCGATGTGGATGCTGCCCGCGCACGTCAGCGCGCTCGGGCCGCGCGCCCTGCGCGCCTCGCGTTCGCAAGCCTGGCGGGCACGTTTCACCCATCGCGTACGGGTGGTCTACACGCGCGCCCTGATCCACGTCCTGCGCCGTCCGCGGCGCTACCTCGGGATCGCCCTGGCCCTGTTCCTGGGCGCGATCGCGGCGATCGGCGCGGGGGCGGTCAAGCTGCAGTTCTTTGCCTTCGACCCGCTGCGCATCTTCTACGTCAATGTCGACATGCCGGCTTCCTCGTCCATCGAGCAGACCCTTGCGCGGACCGGCGAGGTCGAGCGGATCGTCCGCGCCCACCTTGAACCGGGCGAGGCGCGCTCGGTGGTCTCGCTGGCCGGCATCAAGTTCACCGAGATGGAGCCGGTCTACGGCGACCACTACGGGCAGATAACCGTTTCCCTCAACCCCGCAGGCGACGAGGATCGCAGCGTGGACGAGGTGATCGAGTCGATGCGCACGGCAATCGAGCAGGCGCCGGGCGTGTCCGGCAACTCCTTCCTGCGCATCGCCGGCGGCCCGCCGGCCTCCAAGCCGATCAGCGTGAAGGTCCGCGGCAACGACTTCGCCGAGCTGCGCGCCGCGACCGCTGCGCTCAAGCGCGAGGTGCAGGCGATTCCCGGCGCCCGTGACGTCACCGACAACGACACCGCGGGGCGCCCCGAATTCGGCCTTTCGGTGGACCTTGATGCTGTTCGCCGGGCCGGCCTCGACGCGGGCAGCGTGGCGCGCCTGGTACGCCTGCATGTCGACGGCGAGGTCGTCGCCGAACTTCGCCACCGCGGCGAGAAGACCGAGCTGCGGGTGCGCGCCATGCCGCAGACCAGCCAGCGTATCGACGAGCTGCTGGCGCGGCCGGTGGCGCTACCCGACGGCAGCAGTACCCAGCTCGGCGCCCTGCTGCGCAGCGAGGTCCGCGACAGCCCCGGCCTGATCCGTCACTGGAATTGGCGTCGGGCAATCACCCTGGAAGCCGATCTGGCCGCGGACGGCATCGATACGGTCGCCGCCAACGCCCTGCTGCGCGAGCGCTGGGAGCGGATGCGCGCCGACTACCCCGGGGTCGATCTGGACTTCAGCGGCGAGCTTGACGACATCAACGAGTCGCTGTCGGCGATGGGCCCGCTGTTCCTGTTCGGCCTCGGGCTGATCTATCTGATCCTGGCCGCGCAGTTCCGCAGCTACTTCCAACCACTGTTGATCCTGGTCACCGTGCCGCTGGCCTTCACCGGGGTCACCCTGGGTCTGCTGATCTCACGCAATCCGCTCTCTCTCTACACGCTGTACGGCGTCATCGCCCTGACCGGTATCGCGGTCAATGCGGCGATCGTGCTGATTGATGCCGCCAACCAGCGACGGCAGGCCGGGATGCGCACCCTGCATGCGACGATCTACGCCGCACGGCGCCGGGTGGTCGCGGTGTTGATGACCACCGGCACGACCATCGCCGGCTTGTTCTCGCTGGCCTTCGGGCTGGGCGGCAGTTCGCTGCTGTGGGGGCCGGTGGCGGCCAGCATCGTCTGGGGGCTGGCGTTCTCGTCGGTGCTTACGCTGTTCGTGGTGCCGGTGCTGTACCGGCACTTCATGCGCCAGCGCCGCGCCTGACCCGGCGCGGCAGCAGACCGGCGGCCTGCAGCGCCGGCGATCAGCGCAGGAAGAAGTACCAGCCGGCGCCGGCGGCAGCCACCACCACGGCGACCACGATCGCCACCAGGGTGCCGGCATTGCCACCCTTCTCCACCGGTGCCGCTGGCGGTGCCTTGGTCGCTGCGGCGATCTCCATGCCCGGAGCGACCAGCAGGAAGCGGATGGTGTCCAGGCGCAGCTCATCACCCGGAGCCAGCATGCCGTTCTGTACCCGCTGTCCGTTGATGAAGGTGCCGTTGGCCGAGCCCAGATCCTCGACGGCCAGACCGGTGGGCGTGGGCTTGACCTGGGCGTGGCGACGGGAGATCTCTTCCGAGGGCACGCAGATGTTGCACTCCTCGGAGCGGCCGATGACCTGGATCGCCGGCACCGGGAAGGTCTTGCCGAACGCCGGGCCGCTGACCCCGCGCAGCACGAACTTGGGCACCGCCATGCGCATTCGGGTGGCGCCAGCATCGTTCTCCGGGTCGAACTTGGCGCCGGCAACGCCAGCTGCGCGCTCCACGCTGACCAGACGCGCGGTCACCGTACCGACGCCGATCTGATCGCCGGCGCGCACCGCCATCACGCCCTGCACCGGCTTGCCGTTGAGGGTTACCGGATGGCTCGGATCGGGAACCCGCACGGTGACCATGGCGCCGGCAAGCTGCAGCTCGCAGTGCACCGGGGCGATGTCGTCGGCGCTCAGCCGGACCTGGGCGTCGGGCGCGCTGCCGATGCGGTTGACCCCCTCACTGAGCAGGACCTGTCCGTGTTCGCCGTTGGGAAAAATCAGCTTCATCGTTGCCTCGGATTCAGGGGGCTGCGGGGTCGCGAACCGGAAGGTCACGCGCCAGGCGCAGCCCTATGGTATTGGAGGCGGTATCCGCCGGGAACCCGCGGCGCGCATCGCGGCCGGATTCAAGCTCCCAGCTGCGGCCGAGAACCAGACGCTCGCTGCAGCGCGAGTCGGCGCAATCGCTGGTCCATTCGCTGACGTTGCCGTCGAGATCGAACAATCCTGGCGTGCTGGGCGGATAGCTGCGCACCGGGGCTGTCTCGGCATGGCCGTCATTGCAGGACAGCGCATCGCGGGCGCTGAACTTGTTGCCGTAGGCGGCATCGCGGACATTGCTGGCGCAGTCGGCGCTGGTCGTGAGCAGTCCCGCCAGCTCATCGGCACGCGGCAGCCGATAGGGCTTGCCGCTGCGCTCGGCGATGTGCGCGGCGTAGTGCTCGGCCATCTCGAAGCTCAGGCAGACCACGGGATGGCTGCCGTCCTGGGTGATGTCCGGCGCCTCGAAGTTGCGCCGCGAGAACAGGGCGATGCCTTCGCGGTTGCGACAGGTCGGCAGCGAGCGCTCGAAGCGCGCTTTGCCAGCCTGCTCCCAGTAGCGCTTGTACTCGCCGACGGTGACCTCATTGCGGGCCAGCGCCAGGCGCTCGCCGACGACGATCATCTCCGGCAGCGCGGGGGCATCGGTGAATATGTAGCCGACCATGCCGACCTGTTCGGCGCGCTGCCGCTCCGCGCGCAGGGCCGCAGAGGACGGATCGATCTTCGCCGCCGCATCCAGGGCAGCCAAGGCCGCGCTCCGGTTCCAGTTGCCGACGGCCTCGCGGGCGCGGCGCAGCAGCTGCTCGAAGTGCGCCTCACGCAGGCTGCGTATCGATGCGAGGATCTCCGTCCCGGCGCTGGACTCCCCCGCCACCTCCTCTGCCTTGGCCAGGTTCTCCAGCCAGGCATCGAGCTCCTGCTCGCGATCCAGGCCGTTGGCGATCTCCAGATAAATACCGGCAACCCGGGCGATGCCCTGCAGCGCGTCGCGGTTGTCGGGCTCGATCAGCAGGGCCAGCCTGTAGCGATCCAGGGCGTTGGTGGTCGGCGGCGTGGTGTAGCGCTGGGCGCGGATGTTGGCCGCCGCCAGCCCGAGCAGCTGGGCGACCGGATCCTGCACGGTCAACACCGGCAAGGGCTCGCCCTGCTCGGCAAGGGCCACCGGATCGAGCAGGATCTGCTCCTCGATGGGCTCTTCGGCGACCGGATCAATGCGCGACTCGCCGGCGCGCACGGCGGGCGTCGCGCGTGCCGGGGCGCCACCGGCGGTAGCCGGAAGCGCGCCGCGCGTGGCCGGCCGCGCTGGCGGCTCATCGGTGCTCACCCACTGCCACAGACCCAGCGCCAACAAGATGCCGCAGACCACCGCACCGGCGGCGAGCGCCAGCGGGATCCAGCGCGCCGGCAGGGTTTCGCCGCTGTCCTGCAGAGGAACACGCGGCGCGACAGCGGCGGCAGGTGCTGCCTTGGCAGGAGCTGGCCTTGTCGCCTTAGCGGGCGCAGCGGGCGCAGGCACCGCCGGCGCCGGAAGCGCGCCGGCGGGCAGCGGGCCGACCGCATCGGCATATTCGCCGGGCGCGGTTTCCGCCAGCGCGTCGATGAAGGCCGCGCAGTCGGGGAAGCGCTCGGCCGGATCCTTGGCCATCGCGCGGTCGATCAGCGACTGCCAGCGCAGCGCTTCCTCGGGCAGTCGCGGCACCGGATCGTGAACATGCGAGAAAGCTACGGCGAAGCCGTCATCGCCCTGGAACGGCGGATGGCCGACCACTGCCTCAAAGGCCAGCACGCCCAGGCTGTAGATGTCCGAGCGGTGGTCGACCTCGACCCCGCGGGCCTGCTCCGGACTCATGTACTGGCTGGTGCCGATCGACAGTCCGGCACTGGTGATGCGTGAGGTCGCGGCAAGCGCGCGGGCGATGCCGAAATCGGTCAGAACCGGCTGGTCATGGGCATCGAACAGGATGTTTGCCGGGGTCACGTCGCGGTGCACATAGCCACGGGCGTGGGCAAAGCTCAGCGCCTGGGCGACCGCCGCCAGCACGCGGACCAGCTCGGCCTCGGACATGCCATCGCTGAGCCGCGATCCGAAGTCGCCGCCGGTCAGCAGCTGCATGGAGAAATAGCTCAGACCGGTCGGCGTCTCGCCGATATCAAACACTTGGACGATGTTCGGGTGATTGAGCGCGGCCAGCATCCGCGCTTCCTGCTGGAAGCGCTGGGCGTAGACGGGATCGGTCGCCAGCTGCGGCGACATCACCTTGAGGGCGACCTCGCGGTCGAGCAGCACCTGCCGGGCGCGGTAGACGGTCGCCATGCCGCCCTTCCCGATCTGTCCCACTATGGTGTAGCCCTGAACCTCGATCACCCGCGCCCTCCGCACCCCGCGCACCCGGCATTCTAGCCCGGATTCCGCATGCCTCCCGCACCACGTCCGCCGTACCGGCTTTCCTGATGCGGAGCGTGTCCCTGTAGGCATCGCGCCTGGCCGGTCAGCATGCGAAGCCATGTTCGTGCCTTGCCGACCAGCTCGCTGTGGCCGCCGCCGTCGTCACGAGCTCGCGGACGCGCAGTGGACAACGCGGCAAGCGTCCGGCAAACCCGGCGCGCGTCGCGCTTGCCGGCGATGCCGGCGCTGCGCCATGCTCGGCGGATGACTGCCACCTTGATCATCCTGCTGCTGGTCGGCGCCTTTGTCCTGTTCTGGTCCGCGGCCCGGGGCGCTGCCGACCTTGCCCGGATCCATGCCCGCGAAGCCTGCCGCCGGCAAAACGTGCAGCTTCTCGACCAGAGCGTCGCCCTGCATCGCCTGCGCCTACGTCGCGGCGAGGACGGGCGGATGCGTTTCCAGCGGACCTACCAGTTCGCCTTTTCGGCACATGGGGATGATCGACAGACCGGCGAACTCGCCCTGCTCGGCCAGGATCTTCTGTGGATCAGCGAGCCGCAGCCCGGGGATGGTCCTACTTGACCACCCGCAGATGGCTGCGTCGCGGCGGCTCATCATCATCCGGTGGCGGTGACTGCGGCGGACCCTCTTCCTCGTCGCCCTGCGGAAGCATCATCCCCTGGCCGGTTTCCTGGGCGTAGATGGCAAGCACCGCCGGCAGCGGAACGTGGACTGACTGGCTGACTCCGCTGAACCTCGCCATGAAGCGGATTTCATCGTTGCCCAGCTCGAGCTGGGC
>CAYGMG010000064.1:0-19548 GCA_964350895.1 uncultured Lysobacter sp.
TGTGCAGCATTTCCTCGGCCAGCTCGGCCACGCCTTCCATGCGCGCCGCGCCGCCGGTCAACACCAGGCCGGCACGGACCAGCTCCTCGAAGCCCGAGCGACGCAGCTCGGCCTGGACCATCTCGAAGATTTCCTCGTAGCGGTTCTGCACCGCCTCGGCCAGAGCCTGCCGCGCCAGCCGCCGCGGCG
The DNA here is from genome assembly GCA_964350895.1 of uncultured Lysobacter sp. Lineage (GTDB taxonomy): Bacteria > Pseudomonadota > Gammaproteobacteria > Xanthomonadales > Xanthomonadaceae > Pseudomarimonas. Next base: position 190 of record CAYGMG010000064.1, read on the forward strand.
GCCGGTCGCCGACGCTGGGCACCTGGATGCTTTCCTCGGCGGTGGCCAGCTGGGCCAGGGCGCAGGCGTAGCGGACCTTGATTTCCTCGGCATGCGGCGTGGGCGTGCGCAACAGGTGGGCGATGTCATTGGTGACCTGGTCGCCGGCGATCGGCAGCGACGCCGAGTGGCGGATCGCGCCCTGCACGAAGACCGCGATGTCGGTGGTTCCGGCGCCGATGTCGACCAGCACCACGCCGAGCTCCTTCTCATCGGTGGTCAGGGTCGCCGCGCTGGAGGCGATCGAGCTGAGCACCAGGTCGTCGACCTGCAGTCCGCAGCGGTTGATGCACTTGCTGATGTTGGCCGCTGCCGACTGCGCGCCGACGATCAGATGCGCGCGCACTTCCAGTCGCACGCCGGACATGCCCACCGGATGGCGGATGCCTTCCTGCGAGTTGTCGACGATGTACTCCTGCGGGATGGCATGCAGGATCTTCTGGTCGGAGGGGATCGCGACCGCCTTGGCCGCCTCCAGCACGCGCTCCATGTCGCCGTAGCTGACCTCGCCGTCGCGGATCGGCACGATGCCCGGCGAGTTCTTGCACTGCACGTGGCTGCCGGAGATCGAGGCGTAGACGCTGCGGATCTCGCAGCCGGCCATCAGCTCGGCCTCCTCGACCGCGCGCTGGATCGAGTTGACCGTCGATTCGATGTCGACCACCACCCCGCGCTTGAGCCCGTGCGCGGCGTGCGAGCCGATGCCGATGACCTCGATCGGACTGTCCGCGCTGTACTCGCCGACCAGGGCGACCACCTTGGAGGTGCCGACGTCGAGTCCGACGATGAGCGATTTGTCGCCTTTGCGATTCATGAGACCTTGCTTGTGTTCGTGGGTGCAGCGCCCGCAACGAGCGCAATCGGGGGGCGCGCAGCGATGCGCCCCGGCAGAGCCGGCCGAGTGCGTATCGCCGCGCCGCCGGGGATTTCCTGCATGATCGGCGCCGCTTCGGCGGGCGGAACCATCTGACTGGCCGCCTCGTCCCAGCGCAGGGCAAAGCCGTTGGCGTAGCGCAGGTCCGCGCGCAGCAGGGGACGCTGCTCAACCGCGCGCAGTTCGGCCATCAGCGGCACGAAGCGCTGCAGTCGATCCAGCGGATCGCCGCGGCCGGCCATCACGGTGGCGCCATCGGCCAGTTTGAACGACCAGCTGCCGCGGGCCGACAGCCGCACGCCCAGCACTTCGCTGCCATGCAGGGCGAACAGCGGCGCGGCAAGGGCGTGCACGCGCATCATCTCCTCGACGTACTGGTCGCCGGCCTGGAACTGCGGCAAGGAAAGATGCGCGGCATCGCCCGGCAGGGGAAACAGCATGCCGCGCGCCGAGAGCAGCCGGTCCTCGCCCCAGCGGGCGAACGGCTGGTGCTCGTGGACGGTGATCTCCAGCCGGTTCGGCCAGACCTTGCGGACCTCGGCAGCGGACACCCAGTCCAGCCCGAGCAGGGCGCGCTGCACGGCATCCAGGTCCACCGCAAAGAAGCCGCGACCGGCCTGCGGCGCCACCGCGTCGCGCACCTGTTCCGCGCTGACCCGCTGGTAGGCTGCATGGATTCGCAGCTGCTCGATCGGCCAGCGGTCGGCGGCCAGCCAGCCGTTGAGCACGGCAATCACCGGCAGCAGGGCCAGCCCAAGCGCCAGGGCCCAGATCGCCAGTCGCGCCAAGGCGCTCATTGGCCACCCCCGCTCGCCAGGGTCTGGGCCAGCACCCGCCAGCACAGCTCGGCGTAGTCGATGCCCAGCTGGGCGGCCGCCTTGGGCACCAGGGAGTGGCTGGTCATGCCGGGCGCGGTGTTCACTTCAAGCAGATAGTTGCGGCCCGCGGCGTCGCGCATCACGTCGACCCTTCCCCAGCCCGAGCAGGCCACGGCGCGGAAGGCGGCCAGGGCCAACTCGGCGATCGCCGCTTCATCGGCGCCGTCCAGCCCGGGGCAGATGTAGCGGGTGTCTTCGGCGACGTACTTGGCGTGATAGTCGTAGTACTCGCCGGCCGGAACGATGCGGATACTCGGCAGGGCCAGATCGCCGAGGATGCCGACCGTGTATTCGCCGCCCACCACCAGCTGTTCCATCAGCAGGTCGCCCGGATAGCGCCGCGCCAGCTCCAGTGCAGCATCGAGGTCAGCCTCATCGAAAACCCGAGTGATACCGACCGATGAGCCTTCGCAGGCGGGCTTGACGATCACCGGCAAGCCCAGTTCGCGGGCGGCCAGTCGCACGTCAGCGCCGGGCGCAAGGCGCCGGTATTCAGGAGTGGGCAAGCCCAGCGCCTGCCACACCTGCTTGCTGCGGATCTTGTCCATCGACAGCGCCGAGCCGAGAACGCCGGAGCCGGTGCAGGGAACGCCCAGCGCCTCCAGCAGTCCCTGCAGCACGCCGTCCTCGCCACCGCCGTGGCTGCCATGCAGGACATTGAATACGCGGTCGAAGCGCGCTTGACGGATGGCTTCGATCAGGGCCGGCACACCATCAACCGGATGCGCATCCACACCGCGGCTGCGCAGTGCCTCCAGCACGCCACGCCCGGATTCCAGGGAAACCTCGCGTTCGCTGCTGGCGCCGCCGAGCAGCACCGCAACGCGACCGAAGTCGGCGGCGATCAGGGCCTTCATTGCGCTGCTCCCTGCAGGCCGTGCTCGGCCAGCTGCTGCGCACTGCGGCCGATATCGCCGGCCCCGAGCAGGATCAGGATGTCGCCGTCGCGGAGCAGGTCGGGCAGCACCACAGGCAGTTCCCGCGGGTGGGCGATGAGCACCGGCTCGACCCGGCCGCGCGAGCGGATCGCCCGGGCCAGGGCCTTGCCGTCGGCGCCGACGATCGGCGCCTCGCCGGCCGGATAGACCTCGGTCAGCACCAGCGCATCCACCGCGCAGAGCACGCCAACGAACTCATCCAGCAGGTCGCGGGTGCGCGAATAGCGGTGCGGCTGGAAGGCGACCACCAGGCGCCGCTCCGGCCAGCCTTCGCGGGCTGCTTCGAACACCGCCTCCAGCTCCCGCGGGTGGTGGCCGTAGTCATCGACCAGCAGGGCGCTGCCGCCGTCCGGCAGGGCGAGCTCGCCGAGCAGGTTGAAGCGCCGGCCCACGCCCTGGAAGCCGGCCAGAGCCTTGGCAATCGCCGCGCTCGGCACGCCAAGCTGAAAGCCGATGGCCGCCGCGGCCAGCGCGTTCTGCACGTTGTGCCGGCCGGGAAGATTGAGCGCGACCTCGAGCGCCGGCTCGCCGGGCAAACTCAGCTGGAACAGGGTGCGGCTGGCTTGCTGGCGGACGTTGCTGGCGCGCACTTCGGCGTCCTCGGCAAAGCCGTAGGTCACCAGATGGCGCGGCATTTCCTGAGCCAGGGCGCGGACTTCGGGATCGTCGATGCACAGCACCGCGAGGCCATAGAAAGGCAGCCGATGCAGGAATTCGGAGAATGCCGCCTGCACGCGCTGGAAGTCGCCGCCGTAGTTCTCCAGGTGGTCGGCATCGATATTGGTCACCACGGCGACCAGCGGGGTCAGGCGCAGGAAGCTGCCGTCGCTCTCGTCGGCCTCGGCGACCAGCCATTCGCCCTGGCCGAGCCCGGCGTTGCGACCGGCCGAGAGCAGCTGGCCGCCGATGACGAAGGTCGGATCGAGCCCGCCCTCGCTGAGCACGCTGGCCACCAGGCTGGTGGTGGTGGTCTTGCCGTGAGTGCCGGCGATGGCGATGCCGCGGCGAAAGCGCATCAGCTCGTTGAGCATCTCGGCGCGCGGGACCACCGGGATGCGCCGCTGGCGCGCCGCGCGCAGCTCCGGGTTCTCGCTGCCGATCGCGCTCGAGGTCACCACCACATCGACATCGCGCAGATGCTCGGCGCGATGGCCAACGAAGATCTGCGCACCGGCCTCGCGCAGCCGCTGCAGGGCCGGACCGTCGGCGAGGTCGGAACCGGACACGTCGTAGCCCAGGGTGCACAGCACCTCGGCAATGCCGCTCATGCCGACGCCGCCGACGCCGATGAAGTGCACCCGGCGGAAGGCTGCGGCAATGTCGCCACCTTGCTCCAGACGCTTCATGCCCGGGCCTCCGCCAGACAGGCCTCGGCAACCGCCGAGGCAGAATCGGTGCGCGCCAGTTGCCGCGCACGCCGGGCCATCTGCAGCAGCGACTCGCGCTCTCCAAGCCGGGCCAGCGTGGCGCCCAGCCGGGCGGTGAGTTGCTCACCTTCGACGATCAGTTCGGCGGCCCCGGCTTCAACCAGAAAGCCAGCGTTGAGGGTCTGGTGGTCGTCGACGGCAAACGGATACGGAACCAGAAGTGCGGCAACGCCGGCCGCCGCCAGCTCGGCGATGGTCAACGCCCCGGCGCGGCAGACCACCAGGTCGGCCCAGCCATAGGCCTCGGCCATGTCACTGATGAAGGGCTCCACCGAGGCGCTTACTCCAGCCGCGGCGTAGGCCTTGCGCGCCTCGTCGGCAAAGCGTTCGCCGCACTGGTGGCGGACATCGAAGCGACCGGGCTGCGCGGCCAGCGCCTCGGGAAGCGCCCGGTTCAGCGCACGGGCACCCTGGCTGCCGCCCAGCACCAGCAGGCGCAGGGCGCCGTCACGGCCAGCCAGCCGCTGCTCGGGTGGCGCCAACGCGGCAATCGAGTCGCGCACCGGGTTGCCCACCACCGATAGTTTCGCCGATTGCGGAAAGGCGTCGGGGAAGCCGCAGAGTACGCGTCTTGAAAGCCGAGCAAGCAGCCGGTTGGTCATTCCGGGAATGCGGTTCTGTTCGTGGACCAGCAAGGGCAGGCGGAGCAGGAAGGCCGCCAGTCCGCCGGGGCCGGCGGCATAGCCACCAAAGCTGATCACGCTGCGCGGCCGGACCCGCCGCAGCAGCTTGAGGGCGGCGAACACCGCGCGCACCAGCATCAGCGGGGCGCCGAGCAGTGAACGCAGACCCTTGCCGCGCAGCCCGCGCACCGGAAGCGTGCGCAGCTCGACGCCGGCTGCCGGCACCAAGCGAGCTTCCAGTCCGCCCTCCGCGCCGAGCCAGAGCACCGGCACGCCACGCGCGCGCAGGGCGGCGGCCACGGCAAGTCCGGGAAAGATGTGGCCACCGGTACCACCGGCCATGATCAGAACCGGGCCGGCCATCAGACCGCCTCCCCGATGTGCGGCTCGACCCGCAGCCGCACCTGGCGACCCAGTCGCAGCGGTGCAACAGCCGCCGCAGGCGACGGCAGCGGGACCTCGTCCACGGGCGGCGCATCAGCTGGGCGCAGCTCATGGCGATGGCGCGCCACCTGACGCGCGCTGCGGTCCAGCTCGTAGCTCACACGCAGCAGCACGCCGATCGCCGCGCAGGTCATCAGAACGCTGGAACCGCCCGAGGAAACCAGCGGCAGGGTCAGGCCCTTGGTCGGCAGAAGGCCAAGGTTGACGCCGATCGAGACAAAGGCCTGCAGGCCGATCCACAGGCCGACGCCAAAGGCGCAGAAGCCGGCGAAGGTGCGGCCCATCTCCACGCCGCGCAGGCCGATCATGAAGGCGCGGCCCACCAGCAAGGCGAACAGCATGATCACCGCGAGGATGCCGACAAAGCCCAGTTCCTCGCCGATCACCGCGAATATGAAATCGGTATGCGCCTCGGGCAGGTAGAAGAGTTTCTGCACGCTGCCGCCAAGGCCGACGCCCAACCATTCGCCGCGGCCGATGGCGATCAGTGCCTGGGTCAGCTGGAAACCGTCCTTGAACGGATCCGCCCAGGGATCGAGGAAGGAGGTCAGGCGGCGCACCCGATAACTCTCGGACACCGCTGCCCAGGCCAGCAGGGGCACGGCGCAGAGCACCGGAACCAGCACATGGATGATGCGCACGCCGCCGAGCCAGATCATTCCCGCGGTGATCGCGATCAGCAGGGCAGCCGAGCCGAAGTCGGGCTGCATCAGCAGCAGTCCGGTCATCACGCCGACCACCACAAAGGGCTTCACCACCCCGATCATGCTGGTCTGCACCTGGTCGCGGTAGCGCGCCAGGTAGCTGGCCATCCAGACGATCAGCATCAGCTTGACCGCCTCGACCGCCTGAAAGCCGGTGAAGCCGAGGTTGAGCCAGCGCTGCGCGCCGTTGACCTCGCGCCCCAGACCGGGAATGAACACCGCCAGCAGGAGCAGGAATCCGAGCATCAGCAGCAGCCTGCTGTAGCGCTCGAGCTCGCGCAGTTCAAAGCGGGCCAGGAACAATCCCACGCCCAGGCCTGCGCCGAGGAAAACCAGATGGCGGATCAGGAAATGGAAGTCATCGACCTTCAGGCCTTCGGCGACCGCCAGCGAGCTGGAGCCGATCATCACCACGCCGAGTGCGGCGAGCCCGATGCCGGCGAGCAAGGTCGGGCGGTCGTAGCGACCGTCGATCTCGTCGAGCCTGAGCGCCTGATGGAAGCGTTCGTTGCCCATCAGCGCACCTTCAGCGTGGCAAGGCCGACCAGCACCAGGACCACGGTGATGATCCAGAAGCGCACGATGACCCGCGGTTCGGGCCAGCCCTTGAGCTCGAAGTGATGATGGATCGGCGCCATCCGGAATACCCGGCGCCCGGTCAGCTTGAAGCTGGCGACCTGGATCATCACCGAGAGCGTCTCGATGACGAAGATTCCGCCCATGATCACCAGGACCAGCTCCTGGCGGACGATCACCGCGATCGCGCCAAGCGCCGCACCCAGCGCCAGCGCGCCGATGTCGCCCATGAACACCTGGGCCGGGTAGGTGTTGAACCAGAGAAAGCCAAGCCCAGCGCCGGCAATCGCCGCGCAGACGATGGTCAGCTCGCCGGCGCCGGGAATCGCCGGGATCTGCAGGTAGTTGGCAAACACCGCATGGCCCGAGGCATAGGCGAAGATGCCCAGCGCGCCGGCGACCAGAACGCAGGGCATGATCGCCAGGCCATCCAGGCCGTCGGTCAGGTTGACCGCGTTGGAAAAACCGACGATCCAGAAATAGGCGACAACAATGAAGGCAGCGCCCAGCGGCAGCGCGATGTTCTTGAACAGCGGGACGTAGAATTCGGTCGCCGCCGGCACGTCGGCAGTGACGAACAGGATCACCGCGGCGGCGGCGCCGAACAGTGATTGCAGCAGGTACTTGTGCCGCGCCTTCAGCCCGTTGGGATCGCGCCGGACCACCTTGCGCCAGTCGTCCAGCCAGCCGATCAGACCAAAACTCACCAGCACGCCGAGCACCACCCAGACGTAGCGGTTGCCAAGGTCGGCCCAGAGCAAGGTCGACAGGGTGACGGCGAGCAGGATCAGCGCGCCCCCCATGGTCGGCGTGCCGGCCTTCGACAGGTGCGACTGCGGGCCGTCGCTGCGGATCGGCTGACCGCCCTTGAGCCGGCGCAGCCAGCCGATCACCGTCGGCCCGAGCCACAGCGACAGGCCCAGCGCGGTCAGCGCCGAGAGGATGGCGCGGAAGGTGATGTAGCCGAACAGGGCGAAACCCCGGTCCAGCGAGCGCAGCCATTCGGCCAGTTCAAGCAGCATGGCTGTCCTCCTTGCCCGGGGCGAGGGCGGCCACCACCTGGTCCATGCGCGATCCGCGCGAGCCCTTGACCAGCAGGCTGCAGCCCGGCGCCAGGGCGGCGCGGAGCGCGCTGATCAGTGCCTCGCGGCTATCGAAATGTTTAGCTCCGGGACCGAAGCCCTCGGCGGTGGCGCGGCTCAGGGCGCCGGTGCACAGCAGCTGTTCGATACCCGCGGCGCGCGCCTGCTCTCCGGCCTGGCGATGCTGGACCTGCGCGCTTGGTCCCAGCTCAAGCATGTCGCCGAGCACCAGGATGCGCGGCGCCGGCAGTGCAGCGAGCGCCGCGATGCCGGCCTGCAGCGAGGCCGGATTGGCGTTGTAGCTGTCGTCGATCAGGCTGATGCCCTGACCAAGATCGATACGCCGCTGGCGTCCTGCCACCGGCGTCGCCGCCGACAATCCGGCCACGATCATGTCGATGCAGACCCCGGCGGCATGCGCCATGGTGGCGGCGGCCAGCGCATTCAACACATTGTGTCGCCCGGGCAGGGGCAGGCGCAGGGCTCGGGCCTGGCCGTCGAGCAGCAGTTCGAACTCGCTGACTTCAGCGCCAAGACGCAACCCGCGCGCGCTGACCTCGGCAGGCTGCTCCAGACCAAAATGCAGGCAGGCCCGGCCCGGCGGCAGGCGATCGCGGAACCAAGTGGCGAATGCGTCATCGGCATTCAAGACGGCGACGCCATCCGGGGCCAGCGCGGCATAGATCGCGCCCTTGGTCTGGGCCACGCCGAGCAGCGAACCGAGGCGCTCAAGATGGGCCGGGCCGACGTTGTTGACCAGGGCAACCTGGGGCAGCGCGATGGCGGCCAGATGGGCGATGTCGCCTGGCTGGCCGGCGCCCAGTTCGTAGACCGCGAAGTCGGCGTCCTCGGGCTGTTCGATCACCGCCAGCGGCATGCCCAGCTCATTGTTGCGGTTGCCCGGCGTCGCCCAGGTCTTGCCCGCCCGGGCGAGGATCGCGGCGAGCAGGTTCTTGACCGTGGTCTTGCCATTGCTGCCAGTGAGCGCGAGCACGCTGGTCGCCCGTTCACGACGCAGGGCCGCGGCCAGCTGGCCCAGTGCGTGCACGGCATCGGTTACGCGCAGCTGCGGCAGCGCAAGATCCGAACGTGGCCGGGTCACCAGGGCAGCCACGGCCCCGCGCTCCATCGCCTCGGCCAGGAAGTCATGGCCGTCCACGCGCTCGCCGGCCAGGGCAACGAACAGGTCGCCGGGCTGCAGGGCACGCGAGTCGGTCTGCACACCCTGAACCTGCAGTTCCGCTGCCTCATGGGGCACGGCGATGCCGACGCTGTGGGCAATGAAGGCGAGCGACAAGGGCCTCATGCGGCGCGCTCCGCAAACCAGCTGGCGGCCACCGCGGCATCATCGAAGGGTCGCTTCTCGCCGGCCGATTCCTGGGTCGTCTCGTGGCCCTTGCCGGCGATCAGCACCGCGTCGCCGGCAGCCGCCTCGCCAAGCGCGAGGGCGATCGCGAGGGCGCGGTCGCGTTCTACGCGCAGGACATCGGGACTGCTCGCCCCAGCGAGGATCTGCGCGACGATGGCATCGCCGTCCTCGCCACGCGGATTGTCGTCGGTGACGATGACCCGGTCGGCCGCGCGCTCGGCAATCGCCGCCATCAGCGGCCGCTTGCCGGCATCACGCTCTCCGCCGCAGCCGAACACGCAGATCAGCTTCCGCGCAGCATGCGCGCGCAGCGAATCCAGCGCCTGCTGCAGCGCATCCGGGGTGTGCGCATAGTCGACCACCACCAGGGGCTTTCCGGCGCCGGTGTCGACCCGCTGCATGCGGCCGCGGACCGGGCGCAGGCCGGCCAGGCAATCGGCCACCTGGACCAGGGGCACGCCGAGCGCGCGCAGGCAGGCGGCGACCAGGATCAGGTTGTCGACATTGAAGCGCCCGACCAGGGTTGAGCGCACCGATTCCTGGTCTGCACCCTCGATCAGGGAAAAATGCAGTCCGTCGGCTGCGCAGTGGATGTCCTGCGCGCGCAGACGTGCAGCCGGGTCGCCCGCCGCGCTGGCGGTCCAGGTGTCGATGGCGGGATCGATGCGCGCCGCCAGTTCCCGGCCGAAGGCATCGTCGACATTCAGCGCCGCGGCGCGCAGGCCCGCCTTAGCAAACAGTTTCGCCTTGGCCTCGCCGTAGGCCTGCATCGAGCCGTGGTAATCGAGATGATCACGGGTCAGATTGCTGAACGCAGCGACCTCGAAGCGCAGGCCATCCACCCGGCCCTGATCGAGGGCGTGCGAGGAGACCTCCATCGCCGCGCTGCGCGCCCCGCGCTGGCCCAGCTCGGCCAGGGTCCGGTTGACGCTGAGCACGTCGGGCGTGGTCCGCTCGCCGGCCTGCAGCCAGCTACCCAGCCCGACGCCAAGGGTGCCGATGTGTCCGCAGGGCGCGAAGCCCGCGAGCTGGTCCAGGGCCTGCGCCAGCAGCTGGACGCAGGATGTCTTGCCATTGGTGCCGGTGACGCCGATCAGCCGAAGCCCTGCCGTGGGGTCGGCATAGCGACGGCGGGCAAGCTCACCTAGCAGATCGCGCAGGCCGGGCACGACGATCAGGTCGTCGGCACCGGGCAGCGTGCCGGCACCTTCCGGCTCGACCAGAATCGCCAGCGCCCCGGCGCGGCGAACCGCATCCAGAAAGGTGATCCCGTGGCGAGTCGCGCCCGGCAGGGCGATGAACAGGTCAGCTGCCGAGACCACGCGGCTGTCCAGCACCAGCTCGCCGACCTCGGCCGTGGCAAGGCCCGACGGCACCTTGAACAGGCCATCGCACAGCGACGCCAGACTCATCCGCCGACTCATCGGATCGCCTCCGGCAGGATGCCGTCATCGATCAGCGACTCGGCGGCCGCGTCGTCGAAGCGATGCAGGGTATCGGCAGCGGGCATCGCGGCCAGCCACTGGGCGATGTTGTCCGGCGGCACATTCATCACCCGCAGCGCGGCCTCCATCACCCGGCCGAACACCGGCGCGGCGACCAGGCCACCGTAATAGGCATCGCCCTGCGGGTCGTTGATCATCACCACCATGGCAAAGCGCGGATTGCTGGCCGGGATCAGACCGGCGAACAGGCTGATGTAGCGCTTCTGGTAACCACCGGCGACCGCGCGCCGCGAAGTGCCGGTCTTGCCGGCGACGCGGAAGCCGGGCACCACCGCCGACTTGGCCGAGCCCTCGGGGCCGGTGACGGTTTCCAGCATGCGCAGGGTGGTCTGGGCCAGCTGCGGGTCGATCACCGTACGCGGCTGCGGCGGCGCGCCGAGCAGGAAGGTCGGCGTGGTCATCACCCCGCGATTGCCGATCGCGGCATAGGCCTGGGCCAGCTGCAGCGCGGTCACCGACAGGCCGTAGCCGAAGGCGATCGTGGTCCGGTGCAAGGTGCCCCAGCCGTTTGGCGATGTCAGCACGCCGGCGGCTTCGCCAGGGAAGCCGCTGCCAGTCGGCACGCCAAAGCCGAAACGTCGCAGCACGTCGTGCTGGTGCTCGGCCGGCATGTCCAGGGCCAGCCGGGTGGCGACGATGTTCGAGGACTTGGTCAGCATCCGGGTCACCGAAACGGTGCCGAAGTCGCGGATGTCGGTAACCCGGTGCCCGGCGACCATCATGAAGCCGGGGCTGGTCTCGAAGCTGGTTTCCGGGCTGAAGCGACCGGTTTCCAGCGCCGCCACCGCGGTGAAGGTCTTGAGCACCGAGCCGGGCTCGAACAGGTCGGTCACCGCGCGATTGCGCTGGTTCGAAGGGTCCAGCCCCTCGCGTGAGTTCGGGTTGTAGGAAGGCTGGTTGACCATGGCCAGGATCTCGCCGCTGGCGACATCCAGGATCACCACCGAGCCGCTCGACGCGCCGTGTTCGAGCAGGGCCGACTTCAGCTCGCGGTAGGCCAGGTACTGGATCCGCCGGTCGATCGACAGGCGCAGGTCCCGGCCCGGCTCGGCCGCCTTGATCAGGTCGACGTTCTCGACGATCCGTCCGCGGCGGTCGCGGATCACCCGCTTGGCGCCAGGCGTGCCGGTCAACCAGGTGTCGAAAGCCAGCTCGAGGCCCTCCTGGCCGCGGTCATCGATGTTGGTGAAGCCCAGCACATGGGCCATCACCTCGCCCTGCGGATAGAAGCGGCGGAACTCGCGTTGGCTGTAGACGCCGGGAAACTCGCGGGCGAGGATTTCCTCGGCGGCGTCCGGGTTCATGTGCCGGCGCAGGTAGACGAACTCGCGATCGCCGCGCTGCGCCAGGCGCGCTTCAAGCAGCCCCGGCTCGGCGCCGAGCGCTGCAGACAGGGCAGCGACCTCGTCGGGATGTGGCAGCAGCTCGCGCGGGTTGGCCCACAGTGACTCCACCGGCGAGGACACCGCCAGCGGCTCGCCGTTGCGGTCGACAATCATCCCGCGCGAGGTGGCGATCGGCAGCTCGCGCAGGAAGCGTGCGTCGCCCTGCTGCTGATAGAAGGCCTTGTCGACGAACTGCAGGTCGACAGCGCGCACCACCAGCGAGGTCGCGGCAAGCCCGAGCACCACGGTCAGCACCTTGAGCCGGGTCCGCGTATCAAGGCGCGTGGATTGCCGGCTCATGGCGTCACCACGCGCAGGTCGGCGGCTTCCGGATACTTCATGCCCAGCGGTCCGCCGGCGATCTGCTCTATCCGGTTGGGATCGGCCCAGGTCGCCTGCTCCAGCTGCATGCGGCCAAACTCGATGTTCAGCTCGTCGCGCTGCTTCTCAAGATCGGACAGTTCGACGAACAGCTGCCGGTGGCGGTGCCTGCCGTGAACCACGGCCAGCGCGGAAACCACCACCGCGACCAGCAGGGCCAGCAGGATCAGGGTCGACAGCTTCATGCCAGGCGCTCCGCGACGCGCAGTACCGCGCTGCGCGCGCGCGGGTTGCCGCGCAGCTCGTCGGCCTCGGCGCGCTGCGCGCCACCGATCAGGCGCAGGCTCGGCACGAAGTCCTCCAGCGGCGGACGCCGGCGGTCGGCGGGCGGCGGCTTGGCCTTGCCAGCCATGAACTGCTTGACCCGGCGGTCCTCCAGCGAATGGAAGCTGATCACCGCCAGCCGGCCGCCCGGACGCAGCCGCGCATGCGCGGCGATCAGGCCGGCATCGAGATCATCCAACTCACGGTTGATGAAGATGCGCAGGGCCTGGAAGCTGCGCGTCGCCGGGTGCTTGCCCGGCTCGCTGCGGCCGATGCAGCCGGCGATGAGATCGGCCAGCTCGGCGGTGCGCGCCAGCGGCGCATCGGCGCGCCGGGCAACGATGGCCCGGGCGATGCGCCGGCTCTGCCGTTCCTCACCGTAGTGCCAGAGCACGTCGGCGATCTCGCGCTCCTCGGCGCCGGCCAGCCACTCGGCAACGCTCTGCCCGCTGTCCGGGTCCATGCGCATGTCCAGCGGACCGTCCTGCATGAAGCTGAAGCCGCGACCGGCGACGTCGAGCTGGGGCGAGGACACGCCAAGATCGAACAGGATGCCGTCGAGGCCGGCTTCGGTTTCCGCCCAGTCGGCGAGGCTGGCGAAGCTCGCCCTGCGGACGCGCACGCGCCCGTCGGCGGCGGCCAGCCGCTCGGCTTCTGCAATCGCCTCGGGGTCCTTGTCCATGACCAACAGCCGCCCATTGCTACCCAGCCGCGACAGCACCGCCCGCGCATGACCGCCGCGGCCGAAGGTGCCGTCGAGATACGTTCCCTGTTCCCCCACCCGCAGTCCGTCCAGGGTCTGCGCCATCAGCACCGGGATGTGGGTGGGAGCAGCCTCGTGCCCGCCCATGCCCGCCCCCGCTACAGCGACAGGTCGAGCATGGCGTCGCTGACGTCGTCATCGCCGATGGTCTGGCGGATCTGCGCCATGTGCGCCTGCTCGCTCCACAACTCGAACTTGTTGCCCATGCCGAGCAACACCGCTTTCTTCTCGATGCCGGTGGCGTTGCGATGGCTGGCCGGCAGGAGTACCCGCCCGTTGCCATCCGCCTCGATGAAGGTCGCGCCACCCACCAGCTTGAGCTGCATGGTCCGGTGGACCCGCTTGGCCAGCGGCAGGGCGTTGACCTGGTCGCGAACCGCCTCCCAGATCTGCACCGGATACAGCCACAGGCAGCCGGCCTCGTAGGGGTTGTAAGTCACCACAAGGCGGCTTTGGCACTCGCGCACGACAAGCTCCCGATAGGCGGTGGGAATCGCCAATCGGCCCTTGTCGTCAACGGTGATGGAGGTTTCGCCCTGGAACATAGGTGACCACGGGGACCCACGATTTCCCCTGATTTTCTACAGGCGCCCACCTTATGACCGGCCCTAGGTGGTGTCAAGGAAAAGTCGCTTGTGAAAGAGCGTCGCTAAACCCGCGCCAGCGTTGAAGTTTTGTCCGGTTTCCGGTTCATTTAGGAAATGCGCTCCAATACAGCCACTTAGCGCAACTTCCTCAGAAACTGCTTTGGGAAAAGCCAGATTTCGCCCGCTGCCGGCCGGGCCCTGCCAGCAGCGTCGCCCAGGCTTTCGCCAGGCGGCCCGCGCCGGCCCTCGACGCGGGAAGCCACAGCGCTGCGGTTATCATGAGCGGCCCGCCGGCTGGCCTGCCTCCGGCGCTTACCTTCCGCAAAGCATCAAGGAACCCCGCCCGATGAAGATCCTGGTCGCCTACAAGCGCGTGGTCGATTACAACGTGCGCATTCAGGTCAAGCCGGACGGCAGCGGCGTCGTCACCGACGGCGTCAAGCTCTCCGCCAATCCGTTTGACGACATCGCCCTGGAAGAGGCCCTGCGCCTGCGCGAGAAAGGCGTCGCCAGCGAGGTAATCGTGGTCACCATCGCCCCGGCCGACGCCCAGCCGCATCTGCGCAACGGGCTCGCCATGGGCGCCAACCGCGCCATCCACGTGGTCAGCGACGGGCCGATCCAGCCGCTCACCGCGGCCCGTGCCCTGCTCAAGCTGATCGAGAAGGAAGAGCCGGGCCTGGTGCTGATGGGCAAGCAGGCGATCGACGACGACGCCAACCAGACCGGCCAGATGCTGGCCACCCTGTGGGGCCGCCCGCAGGCGACCTTCGCCGGCAAGGTGGAAATCGCCGACGGCCGCGCCAGCGTGGTCCGCGAGGTCGACGCCGGCCTTGAGACCCTCGACATCGAGCTGCCGGGGGTGATCACCACCGACCTGCGCCTGAACGAGCCGCGCTTCATCAAGCTGCCGGACATCATGAAGGCCAAGAGCAAGCCGATGGAGACCCTGCAGCTGGTCGACCTCGGCGTCGAGTCCGGCGACCACCTCAAGGTCACCCACTACGCGCCGCCGCCCAAGCGCTCGCGCGGGGTGATGGTCAAGGACGTGCCCGAGCTGGTCTCGGCGCTCAAGGCCAAGGGCCTGCTCTAACCCCTTTCGTCCCGCCTCCCGAGCGGAGCCGGGACCCAGCAACGAGGCAAGAATTCCATGAGCAAGATCCTGATCATCGCCGAGCACCTCGACGGCAAGCTCAATCCGGCCACCGCCAAGTGTGTCAGCGCAGCCAAGGCGGTCGGTGGCGACATCCACGTCGCGGTGCTCGCCGCCGACCCCAGCGCGGTCGCCGCGGAAGCCGCCAAGATCGACGGCGTCGGCAAGGTCCTGGCGGTCGCCAATGCCGCCAACGAGCGCGCCATCGCCCAGGTCCTGGCGCCTCAGATCGCCAAGCTGGCCGAGGGCTACAGCCACGTTTTCGGGCCTTCGACCACCTTCGGCAAGGACCTGATGCCCTGCGTGGCCGCCCTGCTCGGCGCCGCCCAGCTGTCCGACGTGATGAGCGTCGAGTCAAGCCATGTGTTCAAGCGGCCGATCTACGCCGGCAACGCGATCATCACCGTCGAGGCGCCGGCCGACCAGCCGGTCGTCGCAACCATCCGCGTCGCCTCCTGGGCCGCGGCCGGCGATGGCGGCAGCGCAGCAGTCGAGTCGGCCAGCGTCGAGGCCAGCCTGCCCACCCACACCAGGTTCGTTGAGCTCAAGCAGGGCAAGAGCGACCGCCCCGACCTGCAGTCCGCGCCGCGCGTGGTCTCCGGCGGCCGCGGTGTCGGCTCGGCGGAGAACTTCTCGATCATCTTCTCGCTGGCGGACAAGCTCGGCGCAGGCGTCGGCGCCTCGCGCGCCGCGGTGGATGCCGGCTACGTGCCGAACGACATGCAGGTCGGCCAGACCGGCAAGATCATCGCTCCCGAGCTGTACGTCGCCATCGGCATCTCCGGCGCCATCCAGCACCTGACCGGGATCAAGGACGCCGGCACCATCGTGGCGATCAACAAGGACGCCGAGGCAGCGATCTTCGAGGTCGCTGACATTGGCCTGGTCGGCGATCTGTTCCAGATCGTTCCCGAACTGGAAAAGGCCCTGTAACATCCGGACCTGATAACACGATGTTTCCGCGACGCCGCGAGCTGTGGCGTCGCGCGCTGTCCTCCCCCGTCCTTGCGGGGAGGGCGGGGATGGGGGCCGGCGACGCTGCCGCAGCCCCTCTTCCCCTGCCCCGGCCGGGGCGCAACCTCCTGCCCATCCCAACAAGGACTCCCGATACCCATGTGCGGCATCGTAGGCATCAGCGCGCAGCGCGACGTAACCCATGATCTGATCACCGGCCTCAAGGCCCTCGAATACCGCGGCTACGACTCCGCCGGGCTCGCCGTGCTCACCGACAGCGGAATGCAGCGCCTGCGCGCCAAGGGCAAGGTCCGCGATCTGCACGCGCTGCACGCCGGCTCCGGCCTTGCCGGCCAATCCGGCATCGCCCACACCCGCTGGGCAACACATGGCGTTCCCTCGGAGGCCAATGCCCATCCGCACGTCTCCGGCGACGGGCTGTCGGTGGTCCACAACGGCATCATCGAGAACCACGCCGAGCTGCGCGCCGAGCTGCAGGCCGCGGGTTTCAGTTTCAGCTCGCAGACCGACACCGAGGTCATCGCCCATCTGGTCGAGCAGCTGCAGCAGAACGGCGCCAGCCTGCTCGACGCGGTGACCGCGGCAACCAAGCGCCTGCACGGCGCCTACGCCATCGTGGTGATGTCGGCGCGCGAGCCCGGCGTGCTGGTCGGCGCGCGCCTCGGCTCGCCCCTGGTGCTCGGCTTTGGCGAGGAGGAGAACTACCTCGCCTCCGACATCCACGCCCTGCTCCCGCTGACCCGGCGCTTCGTCTACCTCGCCGAGGGTGACGTCGCCGAAGTGCGTCGCGAGTCGGTGCGCATCTTCGACCAGCATGGCGCTGCGGTGGAACGGCCGGTCAAGGAGTCGACCTTTTCCCTGGATTCCGTCGAGCGTGGCGAATACCGCCACTACATGCTCAAGGAGATCCATGAGCAGCCGCAGTCGGTGGCCGACACCCTGGAAGGCCGGATCGCCGGCGGCAAGGTGATGCCGGGCATCTTCGGCAGTGGCGCCGACGAGGTGCTGGCGCGGATCAAACAGGTACAGATCATCGCCTGCGGCACCAGCTTCCACGCCGGCCTCGTCGCCCGCTACTGGATCGAGTCGCTGGCCGGCATCCCCTGCCATACCGA
This sequence comes from uncultured Lysobacter sp., assembly GCA_964350895.1. Taxonomy (GTDB): domain Bacteria; phylum Pseudomonadota; class Gammaproteobacteria; order Xanthomonadales; family Xanthomonadaceae; genus Pseudomarimonas. Next base: position 17,272 of record CAYGMG010000064.1, read on the forward strand.
GATCGCCAGCGAGTTCCGCTATCGCCAGCCGGTGGTCGCCGCCGACACCCTGTTCGTCACCATCTCGCAGTCCGGCGAGACCGCCGACACCCTGGCCGCCCTGCGCATGGCCAAGGAGCGCGACTACGCGGCGCGCATGGCGATCTGCAACGTGCCCGAGGCCTCATTGGTGCGCGAGAGCGACTTCGTGCTGATGACCCGTGCCGGCCCGGAAATCGGCGTTGCTTCGACCAAGGCCTTTTCCACCCAGCTCAGCGCGCTGGCCCTGCTGACCCTGCGCCTGGCCGAGACCCGCGGCATCGATGCGCAGCGCTACGCCGCGGCGATTGCCGATCTGGAAACCCTCCCCGGCCTGATCCGCGATGCGCTGCAGCTGGATGCGGAGATCAAGCTGCTGGCCGAGCAGTTCGTCGACAAGGAGCACGCCCTGTTCCTTGGCCGCGGCACGCAGTTCCCGATCGCCCTGGAAGGCGCGCTCAAGCTGAAGGAAATCTCCTACATCCACGCCGAAGGCTACCCCGCCGGCGAGCTCAAGCACGGCCCGCTGGCCCTGGTCGATGAGTCGATGCCGGTCATTGCCGTGGCGCCCAACGACGCCCTGCTCGACAAGCTCAAGTCGAACATGGAAGAAGTCCGCGCCCGCGGTGGCCAGCTCTACGTCTTCTGCGACACCCGCGTCCGCCACGGCATGGGCGAGGACCGCGTACTTGAACTCCCCGCCTGCGGCGAAATCGCCGCCCCGGTCCTCTTCAACATCCCGCTCCAGCTGCTCGCCTACCACGTCGCCGTGCTCCGCGGCACGGATGTCGATCAGCCGCGCAATCTCGCAAAATCGGTGACCGTCGAGTAAGCGCAGCTCATCGCGCATTGGCTTTCAAAGCGCAGATAGCCCGACTGTGGGAGCGGATCGTATCCGCGACCGCAGCACTCCGCGCCGGCCGCGAACCATGGTGCGCGGCAAGCGCGCGCTGACCTCCGCATCCGCTCCGCCCGCGCTGCCAGGCCAGTGCGACCCCGATCGCTGGCTGGCAACGGCATCGGGCATCCAATCACGCTTCTGCCCCGCCATCGCCAGCGCACAAGCGCTGCTCGACAAAGCGCAGCAGATCGGTCAGCGCTGGCTGGTGGTCAGACGGGTCGCGCTAGCGCCGATGTAGCGAGCGCTGGAAGCAACGCTGGGCAGGGAAAGGGGCTCAGAAAAGACTTCACAACAAGCAATAGCGGCGATAGACCGCATGGGCGAAGCGCAGCGCAGCCTGATACTGCTCTGGATTCAAACTGTGAGCGAAGTTAGGAAGCTCGGATGCATTCGTCGCGCCGGCAATCCAGCTCTCCGAGAGTTGGTATCCAAGGGATCGGATAGAATCTCTCGGGACCAATAGTCCATTCCCATACAACTGCCCGAGTATTCCGAAAGACGTGCCGTGGCAATTTCGAACGCCATACTCCAGGGCTTGAGAAGCTTCTCGTCTAAAGCTCTCCCTTGCGGATGGATCAGAGAGATAACGTACAAGACTTTCCCTAGACAGACCCTGATCAATAAACGGACCTATGGCGCTAACGTCGCCACCAGTCGCAGCGATTCGTAGGAGTTCGTGCCGCTTAGCCAAGTCCTCTTGGCTAAGCCCCTCGCAAGCCTTGAGCCTGCTAGTGGCGTTAAGATATGCAAGCGTCTTTTCCTCCACACCTTCCAGTGCCTGCTGGTCAGATACGAACTCGGCGCCTCTCATCTCGACCGACAGTTCATCCAATCGCTTGAAGTAATTCGCGCAGATTTCCATATCGTTCGCGAGGGAGCCCGCCAACAGCGCGTTTCCGGCAAGCGCCTCCTCAAGATGAGTTGCAACCCGCTCAACGATATCCTGATTGAGCACCCGCACCAGCTCAACTGCCGGACTCGGTTTTGGCGGACCTGGACGAACTAGTGCACCATCCAGACTCTCGGCAGGAGCGGTTTCGTCCAGCGAATGCTCCCATGCGAAGTCTGTCTGGTTCGGGTGCTCAGGAGAGGCAACCACTGCTGCCACAGAAGCCTTGCCGCTTGGTCTCGGCGCGTCGAACGGCAACGCCATCCAGAGCACGACTCCAAGAATAGACAAACCTGCCAATGCAGCAGCGATCTTCTTGCCGGATCTTTTCGATTTCAATGCACTACACCGTTGTTGCGACGTGACAGCGCCTGACCGATGACGTCGGTTGGCCGCAATCGTGGACACCAACATCCTAGTGTCCTGTTCCGGAAGTATGTTGTTGAAGTCGCGACGCGGATGCGTCGTC
>CAYGMG010000065.1:0-19461 GCA_964350895.1 uncultured Lysobacter sp.
CCAAGTTGCGAGGAATTATCGCTTCTTGGGCTCCGATATCAGGGGGCAGGTCCACGCCTTCTCTTTGGTTACTTTCTCTTGGCGATTCAAGAGAAAGTGACTCGGGCTGCCCGCAGGGCAGATCGAAACGCTGTTGATTCTGCTTGAAAGAAAGGCCCACTTCGCCGGCCAGGGCGAACGCACACTTTGCGCCCAAAGTTACCTTCAAAAACCCCGCACTCCGCGCCGTACTCCCGGCGCCAAAGCCAGCCGTTGCGCTTGCGATGCGCTATTTTTCCTCGCTCATCCGATGCTCGCCGCCGCGGCGTTCGATGCGGTAGATGTGCTCGCTGGCGTCGCTGCGGGTGACCTTGCAGAGCACCGATTCGCCGTCGGCAGCAAAACGCTCGGCGCACTGCACGGTGCTCTGCGGGCGGTCGTTCTGCACTTCGTGGCGGGCCACGATCCAGGGCAGGTCGAGGATGCTGAAGCGGTAGTCGTTCTGGTCGAAGTCATAGGCGGTGCCGACGCGGCTGACCAGGACCGCCAGCGGCTGTCCCTTGGCAAGGCGCACCTGGCCGACTGCGCTGTCGCCGGCGCGAAGCAGCCGCTGCGTTTCGACTTCGAGTTCGGTAACTTCGCTGCCGACCAGATTGCTCAGGGCCAGCGAGGCCTGTTCGGCGAGCATCGCCGTGGCCAGCGGCGTGCCGTCTTCCGGGGTGATCATGTAGCCGCTCACCGAAAAGCCGGTGTCGTCCTCGCGCAGCTGCAGGCGTGCGAGCAGCGGCCCCTGCGCGCTGCCCAGCAAATACTCCAGAGCGAAACTCGCTGCTTCCGGATGGCTGATCTGCAGCAGCTTGCGGCTCTCGATCTCGCCGACCCGTGCGCGCAGGGCGGACAGCGACGCGCGCAGGGTCGCGGTGTCCTGGATGTCGATCAGGGCCGGATGGCGGCTGCTGGCGAGTTGCGTCCAGTCCTGCCGGGCGAAGCCATCGAGGAAGATTTCGGCGGCGATCGCCAGCGGCGTGCGCACGGATTCGGGTACCTGGCCTGCGGGCTGCCACTGGCTGACCCGGGTCTCGCCGCTTTCTCGATCGCGCCACAGGCGATAAGTGAAGCTGTCGCCCTCTTCATCCACCGCCGCGCAGCTGAACTCCAGCGCGCTGGCTTCGCCGGCGACCGACTGCGGCAGATCGCAGTCGAAACTGCGAAAGCCTATTCCCGCCTGCAGCCGGAACGGCACCTCGATGGCCTCGCGGATCTGGGCCAGGCGCTCGTTGTCCGCGGCGGGCGCTGCCTGTGCAGCGGACTCGGTGCTACAGCAGGCGACTGCCGCAGCAGCATCAGCTTCAAGGGTGTTCCAGCGCAGCGCATGGGCAGCTCCTCCTTAGTCCTCCGCGCCAGTATAGGCAGCCTTCCCGCACCCGGTCCGGCCGGCCGGCAGGTGGCCGAGCCAGTCGATCAGCGCTGAGTCGAGGGCCGGCCGTCGCGAGGGCACCGCGTTGCCGGCGCGGCGCAGGGCGATGTCGGCCAACACCTGCAGTTCCCCTGCCTGCCGACGCAGTAGCGGGGACAGGCGCTGGTGATCCGCGCGGAGCAGTGCATCGGCGCTGTCGCGCAGGGCCGCCGGCTCACGGCGGGCGGCGGCATCTAGCAGGCGCAGGGCGAGGGCCACTTCGGCGGGGTGCAGGTCGGCGTCATCGGCGTCCAGCCAGCGCGGCTCGACGAAGGCGCCATGGAGGGCGTCGGTCTGCAGGGCTCCGATGCTGGCGCCGGCGACCACGGCGAGCTCATAGCTCCATAGAGGCAGGCTGGCGCCGTCCAGTCGCTGGCTCAGGGCGAGCAGGGATTCCAGCGAGGCGGCATAGGCCGGCATCTCGCGGATCAGGTCCGCGCTCGCGGCGCCGCTGCGCAGGCCTTCGGCCAGCTCTTGGGCGAGCCACAGACGCTGCCGCTGACTGCTGGCCAGCGCGCCCCAGGGCCATTGCGCTGCCCTCAGAGGTGCGCGGCAGCCGAGCAGGTCGAGCACCGGCAGTCCGTGGCCGATCAGCGATTGCAGCAGCTCCGAGCTGCGCCCGGCAAAGCGCGCCCGGGGTGCTTCCAGGGCAATCCGCGGAAGGAAGTCGCTGTGCGGGGACTGCGCCTGCCAGTCGACCAGGGCGCGCAGCAGTGCCTGGTCGCCGATCCGGTGGAACAGAATGTTGTGGGGTGCGGCAAGACCGACCCGAGCCAGCTCGCCGCTCAGCACATCGTTGTCCCAGGCAGCAGGCAGCCCGATGGGCCTGGCGCCGGCAAAGCCGACGATGACCAGATCGCCATCGCTGGCTGCGTAGACGTCGGCGTCGGGAAACACCTCAAGCAGGGCAGCGACCATGCTGGCGAGCAGGGCGTCGTCCAGCTCGTAGGTCTGCATCCACTGCACCAGCAGGCCGTCATCGGCCAGCCGCTGGCGCAGCAGCCGGTAGAACTCCACGGTGAACAGGCCGGCGACGCCGCTGACCCAGGGGTTGGAAGGCTCGGAGATGATCACCTCATAGCGTTCGGTGCCGCTGGCGAACACGGTGCGCGCATCTTCGACCAGCAGGCGCGAGCGAGGGTCGGTGTAGGCACGCTGGACGCGGGGGGCGAAGGCGCGTGCCTGGGCGACCATGGCTGCCTCGATCTCGATGCTGTCGAGCTGGCCAACGCGCCGGCTGCCGAGCAGGGCATGTGCCGAGAGGCCCGATCCCCAGCCGATCATCGCCACACGCTCCGGCGCCGGATGCAAGGCCAGGGGCAGTGCTGCAAGCATCAGCATGGTTGCTTCGTCGCCGGTCGGCGGCTGGTCGAGCGCGGTGATCGAGGCATCCGGCTTGCCATTGCTCAGGATGCTCAGACCAGAGCCGCGCTGGACCACGCTGATGGTCGCGGTCTTGCCGTCCTGCATCGACAGCACGCGGGCGCCGGCAAGACTGGCTTGCCCGGTGCGATACACCGCCGAAGCCTGGGCCAGCGGGTCGATCCTGCCCCAGATCAGCGCCATCAGCAGGCAGGCCGCCGCCGGGATGATCGCCTTGAACATATCGGTGCGCTGAGGACGAAGCAGCCACAGTCCCAGCGCGATATCGCCCAGCGCGCCGAGCAGCAGGGCGCCGCGCAGGCCGAGCAGGGGGATCAGCGCGTGCACCGTGAGCAGCACGCCGGCAATCGCGCCAAGGGTATTGAGCGCATAGATCCGGCCAAGCGCCGACTCGCCGCCGCCGGCGCGGCGCAGGGCCAGGGTGAACAAGGGCAGGGTGGTGCCGGCAAACAGCGCGGCTGGGAGCATCACCGCGATCGCGATCAGTGCGCTGCCCAGCAGGTACAGCGCGTAGCCGTCGTCATTGCGGGCCAGCGCCTGCATCAGCCAGCCGACCCAGTCGAAGCTGTGTGCCAGAAGCGGCAGGGAGAGCAGGGCCGTGGCGCCCATCGCCACCTGCATGGTGCCGGCCCAGCGCAGCGCGTCCTTGATCCTCGCCGCCAGCGCGCGCACCGCAGCGCCACCCAGGGCAAGACCAAGGATGAAGGCGCAGAGCATCAGCTCGAAGCTGTGCAGGGTGGTCCCGAGTGCCTGGTTGAGCAGGCGCACCCAGACGATCTCGTAGACGAAGCTGCAGGCGCTCGAGGCGGCGGCTATCAAGAGCAGGCGGCGCGCAACCGGTCGCCCTGGTTGTTCCCCCGCGTCGGTTGCGGCCGGCGGATCGGCATGTCGCCTGGACAGCCACCACGCGCCGAGCGCGACCAGCAGGTTGAGTACGCCGGCGAAGGCCACCGCACCCGGCAGGCCAATCCGCGGCAGCAGCAAGAAAGTGGCGATCAGCGCGCCCAGCGCGGCGCCGAAACTATTGGCGAAGTACAGCCCGCCCAGCACCCGGGCCTCGCTGCCTTCGGCGTCCGTCCGTCGGCGCAGCCAGTCCCCGGCGAGCAGAGGAAAGGTCGCCCCGAGCAGTGCGCACTGCGGCAGGATCAGCAGCGCCCCGGCTCCCCACTGCAGCGCCGAGCCCAGCCCCAGCGGCCCCAGCGTCGGCAGCAGGCTGTCCTGGGCCAGCGCGCTCCAGCCCAGGAACAGCGGATGGAAGACCAGGCCGGCGATGCCGATCAGCGCCTCCACCGCGGCGTAGGCCAGCAGCAACCGGCGCTGCGATGGCGACCAGCGCGCGGCCAGACCCGCGCCCAAGGCCATGCCGCCCATGAAGATCGCCAGTACCAGGGTCTGCGCATAGGCCGCGTGGCCCAGCTGCAGGCCGAGGTAGTGGGTCCAGATCGACTGGTAGATCAGCGCGGCAAGGCCTGAGATCGCGAACAGCGCGAACACGGCGGCGGTGGGCAGATGGGTCAGGGACGCAGGGGAGCGGATGGCGGAGGACTCGACTGTGCAGTACGACGGATTGTCGCGGATGCAGGTCGGCAGCGGGGGCTTTGCGGCGTCCAGCGCAGCCGTCGGCGCCGCGTTTGCACGACTGCCTGCGCGGACTGCGTCAGCAGTCCATCAATGCCCAGCTGAGGATTGCCTGGGCAAGCAGCAAGCGCTGCGTGGCGGCGTCGTGCTGGAGCCAGTCCTCCTGGGTCAACGCATCGCCCCAGTAAGGAAGCGTCGAGGGGTCAATCCTGGCGGGGTCACCCGCTTCCTGCGCGCGACGCTCCACGGCCTTGAGATAGCAGGCGGCACCTTCGTCGCTCAGGTCCGCGAGCAAATGCGCGGGCAAGCGCACCTGGAGTTCGGCAAGGGTCAGCGGGCCGGTCGCCGTCCGGTCGATCTGGAACAGGGGAGGTGCACTGGCTTCGCTATCGGGCTGCCCACCGATTTCCGAGCAGCCGGAAAGCGAAAGCAGAAAGCAAAAAAGCAGAAGCACGATTGGCATGGGAGCTTCCTCAGGCGCCGAGCATCGGCCGACGCCAAGCGCTTCAAGACTAGTGGACTGTAACGGACAAATCGATAGCAGCTCGCTGGGTCTGGCCGCGCTGGACTTGCGCCTCACTTGGCCAATAGCTACGGCTATTGGCCTCGCTCCGGCACGGCGTCCATCGCGACCATGCCGGCGCGATCCCTCTACCGCTTCATCCGTTACAGTCCACTAGCGCAAGGCGTGCAGGATCAGCGGAAAGCTCGAGGTTCGCGTGTGCGCCGGCATCGTGCCGCTCAGACGGAAGTCCTGGCCATTGAGGGTGATCCGCGCCGAGATCGACGGCTGCGAACCGGGAACGAAAGGTAGCGGCTCGTGCAGCGCGCTTTGCTGCGGGTTGTGCTGCATCCTCGCCAGCGAGCTCGAACGCGATGCGGCGGCAAGGCTACACTCAAGCGCCTCACCCAACGGGTTTGTCGATGTCGATCTGGTTGATCGTATATGCCGCTGCGGCAGTGCAGGCTGCGCTGCTAGCCATCGCGCTAGGGCAGCGTAGGCCGTCGACCCACGCGGATCGACTTTTGTCGGCGTGGATGCTGCTGGTCTGTATTGACCTCGGCGTACGTAGCTGGGCCCTGCTCGATCCAGGCCTCGCCAGCCTCAAGCCCTTGCGTCTGGTGTCGCTGTTTCCGTTCCTGCACGGAAGCCTTTTCTATCTCTACGTGCGCAGCCTAATCGACGGCGAGGCGCTGCGACTTCGCGACCTGCGCCATGCGCTGGGCTTCGCCCTGGCCTTGATCGCGACGCTCGATCTGTTTCTGCTGCCGCAGGACAGGCTTGCACAGACCCTCCAAGACGCCTACCGCCAGGGAGTACCGCTGCGCGCCGAGCTCATCAATATCGGACTGTTCGGCTACGCTCTGGCTTATGTAGCGGCCGCCTTGTTGGCCCTTCGGCGGCATCGCCTAGAGCTGCTGGCCGAACGCTCGGACAGCCATCCCGACGCCCTGCGCTGGCTGGCTGCGATGGCGGTGTGTCAGAGCCTGATCTGGCTCATTGCCGTAAGCCATTGGCTGATGCCGCTGCCGGGCCTGAGCTACCGGCTGATCTACGGCGCGGTCGCCGCCTGGGTGCTGGTGATCGGCTACCTGAGCCTGCGTTCCGGCGAAGATCTACCGAATCCCGCCGCCGCGCCCACCAAAACGCGAACTAGCGCGCAGATAGACCACACTGCGTCTCTGCCGGCCGAAGCTGAGTTGCCCACCGAGTCTTATTCCGAGGCCCCCGAAGCTAGCGAGCCAGACCCACGCTTCGACGAAGTTGCCGCAAAGTTGCGCCAGTTGATGGAGACCAAGAGCCTGTACCGCGAGCCGGCCTTGACCATCGCCCAGTTGAGCCGCCGCAGCGGCTACCCGGAGTATTTGGTCTCAAGCGTTATCAACCGCCGCTTCGGCTGCCCGTTCTGGGATTACGTCAACCGCTATCGGGTCGAAGCAGCGCGCGCCTGTCTGCTGGATCCGCAGGACGCGCGCACCGCGCTGGACATCGCCTATGACTGCGGCTTTACTTCGAAATCTACCTTCAATGCCGCCTTCAAGCGCCTGCTGAACCAGACACCGAGCCAGTGCCGTCGGCTTGGGCTTCAGCAGGCCGCCGAGACGGCCAGTGCAGCCAGGCCTCAACCGCCAGCAGGTTGAGCGTCCAGCAGGCCCATGCGGCGAACAGGTAAGCGCTGGAGAACGTCCAGCCGAGCACCGCGATGCCGAAGTTAAGATAGATTCTGAGCGTCACCGCAGCGAAGGTTAGCGCCGCACTGCGCAGCATCCAGCGTCGATGCTCGGCGACGCGGCCGCGCAGGGCGTGGGCGAGAGCGAGGCCGGTAACGGTAAGCCAAATCAGCGCAAGCAATGCAAACGACAGCCCGGTCGGCCAGCCGCCCTGCGCCCTCGGCGCAAGCAGCAACCCAGCCACGCCGGCGATCGCTACGCCCAGCACGTACAGGCCGCCGCCGATCCGATGCAGGCGCGGTTGGCGCCTGCGCAAGTGCGTGCTCAACTGCCAGGGCAGCAGCAACAGGGCTAGACCCGCGCCAAAGAAGTGCGCAGGCACCGCCCACCCTGCCTGCGCAAAGCTCAGGTGGAAGGCGTTGCGCACGTTGATGGGCTGATAGAAGTAGCCGAACGCGTGCTGGGCAATGGCGAGGCAGGCTAGAACGAACACGAACACGATTGAGTAGCGCGGCCAACGGGCGAGCTTTGAGAACATCCGGAACTCCTGATGCAAGGGTCGTCGGCACGTTGCGACCACATCAGGTTGCGTGCGCGCCAGCTCGACAGGCGACCGGATCGGCCGGTTCGGTCGCTTCGGCCTTTCTCGAAAGGCTGCGGCGCGCATGCGCGGCAGGCGGGAAATTACGGATTTCCAAAAGCGTTTGACACCGACGGCGGTGCTATCGATGCGGAGGATGCAGCATGACGCAGCCCCAACAGACTTTGCATTTTAAAAGCGCCTTGGGTAGCCGTAGTCACGGGGCCACGATGCCTCCGCGCGGCGTCCTGATCGCGCCCTGTCGCGGCGGCGGTGGTTCACGTGGCGCATCTCGGCGCGTCGGAGACGCGCCCTACGGTCTACACGCGGGTCCGGCGTGAGCGTCTGCTTCGCGCCCGCAGCACATCTTCCCACCAGCCACCGTCGCGCCGGAGCGAGCCCGCGCCCAGCCGGGGCGACATCGCTGCGCGCGCAGCGCTGGCATCATCCCGGGTTACCCTCCAAAGCCCTGTCCCATCGGAGCCCGTCCTATGCCCCTTCGCCTGCTGAGCCTTGCCCTTGCCGCTGCCCTATTGCCACCCGCCGCGCTGGCGGCGAAGAAGGACGAGAACAAGGACGCGTGGTCGGTGGAGACCAGCCTGGCGGCGGAGAAGACCATCCGCTTCAGCACCGATGAGGGCACCTGGATCAACCTCGACGTGTCGCCGGATGGACAGCGCATCGTGTTCGATCTGCTGGGTGATCTTTACCTGCTGCCGATCGAGGGCGGCAGGGCGACCCGGCTGACCTCGGGCCGGGTGTTTGATATCCAGCCGCGCTTCTCGCCGGATGGTAAGCAGGTGGCCTTCACTTCGGATCGCGACGGCGCCAACAACCTCTGGCGCATCGACATCGACGGCAAGAACCCGGTGCAGGTGAGCAAGGAAGATTTCCGCCTGCTCAACAATCCGGTGTGGACCGAGGACGGTCAGTACCTGATCGGCCGCAAGCATTTCACCGGCACGCGTTCGGCGGGTGCGGGCGAGCTGTGGATGTACCACGTCTCCGGAGGCCTGTCCGGCCTGCAGCTGACCAAGCAGAAAAACGACCAGCAGGACCAGGGCGAGCCGGCAGTCAGCCCGGACGGTCGCTATGTGTACTTTTCCGAGGATGTGAGCCCCGGACCGTTCTTCCAGTACAACAAGGATCCGCATGGGGTGATCTATGCGATCCGTCGGCTCGACCGCGAGACCGGCGAGGTCATCGACCTGGTCCGCTCGCCGGGCGGCGCGGTGCGTCCGCAGCCCTCGCCGGATGGCAATCAGCTGGCCTTCGTCAAACGAGTGCGTGAAAAGTCGGTGCTGCACCTGATGTCTCTGGACTCGGGTGTGGTGCGGCCGCTGTGGGATGGGCTCAGCCACGACCAGCAGGAAGCCTGGGCGATCTTCGGCCCTTACCCCAACTACGACTGGCTGCCGGACGGCTCGGCCCTGGTGGTCTGGGCGCAGGGCGGCCTGTGGAAGGTTGATGCCGCGAGCGGCGAGGCCTCACGCATCCCGTTCACTGCCGAGGTCGAGCAGCAGGTCGCCGAGCCGTTGCGCTTTGCCCAGCAGCTCGAAGGCAGCAGCTTCGCGCCGAAGATGATCCGCGACGTCGCCACCTCGCCGGACGGCAAGCGCGTGGTCTTCCATGCCGTAGGCAAGCTGTGGACGCGCGCCCTGCCGAGCGGCACGCCGCAGCGGCTGACCACGCAGGACAGCGACTCCGAGTATCAGCCCAGCTTCAGTCCCGACGGCAGCAAGCTGCTCTACACCCGCTGGAATGACCAGGACCTGGTGCGCGTTGTCGAGCGCGATCTGGACAGCGGCAGCGAGCGCGTGCTGCCGACCGGGCAGGGTTACTTCTACGCCCCGCACTTCGCGCCGAACGGTCGCGACGTGGTCTACGCCAAGAGCTCGGGCAGCGAGCTGACCGGCCGCGTGTGGTCGCGCGATCCGGGCATCTACCTGCTGCGCGGCGGCGCCGCCGCGCCCGAACGCGTGGCCCGCTCAGGCGGCGATCCGCAGTTCAATGCCGACGGCACCCGCGTGCTCTACTTCACCGGCAGTTTCAGCGCCAAGGAATCCGCCCGCAAGCTGATGAGCGTCGGCCTTGACGGTGAGGAACCACGCGAGCTGTTCAGCCTGAAGTATCCGAATTCGGTCAGCCTCAGCCCGGACGGCCAGTGGATCGCCTTCAGCGAGCTGTTCAACGCCTACGTCGCGCCGGTGCCGGCGACCGGTGGCAGCGTCGAGCTGTCCAAGGACAGCAAGGCGATCCCGGTGGCCCGGATCAGCCAGGATGCCGGTTCCTACCTGCACTGGAGCGACTCCGATACCTTGCACTGGATGGTGGGCAGCCAGTACTTCACGCGTGAGCTCAAGGAGGCCTTCGCCTTCCTGCCGGGGGCGCCGAAGTCCCTGCCCAAGCCGGCCGATGCCAAGGGTATCGAGCTGGGCCTGCGCCAGCCGGTCTACACCCCGGAGCAGCGCATCGCCCTGGTCGGTGGCCGGGTGATCACCATGCGCGATGCAGAGAACACCCAGGAAGTGATCGAAGACGGCGTGGTTCTGGTCGCCGGCGACAGTATCGTCGCGGTCGGCCCGCGCAGCGAGGTGCGGGTGCCCGACGGTACGCGGGTCATCGACGTCAGCGGCAAGACCGTGTTCCCCGGCATCGTCGATGCCCACGCCCACGCCGCGCACTTTGGCGGCGGGGTCATCCCGCAGCAGAACTGGGCCTACTACGCCAACCTCGCCTTCGGCGTGACGACCATGCACGACCCCAGCGCCAGCAACGAGTTCGTGTTCTCGCAGAGCGAGCTGGTCAAGGCCGGCAAGATGGTCGGGCCGCGGGTGATGTCGACCGGCACCATCCTGTACGGCGCGGATGGTGACTTCAAGGCCGTGGTCAACTCGCTGGAGGATGCCCGCTCGCACCTGCGCCGAATGAAGGCGCTCGGCGCGTTCTCGGTGAAAAGCTATAACCAGCCGCGGCGCAACCAGCGTCAGCAGATCAACCAGGCTGCCCGCGAGCTGGAGATGCTGGTGGTCGAGGAGGGCGGTTCGACCTTCTTCCATAACATCACGATGGTGCTGGACGGCGCCACCGGCGTCGAGCACAACCTGCCGATCGCGCCGCTGTACAAGGACGTGGTTCAGCTGATGGCACAGACTGACGTGCGCAACACGCCGACCCTGGTGGTCAGCTATGGCGGGCTGTCCGGCGAGCGCTGGTTCTATGCCCGCGACAACGTGTTCGAGGACGCCAAGCTCAACCGGTTCTTCCCCAAGGAGACCTTGGCCGCGCAGTCGATCCGCCGCGAGATCGCGCCGGACTGGGACTACTACCACATCGAGGTGGCCAAGGCCGCCAAGGTGCTGCGCGATGCCGGGGTCAAGATCCAGGTCGGTGGACACGGGCAGATGCAGGGCCTGGCCCCGCACTGGGAGCTGTGGATGCTGGCCCAGGGCGGCTTCAGCAATTTCGAAGCGCTGCGCGCGGCGACCATCGACGGGGCCGACTACATCGGCTTCGGCAAGCAGCTGGGTTCGCTGGAGGCCGGCAAGCGCGCCGATCTGGTGGTCGTCGACGGCAATCCGCTGGACAAGCTTCGCGCTACCGCGGACACCAGCCACGTGATGGTCAACGGTCGCCTGTTCGATACCTCGACCATGGCCGAAATCGGTGGCCAGGAAACGCCCGCTCCGACCTTCCACTGGCAGCGTCACCGCAGCGCGCAGAGCTATGGCCTCGAGTACGGCCCGACCGCGGTCTGCCACTGCCCGAAGGGCAACCACCGGCACTGAGCCATTTGCCCAGCGGTCGGTCGGGTGATTTTCCCGATCGGCCGCGGGGCCGCCCTTGAACCAGCGGCCAACTACTCGTCGTTCCCGCGAAGGCGGAAATCCAGCGCCAGCGTGCTCAACGAAGTGCAAGCCATGGATCCCCGCCTTCGCCGGAGACGAGGCTTGTCCAGACCCCAGACCCCACCGCTGCGCAATGCTGCGCAAGGTTACAGCGCGGTGTTTCAGCTACGGCGCGCAGGGATCGGGCGAGCGATCCTGGCTTCGCTCGCTGCGCCGCATTGCCATGCCGTCGATCAGTTCGTAAAACTCACAGGCGGCGATCGGCTCGCTGGCGCGCAGCTTGACCCCGCCGTCCTTGCCGATCAGCAGAACGGCAAAGTCGTCGGCATCCACTGCAAAGCGTGCCCGCAGCGCGGCGGCATCGGGCAGGCCATCGACCGGGGGCCGGGCGCTGACCCGGTCGCCCACCACCTCGATGCGCAGCAGATCGCGATCCTGGGCGGCGCCTTCGCTGCCCGAGAGCAGGGAGAGCTGGGCATGCAGCGCTGGATTGTCCGGCTCGGCCGCGAACAGCAGGGCGATTCGCTGATCCCAGCGCCAGGCATCCAGCGGCCCCGCCTGCAGGCCCGAGGCGCCGAGGATCGCGCTCAGAGCAAGCGCCAGTAGAACACGCCAGGGCGCAGGCCATGGAGGGGCATGCGGCATATGCAAGGGGGTGGGCCGGCTGCTCACGGCACAAGGATGCGCGCCTGAACCTGCACGGGAGGCGAAGACCGAGGGCCGGCATCGGTGGTAGCTTGAGGGCTGATCCGGCATTCCCAAGGCAATTCTTTGGCGGGCAGTGGTCGATCAGCATTTGCCACCCTACGGCCCTCCCCGTGCCGCGGGCCGGCTGCGCTGCTGTGCTGGCTATTGGGCCTGGCGCTTGCCAGCGCTGCGCCTGCGGCGCCGGTCGGTCCCCTCGACGTGCTCGATGGCGGCACGCCGCCAATCGCCCTGCATAGCCCCAATCTGCCGGTCTATCCGCAGAACTTCGCCGTGGTCGAGGGGCCGCGCGGCATGGTCTGGATGGGCAACAGCGACGGCGTGCTCGAGTTCGACGGCGAGAACTGGCGGCTGTGGCGCCTGCCCAATCGCGAGATCGTCCGCTCCCTGGCCATTGACGAAGCAGGCCGGGTCTACGTCGGCGGCTACAACGCCTTCGGCTATCTGCAGCCCGAGGCCAGCGGCGAGATGCACTACGTCGGCCTGGAGTCCTTGTTCAAGGATGCGATCGGCGAACGCGAGTTCGCCGATATCTGGGACGTGCTGGTGGCGCCGGAGTGCGTCTACTTCAAGGCGCTAAGGGACCTGTTCTGCTGGCGGCCGGAAGACGGCGAAATTCGTCACTGGGGCCACGAAGGGCGGTTTGGTGCACTCGCGCGGATCGGTGCCGAGACCTGGCTGCAGTTCCGCGGCGAGGGTCTGCGCCGGCGCATCGAGAAGCGCTGGGAGCCGATGTCCGCCAGCGCCCCGCTTGAAAACCTGCTGTTCGACCTGCTGCCGCTGGTGGACGGCGATGTGCTGGGCGTCGGCGTGGATGCGCATTTCTGGCGGATCTCGCGCAGCGGCGAACCAACGCCTCAGCCGGTGCCGGCGAACATGCCAGCGCCGGCGCAGCTGCAGAACAGCATGGTCCGCGCCGATGGCAGCCTGGTGTTCGCCTCTGCCGAGGGCGATCTGTTCGCCTTGCCCGCCGACCTTGACCGCGCCCGGCAAATACCTCTTGCAGGTGACTTTCTCTCCGGTCTTGCCGAGAGTCGCGGCGGCGGTCTGCTGGTGTCCGCCGACAGCGGCCTGTTTCACGTGCGCTGGCCCAGTCAGTGGACCCTGATCGGTGCTGAGCACGGGCTGGAGGGCGGCTTGCGCGATGCCCTTGAGTGGAACGGCAGGCTATGGGTGGTCAGCGGGGCCGGCCTGCAGACGATGCACCTGGATGCCGGCTCCGGGGTTGCCCGGCTGGCCGAGCCGGCAACCCAAGCGCCGGGGCTCTACGCACTTCTGCCCGTGCAGCAGTCAGGAGCGCTGCTCGCCCAGGCACGCCGGCTGTCATGGATTGATGGTGGGCGGATCGAGGCGCTGGGCGATGACGACGCCTATCCGCGCCTGTTGCTGGCATCAAGGCTGCAGCCAGAGCGCGCCCTGGTCGGCACCGAGTTCGGTCTGCGCAGCGTGCAGCTGGCGACATCGCCGCCGCGGCTGTCGCCGCCGTCGCTGCCTGACCTTGCGGTCGGGATCACCAGCATTGCCGAGCTGGACGACGGCAGCGTCTGGGCGGGCAGTCAGCGCCACGGCCTGTGGCGCTATCGGCAGGACGGCGCGGGGGGCGCCTGGCAGGGTCAGCGGGTCGACCTCGTCGCGGGTATCGAGACCGGGCCCATTGCCGAGCTGAGCGTGCACCGGATGGCTGACGACTCGCTGCTGGTCAGCACCGCACGCGGCTTCTGGCGTGGCCGCGAGGAAGCCATGGCTCGGGTCGATCTGGAAGGCCTCGAAGCGCTGCGCGACCCCGAAGAACATTTGCGTCTGGTGCTTGTCGATGGCAGGCCGCGATGGGCCTTCAGTCACTACCGGGTGTTCGAGCGACGCGCTGACGGCTGGGCCGAGCAGTCCGCCGGTGGACTGCGGCGTGGCGCCCTGCTGGCTGCGCGGGCGCTCGACGCCGAGCGACTGCTGCTGATCAGTGACCAGGCCCTGCTGGTCCATCGGCATGTCGGCGAGGTCGCCGCGCGGGAGAAGCCAAGAGTTCGCCTGCGCGAGGTCTGGTACGAGGACGAACAAGGTCAGCGCCAGCGTCTGCCGCTGGAGCCGGATGCTGTGCCGCGCCTGCTGCACGGCGAGAACGCCCTGCATTTCGCCTTCGCCGCGGCCGACCTGGATCAGCCTGCATCGGTGCGCTACCGCGGTCAGCTGGTGGGCGAGGAGTCCGGCTATTCGGCTTGGCTGAGGGCCAATGGCTATACCTATTTCAACCTCGGTCCGGGCACCTACCGGATGCACATCCAGGCCCGCGACGGCCAGGGGCGAATCAGCGAGATCACCCCGTACGAACTGGTCGTGGTGCCGCGCTGGTTCGAGACTGTCTGGTCGAAGCTGGCCCTGGCCGTAATTGCCCTGCTGCTGATCACGGCGGTGGCGCGCCTGCTCGCCCAGCGGCGCATCGCGCGGACCCGCCGGCAGACCCAGCTTCTGGAGCAGCAGGTCGGCGAACGCACTGCTGAGCTGGCCGAGGCCAATCGCCGTTTGCAGACCATGGCCGACCTCGATGGGCTGACCGGGCTTGCCAACCGCCGTCGGCTGGACGAGTTTCTGCCCTTGGCCTTTGAGCAATGCGCTGCGCGCGGGCGGCCGCTGGCCTTGTTGCTCGCCGACGTCGACCACTTCAAGCAGTTCAACGATCGGCACGGACATATCGCTGGCGACGAGCTGATCCGGCGCATCGCCGAGCTGCTTCGGCACAGCCTGCGGCGCAGCGAGGACCTCGCAGCGCGATACGGCGGCGAGGAGTTCCTGGTGATCCTGCCCGGAGCGGCTCTCCCGCTTGCCGTGGAGTTGGCCGAGCGACTGCGCCGCGACGCCGAGGCGAGCCTTGGCGGCACTACCATCTCGATCGGCGTTGCCAGCCAAGTGCCGCAGGCTTCGGACTCGGTCGAGCAGCTGATCGAACGCGCCGACAGCGCGCTCTACCGGGCCAAGGCGGCCGGACGCAACCGCGTATGCGCAGACCTTCCGGACGCGACCGAGGACGCGTCCGGAAGCGTGTCTCCCAGCGCAAGGCGGGAGTAGCGGTCAGCCCTTGGCGGCTTCGTCCTTGTCATCGAAGCGCAGCTTGTGATGACGCTGTTCGGCGACCTGCTTTCCGTACCAGCGGCCGTCGATCAGGACCAGCTCGTGCTCGGCCCACAGCGGTGCGCCGAACAGGCTCACCGTACTGCGCACCGTGGCCCGCTCGCCGTCGATCTCCAACACCTCTACCTTCAGCGAGGCCGCCAGCGCATCGAGATCCAGGCCATACAGCAGGGCTGCCTGCTTGCCGGCCTGCAGCAGGCTGCGGCCACGGTCGAGCAGGGCCTCCAGCGGCAGGTCGCGGATCTGCTCCAGGTCGTTGATCCCGGTGCCCTGAACCCCGGCGGCGAGCAGCTCCAGGGCGCGGCGCAGGGTCGCCTCGTCAAGGAAGTCGGTCTCGGTGATCCAGGTCTGCACCGCGGGTATCGCGCTGCGCAGACTGTCGCGCTGGCTGTCGGTCAGCTTGCTTTCAGGCGATGACACCGCCATCGACATCGCGCCAAAGGCCATCAGCTGCGCGCCCGGCCACTGCGCCCGCGCCTCGGCCAGCTTCGGCGCGGCTTCGGCCAGAAGGGCGTCGATGGCGCCCGGATCGGTCAGCTCGGCGATCTTCTCAGCAAACTCCTCGCGCTCACGCTCCGGAATCGGCTCCAGTCGCTTGAGCTCGTAGGCCAGGCGGATGTCCTCCCACTGCCGCGGCGGCAGCAGGGACTGCAGCAGCCCTGCGACATCGCCGCGGCGGAACTGGGCCGCCGACTCGACCAGCTGTGCGGCCGGGTCGGGTACCTGGTAGCTGAGCGCGGTCTCGACCCGGCGCGGCGCTTCCGCCGCCAGCGCCAGGCTCATCGGCCCCGACACCACCGCGCCCAGGATGGCCAGGGACAACAGTCGAACTTTCAGTGACTTGCGTTTCATGTGCGGTTCCTCCACGAGTGGATGGTTAGTGTTATATAGAAGTAACACACCAGCACAGTGACGAAAGTTGGGTCAGGCGGGTTTTGCGCCGAAGCGAAGGAGTGCTGCCGGGTGGCCTTGCAAGAGCCGAGCTGCAAGCGCTGCCGATCGCTCTCGGCCAGTCGAATCGTTCGGTGAGTGCAGCAACTCATCCGCCTCAGTCACACGTGGTGTCGCCCTGCTGCACCAGATCCTCGCCTGCCCCGGCGACTCTTCGGGAGCGGGCTCGCCCTTGTTCTTTCCCATTCCCTTTCCCTTTCCCTTGCCCTTGCCCGCGACTGCGACTGCGACTGCGACTGCGACTGCGACTGCGACTGCGACTGCGACTGCGACCGCGACTGCGACCGCGACTGCGACCGCGACCGCGACCGCGACCGCGACCGCGACGCCGCGGCGCATCGCAGGCTCCCACGGCGACGCTGCGGCTCGCCCCGAGCTGGCCGTCCACGCGCAGCATGTCGTGCGCAGTCGCGCTATGTCCTCGACGCACCGCGCCGCGATTGTGGGAGCGGATCGCATCCGCGACAGCAGGGCTTCGGTCTGCCCGAAGCCCTGCTTGTCCTCCGCAGGTGGCGGTCGCGGATACGATCCGCTCCCACAAGTGCCGGCCCTTCCGCCGGCCTTTCCGCCTGTACTGCAGCCGCGCGGTTGATGCGCTCTCACAGCAGGCTGCTTCACCGCAGCTGCGGCGGTCCATTGCGCGCTGGCGCTCGAGGCGATGCTGCGGCCCGCCCCAAGCTGGCTGTCCACGCGCAGCATTCCGTTCGCGGCTGCGCCATGTCCTCGACACCGCGCCGCGACTGTGGGAGCGGATCGCATCCGCGACAGCAGGGTTTCGGTCTGCCTGTGGCCTTGGTGGCCATCCAAAGGTGGCGGTCGCGGATACGATCCGCTCCCACAACAGGCAGGTTGATCGCGCCTGCCGTCGCAGTCGCGGCCGCAGTCGCTACCGCTGGCGGCGCTTGCACGCCCCACGGGGCTCAGGGGCGGGAGAGCAGGATACGGCGTTCGAGCCAGCCGATGAGGCCGGCGAGCAGCAGCCAGGCGCCTAGCAGCAGGGCCTTAAGCGGGCGGCCGTCGTTCGCCTGTAGCAAGGCCATCGCGCTCGGCGATTGGCCGCTGTCGGCGAGGGGGAAGGCATTCGCGTGGGCCGTGCTGGCGCGGCGGCGTTCGGCGCGTTGCAGGCTGGTGGAGGGCTGTGCCGGCAGCACATCGATCCACTGCCGGGTGGCCTCGGCGGAGGGGTCGGATACTTCCCAGCGGCCAGGGTGGGCAGGCCAATAGGCAACGCATGGATGTGCGGCCGTGCGCAGGCCGCTCAGGCTGCGACCTTCGGCATCGCGCAGGATCGGCGGTTCACCCTTGCCGCACAGTTCAAGGCGTTGCCCGGCGATCGTGTCGCCGACTGCTTGCCAGCGCGGCGACGGCGGGCGCGGACGGGCGACGGCCTGCCACAGCGCGGCCCAGTGGCTGGCATGAACTTCGGCCTGTCCTTGCTGCGCGTACTGGTAGCTGTCGAGCAGCCAGCTGGCGCCGAGCCGGCCACGGCCCACCGCGACCCAGGCGGCCTGGCCCAGCGCATCCTGGTCGGCAAGCTGGCCGGCCGCGGAGGCCTCAACGCGCAGCGGCAGGGCATGCAGGGCGGTGCCCGGTGCCAGGCGCAGCGCGGGAGTTTCGAGACTGAGCGGACCGGATTCCTCGCCATCGATCAGCAAACCAAGACCGAGGTCGCGCAACGCGGACAGGGTGGCCGGGTCGTCGGCCTGCTCCAGTCGCAGCAGGACGCCGAGGCCGCCGCGCAGGGCCTTGATGATCGCGGCGCGGCGCGCGCCGAGCGCGCTCCAGCTGCGCTGGTCGATGATCAGCACGTCCAGCTCGGCCAGCGCGGCGTCTCTGAGCAGGTCGTTTCCCTGACCGACCGCAAGCCCGGGACGCAGGCCGATCCGCGCGTCCAGCGCAATGCCGGCGTCCAGCGCCCAGCGGCGCAGGAACTTCAGTTCGGCTGAGGGCGCCGCTGCCCAGAGCAGCCCGCGTCCGCTTGGCGCGTCCTGGGTCTGCAGGCGGTAGGGCAGGCGCTGCAGGACCTGTTCGCCTTCGCGCAGCTCGATGGCGTAGTCGAGCCTGCCGGCCAGCGGGCTGCTGGCGCGCAGGGCGAACCGGCCCTGCTTGTCGATCAGGCTCTGGTCGATGTCGCGGCCGCCGGGGTCGAGCAGATGCAGCGAGAGACCACTGCGCGCTGCCTGGACCTCGCCATCGATGCGCCAGCGCTGGCCGGGCGCAGGTGCCGGCGGCGTCGACAGCGCGCTGATCGCTGGCGCATCCCAGGGCAGGGGCAGGAAGCGGGTCGGAAGCGCGCCGAGCGTGGCCAGCTGCTCGCGATCAAGACCATCGCCGAGTAGCACGATCTGGCTCGGCGAAGTCTCGCGCAGGGCGCTGGCGACATCGACTGAGAGCGGCGCGTCCGGGACAGCGGGGGCGCCCGGCAGGCGCCGCCAGTGGGCGGTAGCGTACTCGCCGCGCAGGGCGTCGATCTGGGCGTCGCTGCTGCCGGCGGTGAGCAGGATCAGCGGCCGCGGCGGCGCAGCCGGCTGCCAGAGCAGGGTGAGCGCCAGCAGGCCCGCCAGCGGTAGCTGCAGCGCCAGCAGCAGCCAACGCCGGTGGCGGGCCAGGCGCAGCATGGCGAGCAGGGCGGCCGCCGCCAGCAGGCCGAGGATCAGCAGGCGCGGGTCGGGCAGGCCGCTCATGGCGCTGAACCTGCTTGTTCAAGAAGCTGCAGGTAGCGTTCACCGCTGCTGCCTGCTTCGCTGCGTGGAAGCGGCGCCGCGCTGGGCGGTGGCAGGGCCGGCCACAGTGCCCGCTGCAGACGTTGCCGGCATGCGTCGCAGTCCGGATCACGCCGCAAGCCATCGATCTCGGCCAGGGCGCCGAGCGGATCCTCCAGCGCGTCGGGGCGCTGGGCCAGCCAGGTGGCGATCTCGTCGAGCGGCAATCCATCAGCGCTTTCCAGAGCACGCCACCAGGCAACGATCGGTGCATCGATATGTTGTGCAGCAACCAGCGGGTCGACGGGGCGCTGCTGGGGCCGGTCCTCGCCGCTCAGCCGACGACTGAAGTCCACCGGCGGTAGCTCCAGGCCGACCCGAGCGAGGTAGATGCGGTTGGCCTGCTGGACCTGCTTGATCAGCTCCAAGGCGCGGTACTCGAAGGGCAGGGCGGCCTCGGGCTGGCCGAGGCGAAGCTCGCCTTCGGCCGACCACATTTCCCCTAGCGCAGCGCGCAGCAGGGAGCGGGTGCGTGGGTCGAGCAGGGTCGCGGCCTCGGCGATGTCATGCAGGTGGCCGACTTCAGCGAGCAGGTTGCCGGCGTCACCGAAGCCGGCGCTGGCGGTGGTGCCCGCGTCGCCGTGGTCATGGCCGTCGCCGGCGTGATCGGACTCCCCGGCGTGATCGTGTTCGTCCTCATCCGCGTGCTCGGCGTCAGCGTCCGACTCGGACTCGGGGCGCGGGCCGCTGCCGGGCAGGTCGCCGGACTCGGCTTCCTCGCCGAGGAACTGTCCGTAGCGCAGGCGCAGGATGCGCTGGTCGACGCCGATGGCATCGGCGCGATCGACCAGGGTCGGTGGGTCGATACGCGGGCGCTCGGCGATCAGCGCTTCGGTGTCGATGATGATCTGCCGCTGGCTGCGGAAATAGGCCGGCAGGGCACGCTGGACCAGACCATCGACGCCACTGCCCTCGGCCGAGGGC
>CAYGMG010000066.1:0-19324 GCA_964350895.1 uncultured Lysobacter sp.
GTGCTGCGCGTAGGGCAGCTCGCGCGGCTCGCCCAGCAGGGCAAGGCGCAGGGCCAGCGGGTCCTTGCCCGCGGCATGGGCGACCTCGTCAAGAAAGCTCTGCACGGCAAAGGCGTTGGCGGTATGCGCGGGCGCGCGCCAGGAGCCGCGGGTGACCCCGGAATCGATGGCGAACCACTCCATGCGCACATTGGGCAGAAGGCCAGCGGGGAAGTCGTCCGGGTAGATCTCCGGCTTCCACATGTCCTCGTCGGGCACGCCGGGCCGGCGACCGTACTTCGAGGCGCTGGCCAGGCGGTGCGCATAGCCGGTGACATCGCCCTTGGCATCGAGCGTTGCCAGCAGATGGTGGTGGCCGAAGGGGCGGAAAAAATCGTGGCTGAGTTCGTCCTCGCGGGTCCAGAGCAGCTTGATCGGCTTGCCGGCGGCCTTGGACAGCAGCACCGCCTCGGCGATGAAGTCATTGCTCAGCCGACGACCGAATCCACCGCCGACGCGGGTCATCCTCACCTCGATCTTCTGCCGGTCGATGCCGGTCAGCTGATGGGCGAGACGGCTGGCACCCGCCGGCTGCTGCATCGGCGCGATGATGGTGACCCTGTCCGCCTCGACATGCACGCAGGCGTTCTGCGGCTCCAGCGGGCTGTGCGCGACATACGGCAGGCGGTAGGTTGCTTCGACCACTCTGGACGCTGCCTTGCGTGCGTCGTCGAAGTCACCATCGTCACGGCAGCGCACGCCCTCTCCGCGCAGCAATCGCGCGGCTTGATCATCCAGTTTCGCCGACGACTCGTCGGCATAACGGCTTGGCTTCCAGCGCACGGTCAGGGCGCGGCGTCCCTTGAGTGCCGACCAGGTGTCGTCGGCCAGCACCGCAACGCCCGGCGCGAGGTTGGCGGTGACCGGCTCGCCGGACGCCGGTCCGGGCAAGGCGAGCACCTGGCGCACGCCGGGAATCTTCAGCGCAGCCTCGGCATCGAAGCTTGCCAGCTCGCCCTGCAGGGTCGGACAGCGTTCGATGACCGCGACCAGGGCTCCGGGCAGGCTGGCATCGATGCCATAGCCGGCGGTGCCGGTGACGATCGCCTCGGCGTCGACCATGCGCTGCGGCTTGCCGACAATCTTCCACGCCGCCGGCGATTTCAGCGGCAGATCGCCCTCGGGCGGCACAAGCTTGGCTGCCTCGGCGACCAGTTCGGCGTAGGCAAGGCTGCGGCCGTCCGGGTGCAGCACTTTGCCTGCCTCGGTGCGCAACGTCGCAGGCTCGACCAGCCAGCGCTTGGCCGCAGCCGCAACAAGCAGCCAGCGCGCCTTGGCCCCGACCTGGCGCAGGTCGGCCCACGCCATCGGAATGCTGGTGCTCCCGCCGGCACCCTGCGGGCCATATTTCCAGGTCAGACCGCTGCCATCGGCCGCGGCAACCAGGCCAAGCGGCAGCTGCTCAACGCGCACCCTGGACCAATCGACATCCAGCTCCTCGGCAATCAGCATCGGCAGCGCGGTGCTGACGCCCTGTCCGATCTCCGGACAGCGCGCGCCGATCACCGAGCTGCCGTCCGTCTCGATGCGCACGAACAGGCCGATCTCGCCGCCAGCCGCGCCAGCCTCGGGCGAGCCAGCGGCGGCATCCGCCGCGTCGGCGAAACGCCATTCGCATAGCAGGGCGCCGCCGGAGACCAGGGCCAAGCGCAGGAATCCGCGCCGGTCCAATGCTGCTGGCTCCCTGCCCTGCGGAGCAACGGCCACGCTGTCGCTGGATCGGCGGACAAGCAGGCGCGGCCTGAAATCCTCATCTCCAAGCGCGCTCATGCCGAGGTCTCCTGGCGCAACAGCACGGCGGCTCGCTTAACTGCCGCGCGGATCCGTGGATAGGTACCGCAGCGGCACAGGTTGGACAGCGCGCTGATCGCCTCGTCGTCAGGCTCGGGGTTGGCCGCCAGCAGCTCGGCGGCGGCCATGATCTGTCCAGCCTGGCAGTAGCCACACTGCGCAACATCCAGTTCCACCCAGGCCCGCTGCAGTGCATGCAGGCCGCTCGCGCCGAGTCCTTCGATGGTGGTCACCTCGCGCCCCGCGATCGCGGCCAGCGGCAGCACGCAGGCGCGTGCGGCCTTGCCGTCAACATGCACCGTACAAGCACCGCAGGCGCCGATTCCGCAGCCGAATTTGCTCCCGGTGAGGCCCGCGTGGTCACGCAGGTACCAAAGCAAGGGCATCTGCGGATCACCGTCGAACTGTTGGGACTGGCCATTGATAAGCAAACGCATGCTGCGAACCTCCGCTGCGGGACGTGCACATCCTAGTCGCGGATGGCGACGAGCCCCCTGCCGGAAGTGACCCCTAAACACACGGATCGGGTGGAGCGAGCCGGCTGCGGGTCGGGCCGTGCGCAGCAACTGGCCCTGGCTCGACCTGGCGCGGTGATCGCCACCGACTGCGCTCAGACGAGGCCGGCGCGCTCCGCATCCGCAGGCCGCCCGGACATCGATGAGCCGACCTCCGGCGCCACGTCGGGTGCCGCTGAAGCGCTGTCCAGAACAACCCGATCGCGCCCCTCGCGCTTGGCGCGGTAGAGCGCGTCGTCCGCGCGCAGCACGGTCTGCGCAAGCGTCTCGCCGGGCTGCTGCACGGCCAAGCCGACGCTGACCGTATAGCTCAGGTGCAGTCCGGTCTCGGCGCGCGGCGCGCTGTTGAGGACCGCCTTGCGGATCCGTTCGCCGCAGGCCAGGGCGATGGCCTCGCCAACGCCAGGCAGGACGACCAGGAACTCCTCACCGCCCATTCGCGCCAGCAGATCTCCGGGCCCGGTCGCGCTGCGCAGGGCCTGGGCCAGGTCCTGCAGCACCCGGTCGCCCGCGGCGTGGCCATGGCGGTCATTGATCGCCTTGAAGCGATCGATATCCAGCGCGATCACGCTCAGTGCCCGGTCGGCGGCGGGATCGAACAATCCGCGCGACTGCACCGCAGCAAAGAACCCACGCCGGTTGGGCAGCCCGGTCAGCCAGTCGAGCATGGCAAGGTCGGCGTTGCGCGCGGCCAGCAGGGCGAACTGCAGGGCAAGGCAGCCAACCGCCAGGGCCAGCATGAAGAGCAGGGACGACACGCTGAACAGGGTCCGGTGGTAGTCGGGACTCAGGCGCGCGGTGGTCGGCAAAAGACCGACGATACTGCCGTAGGACCAGACAAAGACGATCAGGTAGGCGATCACCACATAGCGCAGGCGACGGTAGATCAGGCTGATCTCGGGACGCTGGATGGTGCCGAGATGGGCGAACAGGCAGGCCAGGAAAAAGGCCTGGGTCGCCGCCGCCGCCAGCACCCGGTAGCGCGCGTTGGGCAGCAGGAACTCCCACAGCAGCAGCGCCAGCAGCGGCGCGCCGATCAGGATGGCGAGGACCCAGCGCCGCGCCGGCTGGCCGCCGAAGGACCAGAAGCCAAGCAACAGGCAGATCGATGAGGCCGCCAGGCTCAGATGGTTGATCAGGGTGGTCGGTGTCTCCCAGCTCGGCGGCACCTGGACCGCGAACACCGCCAGCGACAGTCCGTTGAGAAGGAACCCAGCCGCCCACCAGCGCGCACCCAGCGCCTGCTCATGCCGACTGCCAAGGAACAGCAGCAGCCCTCCTAGCATGACCTGCACGATCCCGCGGCCAAGCGCCAGGGTCGGGATATCAAGCGGCAGAATGACGATTTCATTCACAGCAGACAGTTCCACCGCATGAGCGAGCGACCGACGGACACGGCACTATGCCAGCAGCGCCATCGGCCTGCAGCACCGCCATCGGCAATCGGCCGCTGTTTGCGGGCTGGGCGGGAGGCGAATCTGGGCCCGTTGCTCGCATTCGCCTCCATCCTTCAGATGGGCCGGCTTGCTGTGGGAGCGGGCTTGCCCGCGACCGCAGAGACTAACTAGCTGCAGTCCCTGGTGGGTCGGTGACGCTTCGGACGCGGGCAAGCCCGCTCAGGGAATGGGTCGCGTCGCTTCGGGACCTGGACGGATGCGAACTGGGCGTCCGAAGCCGCGTTTATGGCCGGTCATTGTTCCGTGCGGATGGGGGTGAGCGGTGACGAGTGGCGGAGCTGTCCCTACCCCGACTCGCACGCATCGCCATCGCGATGCGCGCCGCCTATCCTCGCAGCGGCGCGGAGCCGCTGAGCGCGGCGTCTCGTGCCTCCAAGTCCTGCGAGCGACCGTTGCGACGTACAACGAAGGTCTGCTTCACTCGCTTGGACTCGACAAAGTAGGCGGCCCAGATCGCCGAAACCAGAATCGTGCCGAACATCGCGGGCAGCACGCTGGCGTCCTCGCGCAGCTCCTTGGGACCGATGGCGAGGGTCAGAACGCCGATCGTCGATTGCATCAGCACATCGAAGCCGAGCATGGCCAGGTAAACCCGCGGTGCACTGCTGCGGCGCTTCAGAAAGAGCGCGAGGAGCAGGCAGCAGACCACGCCCTGGATCAGGACGTGGCTGAGCTCCAGCAGCAGCAAGGGTGCCCACATCGGGTGATAGCTTTCGCCGCCCACCTGGGTCAGCTCCGTCCAGGTTGGCATGGCGAAGGCATCGGCCATGGTCCACAGCAAGACCAGCACCGCCAAGGGAGCCAGCATCAGGCCGAGAGTCGGCAGGATCAGCCAGCCGCCGAGGCCGACCAGCCGCGGCTCGGCAACAGCCACCGTCGCAGCAGGCGGATCGTAGCGCCACAGGCTGCGCGCCAATGCCGTCGCGCCACCGACGATGAACAAGGCGATCAGGGCCACCAGCCAGTTGAAGTCGCGCTCGAAGGAAAAATCTGCCACCGCCGCCGGGGTGTAGGAGAACTCGAAGCCCACTTCATCGCGCGCCTTGCGCAGGTTGGCGTCGTACGCCGCGACCTGGTCTGCGGCGATCTCGTGCGAGCGGCTCTGCAGCCGCCCGACAAGGGTCACTTCGGTGCGCGCCGCGTTCACTTCCACCCGGCGATCGAAACGGAAATGCGGATCTTCCACCGTGACCGTATCGGCCTCCACGGTCCAGTCTTCCGGCAACCTGATCCGCGTGCTCGCTTCGAAATCGCGCGGATGGACCTGCCACAAGGGCGCGCTACGCTCGACCTGCTGCGGTAGATCAAGCATCGACAGCAGGTCCGGCTCGGAGATCGAAGCAACCCGCCGCTGGCTGGCCTCGTCCTCGACCCAGAAGTTCGCGAGCTGATAGTGCTCGATCACCTGCAGGGTATTGCGTTCCGGGTCGTCCACCACCTCAAGCGGGGCCGCGCTGGCCAGGCCCGGATAGTAGAGAGCGTAGTAGTCGAGATAGCTTTTCTGCGTCTGTTCCCGGCTTTCCGCGGCGAATCCTTCCCTTGCTCGCTCCGCTGCGCCGCCCTCGTAGAGGGTGCGGACAACGATCTGCGCCGGCGCATCGAAACCAGCACGGTTGTCCATGTCGAATTCGAGGCGGGTGCGCTCTGGGCGCGCTGCAGGCATCGCCTCCAATTGGTCGACGCCCGGAGCCACTACCAGGGCCATGCCGAAGTCGGGTTGAAACAGGGCATCCAAGGCGGACATCTGGGCCCGCCGCGTGGGATCGACCCAGTACACGCTGCCTCCCACTTCCGCGCGCACGATCACGTGGTCGAACCAGCCCGGGCTGGGCAGGCGCGCGATCTCGCCGCGCAGCCCGTCGCTGTGCACCAAAGCCGCCTGGGCCGGAATGTCCATCTTGCGCAGCAGGGCAAGCAGCAGTCGGGTTTTGTCCTTGCAATCGCCGAAACGTCGCTCCAGCACGGTCTCAGGCGCGCTGGGGGCATGCGAGCCCTCGCCCATCTCCAGACCCAGGTAGCGGATATCGCCCTGCACAAAGCGCAGCGCCGCGAGGAAGCGCTGCCCGGGATCGGCGTGGCCCTCGGTCAGGGCAAGGGCAAGATCGGCCACCGGGCCCGAAGCCGAGTCGTCTGTCGCAAACAGGGGCACGGCCCAGCTCGCCACGCTGGCCCAATCCTGGTAGCCGCTCCGCTCCAGACGAGGCCAGCCATCCCACCACTGCGGAACGTTGTCGTCGCGCAGCAGTGCGGGTACTTGCGTCTCGATGAGCGACCACTCGCTGATCCCGCCAAGGCTGCTGGAAGGCACCGCCGTCTCCAGCTGGCGCGAAGCCACCCGCACCGTTGAGCTCGATGGCAGCATCAGGCGCGCCGACATCTTCACCAGCGGTTCCGACCAGCGCAGCGACAGCGATCCCCATTGACGCCCGGCAAAGACTGGATTCACGCCCTCCAGGGTGTAGGCGTAGTCCAGCACATCACCGACCCGAAGATCGCGGACCA
Organism: uncultured Lysobacter sp.; assembly: GCA_964350895.1. Taxonomy (GTDB): domain Bacteria; phylum Pseudomonadota; class Gammaproteobacteria; order Xanthomonadales; family Xanthomonadaceae; genus Pseudomarimonas. Next base: position 6,305 of record CAYGMG010000066.1, read on the forward strand.
GCACCGACAGGCTGAGCGCGCCATTGAGTATCCGCGACTCCAGCTCGGGCTCGCGCTGCAGAACGCGCAGTTCGAGCGAATCCGAGCGCGGCTGCCAGATTCCGTCTCGCAGCACGCGGAAATGATGCAGGACCAGACGCTCATAGGCCGGATCGAAGGAGAACTCGAGATTGGACACGTGATCCAGACCGTTCTCGTTGATCACCCGCACCACCAGCCGACGAAAGTCCGCGGCGGGATGCTCGGCCTGATTGACCTGGCGATCGAACAGCAGCCACTCCGCGCCATTGGACAGGGTGTCCGGCGGCGAACGGTGATCGACGTCGACCGACTGCGGCTTGACCCAGGGCGGGATTTCCCGCGCGGCCACGCCTGAATCCCTTACTGCTGCAGGCAGATCCAGCGTTTGTGCGTGGGAGTCAGCACACATCACCCAGGCAAGAACATTCAGGGCAATCAGGCAGCGAATCAGCATCGTCATCGGCACAACCTGGCATTCAGGGCAGTCGGCGGCGCGCGATTGTGGCATCGCTTTGCGAAGGATCCCAGCGCAGGGCGCCGAGCCAGGAGTTCGGCCCGGCAGTGAGGCTGCCTGTTCAGGCATGGGATGCGCTGCCGGCATCCGGACCCGGCGCAGACGGCCCTCGCTTCTCTCCCCGCGTGCGGCCCCATCGCCGCGCTGGGGCTCCGGCGGGCAAAGGCTAAGGCTAAGACTGCGGCGGCGGTTGCGCGCTGCGGAATCCGAAGGCCAAGGGTCCTGGGCCATCGCGACGCAGGCGCTGCAGTCGATCCGCGGCCTCGGCAAGGTCCGGAGCATGGCCTGTGGGCACCCACCACAGCGCGACATGCGCCTCGGACATCTTGCTGAACCACTCCTCGCGGCGACGCATGATCTGTACGTGATCGGTCTGGAACATGAACTGGCGCAGGGCGTCGAGATCTCGCCAGACCGACATGTTGACCACGATGTCCTCGCCGAAAGGCCGCAGACCGGTAGCGTCGCCGGACTCGTCCTTGAGCCTCCAGACGAAGCCATCCTGCGCCTCGGCCAGCGCATTGATCCGCTCCAGGTTATTGACGAAGTCCGCCATCTGCGGCGAGTCGAGCGGCGCCAGCATCCGCGCGATGTTGAGCTGGGCCAGCTGGTAGTCCGGCATCGGATTGAGTCCGCAGGTGGCCAATCGCCACATTCCTGACTTGGGGCCATGCCAGCGCGCTTCAAGCGCCGCCCGGGCGGCGGCACGACGCGGCAACCGCGCCTGGCGATCCGCCACTGCTAGTGGACTGTAACGGATGAAGCGGTAGAGGGATCGCGCCGGCATGGTCGCGATGGACGCCGTGCCGGAGCGAGGCCAATAGCCGTAGCTATTGGCCAAGTGAGGCGCAAGTCCAGCGCGGCCAGACCGAGCGAGCCGCTATCGATTTGTCCGTTACAGTCCACTAGAATCCGCGCCCCGCACGCCGAGCAGCGCGAACGCCATGTCCAGCCTCCCGCCCTGCCCGCTTTGCGGATCTGCCTACAGCTACGAAGAGGGCTCGCAGCTGATCTGTCCGGAATGCTTCCACGAATGGTCGCCGGGCGCAGCGGAAGCCAACGAAGGCGGTGACCGCGAGATACGCGACGCCGTGGGCAATCGACTCGCAGACGGCGACACCGTCACCGTGATCAAGGACCTCAAGGTGAAGGGCTCGTCCAGCGTGGTCAAGGTGGGCACGCGGGTAAAGAACATCCGCCTGGTCGACGGCGACCACGACATCGACTGCAAGATCGACGGCATCGGCCCGATGAAGCTCAAGTCGCAGTTCGTCAGGAAAGCATGATCTGCTGCCCGAACCTGGCGCGCTTTCGGTTTCCGGCGAAATCCCTGCGGCACAGGCGCTACAACTGCCATCCCGCGGCGCGCAGGATCCTGTGGTCTGGCGCGGGTTCAGCACGCGTTTCTGCCGCGCAAGCCTGCGCTGCATCCTAGGGTCCTGTTCCGGAAGTAGGTCGCAGAACTCGCTCGGTCTGCGCGGCCGATGCTGCGTTGCTCGTCGTCGCCATAGCGCTGCTATGCCTCCTCCTCGCGCCTTGCCTCGACGACGCATCCGCGTCGCGACTTCAACAACGTATCTCCGGGACAGGACACTAGTGGACTGCAACGAATGAAGCGGTAGAGGGATCGCGCCGGCATGGTCGCGATGGACGCCGTGCCGGAGCGAGGCCAATAGCCATAGCTATTGGCTGAGTGAGGCGCAAGTCCAGCGCGACCATACCCAGCGAGCTGCTATCGATTTGTCCGTTGCAGTCCACTAGTCACCTCGATGGCATGCCAGCGCGTGGGATAAGCTTGAGCGCTGCGATTCGGGCAGGTAGCTCTGGCAAACATGGCAACGGACGCTGCAATCGAGATCACCCGCCTTGGCAAGACCTACGCCACCGGGCACGTGGCGCTGAAGGACGTCTCGCTGGACATCCGCCGCGGCGAGATCTTCGCCCTGCTCGGCCCCAACGGCGCCGGCAAGACGACCCTGATCGGCATCGTCTGCGGCATTGTGCAACCGAGCGCCGGGAAAGTGATCGCCAACGGCTTCGACATCCAGCGCGATTTCCGCCATGCCCGGGCGACCATTGGCCTGGTCCCGCAGGAGCTGGCCACCGAGACCTTCGAGACGGTGTGGACGGCGCTGCGCTTCTCCCGCGGGCTGTTCGGCAAGCCGCATGATCCGGCCCTGCTCGAGCGACTGCTCCGCGACCTGTCGCTATGGGACAAGCGAAACGACAAGATCATGACCCTGTCCGGCGGCATGAAGCGCCGCGTGCTGATCGCCAAGGCGCTGGCCCACGAGCCGCAGATCCTGTTCCTCGACGAGCCGACCGCCGGCGTCGATGTCGAGCTGCGCCGCGACATGTGGCGGCTGGTGGCCGGGCTGCGCGAGCGCGGGGTGACCATCATCCTCACCACCCATTACATCGAGGAGGCCGAGCAGATGGCCGACCGCATCGGGGTGATCAACCGCGGCGAGCTGCTGCTGGTCGAGGACAAGGACACCCTGATGCGCAAGCTGGGCCGCAAGCAGCTGACCCTGAGCCTGGCCGAGCGTCTTGATGGCATTCCCGAGACCTTGTCGGATCTGCCGCTGGAGCTGGCCCGCGACGGCGAGGCGCTGGTCTACACCTTCGACTCGCAGGGCGAGCGCACCGGCATCACCACCCTGCTGCGCCGACTGCAGGAGGCCGGCATCGGCTTTCGCGACCTGCACACCGAGGAGTCCTCGCTGGAGGACATCTTCGTCAATCTGCTCAAGGCACCGCGATGAACTTCTACGCGATCCGCGCCATCTACCGCTTCGAGATGGCGCGCACCTTCCGCACCCTGGGCGAGAGCCTGGCGGCGCCGGTGCTGACCACCTCGCTGTACTTCATCGTCTTCGGCGCGGCGATCGGCTCGCGGATGGGCGAGGTCGACGGGATCGGCTATGCCGCCTTCATCATTCCCGGCCTGATCATGCTGTCCCTGCTCAACGAGAGCATCTCCAACGCCAGCTTCGGCATCTATATGCCGAAATGGTCGGGGACCATCTACGAACTGCTGTCAGCGCCGGTCTCGGTGGTCGAGGTGGTGCTCGGCTACGTCGGCGCGGCGACCAGCAAGTCGTTGATCATCGGTTTGCTGATCCTGGTCACCGCGCGCTTCTTCGTGCCCTACTCCATCGAACACCCACTATGGATGGTGTTCTTTCTGGTGATGACCGCGGCCAGCTTCTCGCTGTTCGGCTTCCTGATCGGGCTGTGGGCCAACGACTGGCAGAAGCTGCAGGTGATCCCGCTGATGGTGATGACCCCGCTGACCTTCCTCGGCGGCGCCTTCTATTCGATCAGCATGCTGCCGCCGTTCTGGCAGACCGTCTCGCTGTTCAACCCGGTGGTCTACCTGATCTCCGGCATGCGCTGGGCCTTCTATGGCCAAGCCGACGTCGCGCCGATGGTCTCGGCGCTGGCGATCGGCGTGTTCTTCCTCGCCTGCCTTGGCGCGGTGAGCTACATCTTCCGCAGCGGCTGGCGGCTGCGCAGCTGAAGCGGCCGAACGGGCACGCGGGGCGACAGGAGCAGACTTGCAGGACGACGCTCGCTTCCAGCCACTGCAGGAGGCAGCTTGCTGGCGATCAGGGTCGCGGAACGGACGATCGCCAGCAAGCTGGCTCCTACATTCGCTGGGGCGATAGGGTGCGCCGGCGACCCTGCAGCCATCCGGCGGCGCGGATCAGCGCGGGCTCGGCATCACCAGCCAGAGCACCAGGTAGACGATGATGCCGGGGAAAGCCGCGGACAGCACCGACACCAGCACGTAGAGGATGCGCACCACGGTGGGCGACCAGCCAAGCCACTCGGCAAGGCCGCCGCAGACGCCGAACAGCCAGGCGTTGCGCGAGCGGGTAAGGGGGCGCTGATTCATGGAGATCTCCTTGCCGTGGGTGCGAGGGGCCGCGCTCTGCGGCCTGCAGTGCAGACGCAGGCGACAGCGCTGACGTGACCGAACAGACCGCGGCCAGGTCGACAGCGGCGCGGCGGTCACACTATCGTCACTGCGAATAAAGAGCCTATCCGGCCTTTTCGCGCCACGGATGCCCTGATGTTCGATCGCCCTGTCCAACGCCGTGCACAGCAGTTGGCCGCCGCGCTGCGGGACGCGCCCAACGGCAATCGTCGTCGGCTGCTGCAGTCGGCGCTCGGGCTGGCCGGCATGGCCATGCTGCCGGGGGCAGCGCTCAGCCAGTCGACTCATCGTTTCGTTGCCTATCCGTTCCAGCTGGGTGTGGCCTCGGGCTATCCGCGGCCGGATGGATTCTCGCTGTGGACGCGTCTTGCGCCCGAGCCGCTGCAGCCGGACGGCGGCATTCCGCGCGACGAGCACGTGCGGGTCGGCTGGCAGGTCGCCGAGGACGAGGCCTTCGGGCGTATCGTCGCCGCGGGCGAGCAGCGGGCGGTGGCCGAGCTTGGCCACAGCGTGCACGTCGACGTGCGCGGCCTGGCGCCGGGGCGCCGCTATCACTATCGTTTCATCGCCGGAGGCGAGGCCAGTCCCGTGGGCCACACGCTGAGCGCGCCGGCGGCAAACGCGCCGATCGACCGGCTGCGCTTTGCGATCGGCTCCTGCCAGCACTACGAGCAGGGCTGGTTCAGCGCCTACCGGCATCTGGTGGCCGACGCGCCCGATCTGATGCTGTTCCTCGGCGACTACATCTACGAGAGCAGCTGGGGCGATCATCGCGTGCGCCGGCATTCGGCGCCCGAGCCCTACGAACTCGGCGAGTACCGGGTCCGCCATGCGCAGTACAAGCTCGACGCCGACCTGCAGCGCGCACATTCAGCGATGCCCTGGCTGCTGATCTGGGACGACCACGAGGTCGACAATGATTCCGCCGGCAGCCAGTCCGAACACCTCGATCCACGCTTCCTGCTGCGCCGCGCGGCGGCCTACCAGGCCTACTTCGAGAACATGCCCTTGCCGCGCGCGATGCGTCCCGACGTGCACGGCAACCTGCGCCTGCACACCCAGGTCGCCTACGGCGATCTGGCGCGCTTCTACATGCTCGACTGCCGTCAGTACCGCAGCCCGCAGCCCTGCCCGAGAGAGTTCAAGGGCGGTGGCTCGACACGCATCGACCCTGCGACCTGCGAAGCCCTCAATGCGCCCGGGCACAGCCTGCTCGGCGCCGAACAAGAACGTTGGTTGGAGAAGGGCCTGCGCGCATCCAGGCCGCGCTGGAACGTGATCGGCCAGACCACCCTGCTCGCGCATCGCGACGACCAGCCCGGTCCGGGTCAGCTGGCTTGGACCGATGGCTGGGCAGGCTATCCCGGCTCGCGCAAAGGGCTGATCGAAACGCTGCGCAGACACGGCGGCGACAACCCGCTGGTGGTCGGCGGCGATATCCACGCGAACGTCGTCGCCGACGTTCAGGACGACCCTTTTGCACGCAAGCCGCAAACCATCGCCAGTGAGGTCTGCGGCACCTCGATCAGCTCGCAGGGCGCGCCGCAGGCGGTGTATGACTCGCTGCGGGCAGAGAGCCCGCACTTCCATCTCGCGCGCAGCGACCGCCGCGGCTACTGCCTTCTAGAGCTGCGTCGCGAGAGCCGCGCCCTGACCCTGCGCACGCTGGATGCGGTGACCCGTCCGGACAGCAGGGTGGAGGCTCTGGCCAGCCTGCAGACCTCGCACAGCCGGCCGGGTTGGGAAGCCTGAGAGCGCCGCCCGGCAGCCGCGCTCAGCCCGATGGGCGCGGCGTACACAGCGACAGTCGGAGCAGGAAACAGGCACCTCCGCCGTCGGCCGGCTGATAGGCGACGCTGCCGCGCATGCGCTCGATCATCTCCCGCGCGATGGCCAGGCCAAGGCCGCTGCCGCCGCGCTGCCGGGTATCCGAGGCATCGGCCTGGGCGAATCGATCGAACAGGCGTGGCACGAAGGCGTCAGGCACGCCGGGGCCATGGTCGCGAACCCGGATCAGCCAGTGTCCGCCATCGCTTACAACATTCAGCTCCACCGCAGACCCGGCCGGGGAAAACTTGATCGCATTGGACAGCAGATTGCCCAGTACCTGCACCAGGCGACCACCGTCGACCTCGACCTCGGCGTCCGCTGGCGCCGGCTGCAGCTGGATGCCGACGCCAGCCGAACCGCTGTAAGTGGTGTTTGCTGAAACTGCCTGTGCAAGAAGCGGCTGCAGCGGCTGGCGGACAAGCTCAAAGTTCAGCCGGCCGGCGACCAGGCGATCAAGGTCGAGCAGGTCATCGACCAGCTCACGCAGACGCTGGCCGTTGTCCAGCGCGATGCGGATCAGCTTGCGACTCTGCGGGTCGAGTTGGTCGCCCTGGGTGCCGGCGACCAGGCCAACCGCTCCAAGCAGGGCGGTCAGCGGCGTGCGTAGCTCGTGGCTGACCACGGCGACCAGCTCCGACTTGGCGCGCTGCACGCGCTGCTGCTCGGAGACGTCTTCAATGATGCTCCAGACCAGGCGACCGGCGTCCGGATCATCCAGCGCGAAGGCAGTCAGCCTGATGTCCATCTCGCTGCCATCGGCACGCACCCAGCGCGTGGTCAGCGGACCGCTCTCGCCCCGCGCACGCAGCTCACCGAGCAGCTCGGCGTGCTGCACCGAGCTATCAGCTGCGAACAGCGCGGCGTAGCGCACACCGGGAACCGCCTCGGCGGCCATCCCGGTCTGGCTGAGGAAGGCCGGGTTGGCTTCGATCAGCCGCCCCGACTCCAGCTCACTCAGCAGCAGGCCGATCGGCGAATCCGCGAGCAGATGCTGCAACAGGGTGTTGCGATAGCGCAGCGCCTGGGCTGCCTGTTCGCGCGCGGTGACATCCCTCGATACCAGGACGAAGCCCGCGCTGCCCGCCGCGCCCGACGAGGGCAGCGCCGCCGCGGAAAGGCCGAACCAGCGAGGACCGCTTTCGCCCTGCCCGGAAATCTGGATCTGCAGCACACCGCGACCGCTTCGCGCCTCATCCAGCAGTTGCCTCAGCGACGGGCCGTGGCGATCCGGCAGCAGGGCGGCCAGCGGCCTGCCGATATCCGACCGGGCCGGATTCGGCACCGGAAACGGCAGCTGCTCGGGGTCGCGGCTACGCAGGCTGCGCAGCCCGCCCTGCTCATCCAGCTCGATCACCGCATCGGGCATCGCACCCAGCGTGGCGTCAAGGCGCGACGCGGTGTGCCGCAGATCGCCGACCATCCGCCCAAGGGCCAGCAACAGCAGCAGGGGCGTCGACAGCAGGGCCGAACTGAGCATGGTGATCCAGGTGATCACGCTGGCCTGGGCGGCATCGCCCCCTATCGGCGGCACCACGCCCGACCACGCCGACACGGTGCGATTGCTCATGGTCAGGCACTCGACCAGCAAGACCGCCGCGAACACCCAGGCAACGCGCCGGTCGACATGTTGCCCGGCACGAAGCAGCATGATCGCGCTGACCAGCCGCAGCGCGGCCAGGCTGCCGGCGACCAGGGCCACCCGAGGCGTCCGCTGCGGATCGACAAAGGTGAACCAGAGCACCGGCAGCAGGATCAGCAGCATCACCAGAAACGCCCATCGCGCGTGGCGCGACTGCCCCACCAGATTGAGCACGCCGACCAGCCACAGCGTATAGCTGAGCATCGGTAACACATTGAATCCGGTAGCCCACCAGGGTGATTGGTTTTCAGCGACCAGCAGCGGGGTCGCCATGCTCAGGGCCAGGGCCAGGCAGCCCGCTGCGAACGGCCCGATCACCCGGCGCTCGGCGCCGAGCAGCATGGCCCAGAGCAGCACGCCGCCATTGATGGCGCTGACCAGGCCGATCAGGAACAGCAGGCTGATGTCGGGCGTCAAGCGTTGCACCCTCGGCAGGTCAAGACGTTCTGCAGTGTAGCGGCTGGCTCGACATGCAGTGCCGTAGGCCCTGCCCGCTGCGGGCTGGCGCGCCCGGATCGCGGCGCAAACAGCTGCGGCGTCGCTCGACTGACCGAATCCAGATTGCTCATCAAGCCATGCTCACCCGGCGCATCGATCGCGCGGGCCTAACGTCCGGATGACGCCGGCGCACGACACGGCAGCCAGCAGCGCGCTGCAACGTGGCCGGATCGACCTGGCCACCGAACGAGATGGAGGTTTCAGGCGCCGAACCTGTGAGCGCGACCGGCAGCTACCAGACCAGATCGTCCGGCACCGCGAACTGCTGGTAGTAGTCGTCCTCGGCCTGCTCCGCCGAGCTGCTGGAGCTGGCGTGGTCTACGACGATCTGTGCCGCATCCCGGGCCAGCACCTTGTCCGCCGCGGCGCGCGGAATCAGCGCGTAGCTATCGTCGAACCGGGCAATCACCAGACTGCCCTTGGCCAGCTGCCGGCGCAGCGCGGAGCTGACCAGCACGCTGCGAATCAGCTTGCCGTCGTTGAACCGGTACTCGCTGTCGCCCTCGGTCGGCAGCTTGTTCTGCTCGATGATCTGCCGGGCCTGGGCGCGCTCTTCGGCGGCCTTGGCCTGGGCATTGCGCTCGGCCTGCAGGGCGCGATCGCGTTCGGCCTTCTCGCGCGCCAGACGCTGCGCATCGACCTCCTCGGCACTCGGCGCAGCCGGTGCCTTGGCATGCCGCTGCTTGGCCTGCTCACGGGCCACCTGGTCGAGCTTGGATTTCTTGGCAAGGCCAGCCTTGAGCAGCTGGTCCTGGAGTGCGTTGCGCATGACGTGCGTGGATCAGGAAATTCCCCGGAGCCTAGCCGATTTCAGCGACGCTTGGTGCAAATTGCCGGGGTCGCGCGGGGGAATCGGTAGCGTGGCGGGCGAGCGCTCGCGAGCTGGCTCGCTGCGCCGGGCAGGTCGGGTATCGCAGAACAGCAGCCCTTCGAAATCGGACGCGGTCGGTCCAGGAATGGACGAGTCGCGAGGTCATCCTGGCCTGAGTGCTTGCCAAGCTGTTGAAATAGCTCGCTTGCTCCGGCTGGCGTGAATTCTGCTTTGCGCAGGAACGCCAGAGATCCGTTGGCCGATTGGTCGCGCCTCGGTTGGCGGCTACCGGCAACACAAGGAGAGAACAGACATGCTCGACGATCTGCGTGATGCCTTCAGGGGGCTGCTGCGCGCGCCGCGGTTTTCCGCGATGGCGGTGCTGGTGTTGGCCCTGGGCATCGGCGGCAGCACGGCGATGTTCAGTGCAGTCAATGTGCTGCTGCTGGATTCGGTGCCCTATCCGGATGCACACAGGCTGCTGCTGGTCTCGGATTTCGGACCGGACGGCAGCGCCACGCCGGTGGCGTTCGGCAGCTTCCGCGAAATTGCCGGGCGCAACCGCACGCTCGAGTCGGCGGCGGTAGCGCGCGATTGGGAGCCCACGCTGTCTGCGCTTGGGGAGCCGATGCGGGTCATCGGCCAGCGGGTCAGCGCGGACTACTTCGGCACGCTGGGCGTCCTGCCGATGATCGGTCCGGGGCTGGCCGCGCGGGAAGACCGACCTGGCGGCGCGCCCGAGGTAGTGCTTGGCCACGCGCTGTGGCGCACCGAGTTCGGCGCCGCTGCCTCCATCCTCGGCAGCGAGATCGAGATCGACGAACAGCGCTATCGCGTGGTCGGCGTGATGCCGGAGGGTTTCCGGGATGTGCTGATGCCGTCGGCCCAGCTCTGGGGAGCGCTGCAGTACGACCCGGCCCTGCCCACCGATGGGCGCGAGTGGGGCAAGCACCTGCGCATGGTGGGACGACTCCACGCTGGGGCGACGCTGGAGTCGGCCAGGGTCGACATCCAGGCGATCGGCGCCACGCCCGACCCGGCCTTCGCCCGACCCGCACACGCCGACCTTCGGCACGGCGCCCTGCTGCAGGACCTGCCGTCGGCGCTGACCCGCGAGATCCGTCCAGGGCTGACCGCCGCAAGCGCAGCGGTGGCCCTGCTGCTGCTGATCGCCTGCGTGAACCTGGCCAACCTTCTGCTGGTCCGCGGCGCGCAGCGAAGCCACGAGTTCTCCGCGCGGACGGCCATGGGAGCCAGTCCACTGCGTCTGATACGGCACCAGATGTTGGAGGTCCTGCTACTGGCCCTGCTCGGCGCGGCGATCGGCATGGTCGGCGCACAGCTGGGGCTTTCCTGGCTGGCGCAGCTGAGCGAAGGCCATGGCGCGGCGGCGGCGCTGTCCAAACCCAGCGGGGCTACCCTGCTGTTCACTTTAGGCGTGGCAACCGCGGTCGGATTGATCGTCGGCCTGGTACCCGCGCTGCTGGCGGTGCGTTCCCAGCAGCGCGGGGGACAGCAGCCGGGTGGCCAGCGCGGCATCGGTCGTCACCGTGCGGCGCGCGGAGCACTGGTGGTGGTCGAGGTCGCCTTGGCGACCGTGCTGCTGGTCAGCGCGGGCCTTCTGCTGGGCAGCCTGCAGCGGCTGTTCGCGGTGGAGACCGGGATGCAGACCGACCAGGTACTTAGCATGCAGATCCACGCCCGTGGCCAGCGCTATGTCGACGATGCCGCCATCGAGGAGTTCTATTCGCGCAGCCTGGAGGCGGCCCGCGCGGTGCCCGGCGTGGTCTCGGCGTCCTTCACCAACCAGCTGCCGATGACCGCCGACCGCAACGAATTCGGCACGCGCTTCGAGACGCTCGCCGACGAGCCCGAAGGAACCGGATACAACGCCTTGCGCTATGCGGTCACCCCAGCCTATTTCGAGACCATGGGGATCCCGCTGCGCCTTGGCCGCGGACTGGCCGAATCCGACCACCCCGGAGCGCCGAAGGTGGCGGTGATCAGCCAGTCGCTGGCGCAGAGACGCTTTGGCGATGCCAGCCCGATCGGCCGTCGCCTGCGCATCGGCGCGCCGGATACCGACTGGTTCACCGTGGTTGGCGTGGTCGGCGACGTGAAGCAGGGTTCGCTCGTTGAAAGCCTCACCGATGCGGTCTACATCGCCAGCGTGCAGTGGCACTACGCCGACGCGGTGCGCTCCTTGGTGGTACGCACGCAGCTAGAACCTGACTCGCTCACCGAGCCACTCCGCGACGCGGTGTGGAGCGTCGACGCCAGTCGGGTGATCACCCGCGTGGCCAGCATGGACACGCTGGTCGCACGCACCGCCGGCGAACGCCGGCTTGCCACGACGGTATTCTCGGCCTTCGGCATTACGGCACTGCTGCTCGCAGCGCTGGGTCTGTACGGCGCGCTGTCGGTCAACGTCGCCGAGCGAACCGGCGAGATCGGCCTGCGCATGGCGCTGGGCGCCCGCGCGGCCAGCGTTGCGCGGGCCCTGCTGGGCCAGGCCTTGGGCCTGATCGGCATCGGCCTGCTGCTCGGCTTGCTGCTGGCCAGTGGCGCAACCCGCGCCCTGAGCAGCCTGCTGTACGGCCTCAGCGCCAACGACCCGACGACCTTCCTGCTGGCCGCGCTGACGCTGGGCAGCGTCGGCCTGCTCGCCTGCGTCGCGCCTTTGCGCCGAGCGGTAGCGATCCCGCCAGCCCAGGCGCTGCGCTGCGAATAGCGGGTCAGCGAAGCACCGGCAAGAGGAGGGTTGCAGACCGGGGCGCGGTGCAATGTGGCTTTGCGGGCGTAAAGCATCGGCGCGCTGATTCACCGTGACCAGCGCGGCCCGGCACCCAGCCGACGCGCCGTGCATCGCGATGCCGCGTGACCTCGCAAGGCGGCCGCAAAGCCTTGCCGGCGAACCACCGGGTGCAGCGCCCGGTCCTGCGCCGGGAAACCTTGTCGCCCGGCTTCGGCGAGCCGCAGCAAGAGACGGCTGATGCCGTCCCGCCGGACGGGGACCGCATGATATGGAACGGCAAGTTCTCCCGTTCTCCCCGCCAGCGTGGACAATGCGCCGATGGCGAACCACATCCGGCGCGCCGACCGCCTTGCATCAGGAAAGCCATGCGAACCTTCGTACTCCGAGCCCGAGCGGCGCCCACCGATAGCCAGAAGCTGCTGGCAGGCGTTGGCGGCGAGGCGCACACCGAGATCCTCGCGCACACGCTGATGAACGCGATCTTCGTCGCCCAATCGCACCGCGCCGACGTGATCGTCTTTCTGGTCCTGGAAAGCACCCAGGACTACTCGCGAACGATCCGCTTCGAGCCCGACGCGATGCACGACATCGGCGGCTTCCACGAGGCCAACCTGCTCGCCAAGATCGCCCGCGCCCTTGACGTGTCTCGGGGCATGGCCAAGGAAGACAGCCGCCCGGTGGAACCGGGTGTTGACGTTCGCACGGTCAGCTTCGAGCGCCTGGTTCAGGAGCTCGCCGCCGATCACCAGCTGTTCGTCATGGAACGCAAGGGCACGCCGATCAGCGAACAGACCTTCGCCGACAAGCCCTGCTTCCTGCTCACCGACCACATCCCGATGCCGAAGAAGACCTTCCACAGCCTGGAACGCCTGGGGGCGAAGAAGCTCACCCTGGGCCGCACCATGCTGTTCGCCTCGCAGTGCGTGGTGCTGATCCACCACGCGCTGGACCAGAGCTAGTGTCCTGTTCCGGAAGTATGTTGTTGAAGTCGCGACGCGGATGCGTCGTC